>JARXKP010000102.1 GCA_030271615.1 Pseudomonadota bacterium
CGCACGGCGTGCGCCATTGCCGCCGCCAGGGCGGCCGCATCTCCGGGTGGTACGAGCACGCCTTGTCGGCCTTCGGCGAGGTCGGCCGCAAAGATTCCGACGCGGCTCGCGATCATCCAGCGGCCCAGCGATTGGGTCAGAAACCAGACGCCGCTCGCATCGATCTGGCGGTACGGAAACACGAAGCTGTCGGCCTCGACGAAGAGTGCCGCCATGGCCTCTTCGCTTTGGCGCTGCGGCCGCAACTCGATCGTGTCTGCGAGGCCGAGCGCCGCGATTCGCGCTTCGAGCGGCGCCAGATCCATGCGTGGACGGCCCGCGATGACGACACGCGTCTGGCGGCGGACCTCATCGGGCAAACGATGGACGGCCTCGACCAGCACGTCGACTCCTTTGTAGGGCTTGATCTCGCCGAACAGCAGAAAGCTGTAGCGCCCGTCCGGTCGCTCGGTGCGCGGCGGCAGCGGCACCTGAAGCTGCAGCGCGCCGTGGGGAATGGTGGCGATCTTTTCGGGCGGTATGCCGCGCGCGATCAAGGTCTGGCGGCCGCTGTCGGTGTGAACGATCACGCGATGCGCCAGCCGCATCGGCAGGTCGAACCCGAGGTTCTGCAGGAACGAGAGACGCTCGCCATTGAATGGCACGGTGTCGTGCACGGTGAGCACGAGCGGGCACCAGCGTCGAATCAAGGCCATCGCCAGCGCATCAAGCGGCGGCACCACGGTCCATTGGAAGTGCACGACGTCGGGCCGGTCCGTCCTGATCTTTCGGAGCAGCGTGATCAATCCGGCGAGGTGCGCCGCACCCTTGGCCAACGTCTTGAGCTTTGCAGGCAGCCACGTGGCCTCGTCGACACGCTTGTAGAAGAACGGGTCGGTGCGCTCGACCGGCAGTTCCTGCCGATCTCCCGCGCGTGTCGGCCGGGTGACCCAGATCGGGTTGACGCCCGCTGCGATCAGGCCTTCGGTCAGCGCGGCATCGTAGGGCGCGGTGAACAGCGACGGATCCACCACAAGCACGCTGAGCGCACGTCGATCGGTCATGGTGTCACGCGCCCGCCGGGGCTCAAGGCGCGCACGGAAGCGAGCTCCGGCTGCCAGGCCGATTCCCGCACGAAGACAAGCCCCGACAAGAACCCGGCAGCCCAGCACACATGCATGGTGCCTGCCGCGAAACCGCTGAGAAGGCCGCACACGGACCGCTGCTGCCAGGCGATTGAAACGGACGTGAACCCCAGCGCCGCCCCATAGGCGATCGGCCAGGCCAGCGCCAGCGGATACATCGGCGCCAATGCAACGGCCAATGCCGAGATCACCAGGTTGGCTGGCAGCGCCAGCTGACGTGCGCGCATCGAACCCGGATGGCGCCTCACCGTGCGTGAGCGCCCTTTGCCGTACGAAAAATACTGCCTCGCCAGCCCTCGAACCGTGTTACGCGGGTGGTAACCCAGCCGAATCTCGGCGTCCAGGTACACCTTGCTGCCGAACTTGCGCTGCCGACAGTCCAGTTCGGCGTCTTCGTTGTGGGTGTAGCTCTCGTCGTAGCCACCTGCACGCAGGAACGACGACATGCGAAACGCGGCGTGATGCCCGTGATCGACGAAGCCGCTGCGCCGTCCGCCGCGATGCGCCGAGCCGCCGGTGCCGGCCCAGGTGTTCGAGACCCAGGCCACCGCCCGTTGAAAACAGGTCGCCCCGGAGGAGTCCATGGGGACGACCACGGCATCGGCCTGCGTGCGGTCGAGTGTCTCCAGCAACTGGCGCACGAAGCCGACCGGATAGTGCGCATGCGCATCACAGCGAACGAGCACATCCGCCTCCCGGCCGAACACCTGCGCGGCGAGATTGACGGCCGCACTCTGGATGCGCCGCGGGTTGGCCAGCAGGTGCAGTGCCGGATCGGCCTCGCTCATTCGACGGGTCAGTTCCACGGTGCCATCGGTGCTGCCGCCGTCGGCCACCACCAGGGTCACCCGCGCATGGGCCGGCAGGTCCTGGCAGAGCGAGCGCACCACGTCGGGCAAGGTGCGAACTTCGTTCAGCGTGGGAATGACCACCAGAACGGTGCGTGCCGACTCAATGGTCATTGATGACCACTCCGGCAAACTTCGCCGGCCCGCGGGTGACTTCGCCGACCAGGCCATGCAGCGACTTCATGCGCGTCGTGCCGCGTCGCCCAACGATCATCGCGACCCCGCACTTGGCTGCCAGCACCCGGCAATCGGCGCCGTGCGTGCTCGACGGCGTGTCGACGACGACGTGGTCGAACTTGCCGAGGAGTTCATTGATGAGCAGGCCGAACGCGGGCCGCTGCAGCAATTCGAGCGGGTTCGGCGGCAGGGTGCCGACCGGCAACACGAATAGGCTGGGAAGGTCCTGCAACATGTGGATAGCGTTCGATTCGGCGCGTCCGGACAGGATGCTGCTCAAGCCGTAATCGTTGGGCAGTCCGAACAGGACGTGCTGCCGGGGTGTGCGCATGTCGGCGTCGATGAGCAGTGTTCGCGCGCCCAGCTGGCTGAAGACCACCGCCAGATTGGCTGCGAAAAAACTCTTGCCATCACCGACGTTCGGGCTCAGCACTGCCAGTGCGCGCCTCGGCTGATCGGGTGCCATGGCGCCCAGCATCAACTGGCTGCGAATGTTCCGGAACGATTCGGTCTGACTGTGAAAAGGATCGACCGCCGCGATCAGTTCAGAGTTGAAGGTGGCGCCGTCACCGGGCGCGTAGGGGTAATGGAACTGCTGTGACAGCGCCCACAGGACGTCGTCGCGAGTCGCGAGCTTGAGCGCCACCGCAGCCTCGCCGAAGCGGATGCCATGCGCGCGCTGGTGACCGAGGATCTGCTCGACCTGTGCTTCGCTGAGGTCGCGAACCTGGCGGATGAAGTCACCGATGGATCGATCGAGCACGCGATCGCCCTTGTCGTCCACCGGCTCGTTCGACGGTGCAGAAGTGAGGGATGGGAGCCCGTTCGGGCGAATGCCGCGCATGGATGCTCAGTTGCTGATCAGGGAGGGGCGGCCCAGCACGCGTTCGGCCACGGCGCGCAGCGAACGGGCTTCGCGCGGGAGCTTGCCGCTGCGCCGATCCGGCACGACACCGAGCAGCGGTAGTTTCATCGCGTCGGTGACATCGGCCTCGCTGCGAAGGCGCCAGTCGCGGACTTCGCGCAGCGCAGCCGTGGCGATCGACAGGACGAGGCCGAGCAGGAGCCCGACGGTCAGGTTGAGCATCACGCGAGGCGACGACGGGAAGGGCGGCTCGGTCGCGACCTTGACCACCGACACATTGGTCTGCGTGGCCTGGCTTTCCAGGGTGCTCTGGCTGAGTTTGCCGAAGCCAGCGTCGTACACCTTCTGGGCGTTTTCGACATCACGCTGCAGAACGGCGGCCTCGTCGCGAAGGCCTCGCATCTGCAGCACCTTGTTTCTCTGGGCGTCCAGCGCGTTGCGCAGGTTTTCGAGTCGCGATTGATTGACGGAGTTGTTGGCTGTCAGGCTGCCGGTGATGCGACTCTTCTCGAGCGCCAACCGGTCCCGCATCTGCTTGATGCTCGCGCGCAGTTCTTGAACCTGCGGGTGCTGCGAACCGTAGCGTTCGCTGATTTCGTTCAGCCGCGCCTCCTGGCGCGACAGGTCCGAGGTGAGTGAGACGACCATCGGATTGGTCACGATCTCCTGCATCTGATCGGCCATCCGAGCCGCCTGGTTCTGCCTGCTGCGAGAGTCGTTGGCGACGGCCTGCAGCTCCACGAGTTGCGTTGACAGCTCGGACAGGCGGGCGTTTTCGATGTCGAGTCTCTCGTCGGTGGCGACGATGCCTTTCTTCTGCTGGAATTTGGACAGCCGGGTTTGGGCGACCTCCAGCGATTCGCGCAGCTCTTTGGTGCTCTCGTCGAACAAGGCATTGAACTGCTTGGCGGGCTCGGTGCGCAACTCGAGCGTCGTCTCGATGTAGGACTTGACGATGGCGTTGGCAATGCGTGCAGCCAGCTGCGGGTCGCGGGACGTGTACGACACCAGGATGACGTTCGAATCCTTCCCCGGTCTCGCGTCCAGCTTCTTGCCCAAACCATCAGCCAACCAGGCGTTGAAGTTGCCTCGGCTTTCGGTCTGCTGCTGCCATGCGGCGCGAAAATCGGTGTCTTCGTCGATGTGCAGTGCACGAATGGCGCGCAGCATCACGCGCTCGCTTTGCAGGACATCGACCTGGGTTGCCATGTAGCCGGACACGTTCATCCCGGGAAGCACGATGCCGGCGATGGGGTCGGGCGACTTCACGTCGAGGACGACCGCAGCCGTGGCGGTGTACGTCTTGCTCTGGGTCAGGGTGAAGGCCACGACGAGTCCGACGACCAGGACGAACACGATGAACGCTGAACGCCATCGGGCTCGGAGAATCAAGGTCAATTGAGAGAGGGTCATGCGATCACAGTCCGTTCTCGACTTGCCGACACGGCGTAAGGGCACACCGGTGAAGCAATATTCATGTCCCGGTGCGGCGGCAGCGGTCAGTCTAGGGCACGCATGGTGATGTCCTGCCTCGCAAGTTTGCCCTTACTATTGTTTACATCTCGTCGCCGCCTCGTCCGTGCTGTGCGACGCACGCTTCAAATCAGGCAGGCATTTCATGAGCAAAGCCTTCACCAAAGAGTCTGACGACGCCGAGGACGACGACGAGTCGGGGGTGCTGCCTTCGATGCCGGTCGGCGTCAAGAACTACGTGACGCCGGCGGGCTATGCGGCGCTGCGCGCCGAACTGCTGAGCCTGCTGGACGTCGAGCGTCCCAAGGTGGTCGATATTGTGTCGTGGGCGGCCAAGAACGGCGACCGTTCCGAGAATGGCGACTACCTCTACGGCAAGAAGCGGCTGCGCGAAATCGATCGCCGCATCCGTTTTCTCTCGAAGCGGCTGGACATCGCCGAGGTCGTCGATCCGTCGGTGCACCGGGGTGCGGATCAGGTGTTTTTCGGCGCCACCGTGCGCTATGTGAATTCTCGCGACGAGGAGCGAACGATCACGATCAAGGGTGTTGACGAATCCGACAGCTCCGCGGGGGAAATCAGCTGGATCGCCCCGATGGCGCGCGCGTTGCTCGGCGCCAGAGTGGGCGATGAAGTGCGTGTCCAGACTCCGGCTGGCATCGATCTTGTCGAAGTGCTGTCGGTGCAGTACCCCGCCGCTCGCGCCAGCGCGAACTGAAGGACGCTTTCTCTCAGGGCTTGACGCGGCTGATGCGAAGCACCGCCGTCGAACGCTTCAACGTTCGAATCACCTCGGCCAGGTGCAGGCGATCCCGAACCGCCAAGACCATCTTCAACTCGGCGGTCTCGGCTGCGGCCTGATCGCCCATGTCGATGTGGGTGATGTCGGCTTCGGCGGCCGCGACTGCCGTGGCCACTTCGGCCAGTACGCCTTTCCCGTTCTGCAACAACAGGGAAACGCCGGTTTCGAATGCGCGCGTTGGCTGCTCGGCCCAGTCCACGCTCAGCCAGCCTTCGCTGTCGCGCCCGAACAAGCGCTTGCCTACTGTGCATTCGGTGGTGTGGATCAACAGGCCTTCACCGCGGCCCAGGTAACCCAGGATCGAATCACCTGGAATCGGCCGGCAGCAAGTCGCCAGCTGGATCGTGGCCCCTTCGCTGCCATCTATCAGCACCATGCCTTGCGTGGGCGCGGCTTCGTCGGCGCCATAGCGGCCGAGGGTCAACGTCACCGCATCGGGTCGCACGCCGTGTTCAGTCAGCAGCCGCGCCAGGCGTTTGGCCACGATGGAAGCGATCTTTCGCCCGACGCCGATGTCGGTGAGCAATTCTTCGCGGTTTCGGTTGCCGCTCCAGCGCAGGATTTGCGGCCAGATCTGCGGGAGTGCCCCGCTGCCGTCGTCTTGCGGCATCGCCAGACCTTCGGCGCGCAGGGCCTGGGCGAGCATCTTTGCGCCGAGGTCTTGCGATTCTTCCTGCTCCATGGTTTTCAGGTGGTGTCTGATCTTCGACCGCGCACGGCCGGTGCGAACGAAGTTCAGCCAGCCTGGATTCGGCCGGGCGCCCGGAGCGATCACGACTTCGACGACATCGCCGCTGCGCAATTCGGTGCGAAGGGCGACCGGCTGTCCGTTGACCTTGGCTGCCACGCAGTGGTCACCGACATCGGAGTGGATGGCATAGGCGAAATCGACCGGCGTGGCGCCGCGGGGCAGGGCGAGGATCTTCGACTTGGGAGTGAACACATACACCGCGTCAGGGAACAGATCGATCTTGACGTGCTCCAGGAACTCGGTCGCGTCGCGGGTCTCGTCCTGGATGTCGATCAGCGACTGCAACCACATCGCGCCGAGACGCTGCGCTTCCTGGGCGTGTGAAGGCCCGTTGCCCTTGGTCTTGTACGTCCAGTGCGCAGCGATTCCCTTCTCGGCGACAGCGTGCATCGGTTCCGTGCGGATCTGAAACTCCACCGCCGTACCGAGCGGGCTCACCAGCATCGTGTGCAGCGATTGATAGCCATTGGCCTTCGGAATGGCGATGTAGTCCTTGAATCGCCCCGGAAGCGGCTTGTACAACTGGTGCAGCACGCCAAGCGCCAGATAGCACTCGGGCAGCGTGGACACCACGATGCGAAAGCCGAAGATATCGCTGACCTGGGCAAAGCTGAGATGCTTTTCGCGCATCTTTCGATAGATGGAAAACAGCGTCTTCTCGCGGCCAAAGACCTGGACCTTCAACTTGGCCTGGAGAAACGATTTCTCGACATCGCGCTGGATGCGTTCGACCACGTCACGGCGGTTGCCGCGGGCCTTCAACACGGCTTTGGACAAGGCCGAGTGCCGCCATGGCTGCAGGTGCTGAAACGACAGTTCCTGGAGCTGGCGGTAGGTTTGGTTCAGCCCGAGGCGGTGTGCGATCGGCGCATAGATGTCCAGTGTTTCGCGTGCGATGCGCAGCCGCTTGTCCGGGCCCATCGCCTCCATCGTGCGCATGTTGTGCAGACGGTCGGCGAGCTTGATGAGGATCACGCGCACGTCGCGCGCCATCGCCAGCAGCATCTTGCGGAACGACTCGGCCTGGGACTCCTCGCGGGTCGAGAACTGCAACTTGTCGAGCTTGGTCAGCCCGTCGACGAGTTCGGCCGTGGGAGCACCGAAGCGCTCGATCAATTCGGCCTTGGTGATGCCGCAGTCTTCCATCGCGTCGTGCATCAACGCCGCCATGATCGCCTGGGCGTCAAGCTTCCATTCGGCGCACAGGCCTGCCACGGCGATCGGGTGGGTGATGTAGGGCTCACCGCTGGCCCGGTACTGGCCGAGATGCGCCTCGTCGGCGAATCGGTAGGCATCACGCACTCGGCGAATATCTGCCGAGTCGAGGTAGTCGAGCTTGACCGTCAGCGCATCGAACGAAGCGGCGGCCGCGTCGGTCGGCACGGGCTCGGCAGATGGTTTCCGCCGCGAGGCTTTGAAACTGAAAGCCTCTTTGACGGTTTCGATGGTCGGGATACCCATCCCTCGAATTTATCGCTTATTGATTGCCTCCGGCACTGGACTGCCATGAAGCGCAGCGTGCTGCAACGAAAAACGGCCCCACAGGGCCGTTTGTTCAAAGGGCAGGTCGGATGCCGATCAGACCGGAACCTTGCGCAGCATTTCGATGCCTACCTCACCCGCTGCGATCTCGCGAAGCGCAGTCACGCCGGGTTTGTTCTTGGTTTCGATCTTCGGCGCGTGACCTTGGCTGAGCATGCGTGCGCGGTAAGTGGCTGCCAAGACCAGTTGAAAACGGTTGGGAATGTGAACGAGGCAATCTTCAACGGTGATGCGTGCCATTCGGTGCTCCAGAGGTGTTACGTGATGGCCCTGGAAAACCTCAATCGAGGTCCAGGGCGTGGAAGACGGCCGGTTTGTTTTTCAGCAACACCGCATAACGCAGTCGTTGCGAATGGACGATGGTTTTCAGGTCGAAAACTGCCGTCTCGAACAGGGCATTGATGATAACAAAGTCGAAATGTCGAGCCTGAGCCACTTCGTGTCGGGCATTGGCGAGCCGCTGAGCGATCACATCCGGGTGATCCTCACCGCGGCGGTTCAGCCTTTGCGCGAGTTCTTCCCAGCTTGGCGGCAGGATGAACACGAGCACCGCGCTGGGGAAAAGTCGTTTGATTTGCAGCGCGCCCTGCCAGTCGATTTCGAGTACCACGTCGTGGCCTTGCGAAACGCGGGTTTCGATGGCGTCGCGGGACGTCCCGTAAAGATTGCCATGAACTTCGGCCCATTCTAGAAAATCGCCCGCGGCGATTTTCGAGCGAAAGCTGGGTTCGTCGACGAAGTGATATTCGCGGCCATCCTGTTCCTGGCCCCGCGGTGCGCGCGTGGTGTGCGACACCGACACGCCGAGGTGGGAGTCCAGTTCCAGCAGCGCCTTGACCAGGCTGGATTTCCCAGCGCCACTCGGTGCCGCGACCACGAAAAGACTGCCTGCTTGCTGCATCGGTGTTTCACCCCAGGTTCTCATGCCTATCACTGACTCCACGCTGCGGCCCGCACAAATGCTTGCTTTGCCACAATTGTTGCCACATCTCGCGGGCCAAACTAGACGTGCCCGGCGGTAGAGGCGTGTACGCTAGACAGCACTGGCGAACAAACTGCTAATCGCGACATCCGTCCGCTCCGTAGCAAAGCCAACCACTACCCTTTTCTCATCACCATGACATCGGAAACGCGACCCTTGCTGTTGATTGTGGAGGACGACCCCGCGCTTCAGAAGCAGATCAAATGGTCCCTCGATCGCTTCGAGTCCGTCACCGCTGACGATCGGACGAGCGCGCTGGCGCAGTTTCGCCGCTACTCGCCCGCTGTCGTTACGATGGATCTGGGGCTGCCTCCGAACCCGGATTCCGTCGATGAAGGGTTCAAGCTTCTGGCTCAGATGATCGAACTCAATCCGGACGTGAAGGTGATTGTGTTGACGGGGCAGAACGATCAATCCAATGCATTGCGGGCGATTGATCTCGGAGCCTACGATTTTCTCGCCAAGCCGTTTGATCCCGACATGCTGAACCTGATCGTCAGTCGGGCTTTCTGCCTATTCGATCTGCAGAGCGAAAACCGTCGCCTGCGAGAGATGCAGCAGCCCGACCCGCAGGGCGGGTTGATGACCCGGGATCACGAGTTGTTGCGGATCTGCCGCACCATAGAAAAAGTGGCCCCGAGCAACGCAACGGTGCTGCTTCTGGGCGAAAGTGGCACTGGCAAGGAAGTTCTTGCGCAGTCGTTGCACCATGCTTCGAAGCGCACAGGCAAGTTCGTCGCCATCAATTGCGCCGCGATCCCCGAAAACCTGCTTGAAAGTGAACTTTTCGGCTATGAAAAGGGCGCTTTTACCGGCGCATCGAAAAGCACCATCGGACGAATCGAAACAGCCAATGGCGGCACGCTGATGCTTGATGAAATCGGCGATTTGCCGATGGCGCTGCAGGCCAAGCTGCTGCGTTTCCTTCAGGAGCGCACCATCGAAAGGCTCGGCGGTCGGCACGAGATACCGGTCGACGTGAGAGTGGTGTGCGCAACCCACCAGGATCTGGCCGAGTTCATCAAGACCAACCGATTCCGGCAAGATCTCTACTATCGCCTTGCTGAGATCGTCATCGACATTCCCCCATTGAGGGCCCGACAGGGTGACTCGGTGTTGCTGGCTCAGGCATTCCTGAGGCGCTTTGCGCGCGAGCAGAACCGCAGCACGATGGGGTACACCGATGACGCGTTGGCGGCGATCGAAGCCTACGGATGGCCTGGCAATGTTCGAGAGTTGCTGAACGCCATCAAACGAGTGTCGATCATGGCCGAGGGAAACCGGGTCACCTGCGAGGATCTCGGGCTGCCAAGAACCCAAGGTGTCGATTCCGATGGCGAGGCATTACTTGACCTGCGCGCCGTGCGGGACAAGGCTGAGCGGGGCGCCATCGTGGCCGCCCTTGCGCGCGCCGACGGAAATCTCGTGAAGGCTTCAGAAATTCTCGGAGTGACGCGCCCCACGCTTTACGACCTGATGCGTCGCCTGGCGATTCAGTGGAAAGGAGTGGAGCCGCCTGCCGCCCGATGAACGGCGGCTACTTCTGCAATCCAGTGGTCATCAGGCGCACGACAAATTCCACTGGAATCGCATAGGTGATTCCCGATGGGTGGGTCAAGGCAGATTCGCGTGTTCCCTTGAGCGCGACCATGTTCACCACACCGACGACGGTTCCGGTTTCAACGTCGAACAAAGGTCCTCCACTGTTGCCCGGATAGGCGGTTGCATCGAGTTGGATAAATTCAAAAGCACCTTCTTTGATGCGGTTGATGGCTCGACTATCGAGTTGGCGCGAGGTCGGGCTTGGTAGCGCCACAGACGTGATGGCCGACACTATGCCGCGGTGTGTGACTGGGGTCAGGCCGAGCGCGTTGCCGAGGGGAAAACCCATGAACGCCACCGACTGACCTTCGCGAATCAGATCGGTCTTGCCGAGTTCGACAGGAGGTAGCAGGCTGCCATCGAAACGCAGCAACGCCAAGTCGTGAGCCTTGTCCACATAGATGACTTCGGCGCGGCGAATCCCGGCTTGACCTGATCCACCTAGTGAATGAACGACCAAGCTCGCGTCGTCGATAGTGACGGTTGCACGCTCTACGACGTGTGCGTTCGTGACCAACAGGTGCCCGTCACCTACTACGAAACCAGTACCGCTGAATCCGAACCGCGGATTCTGAGTTTCTTGATAGAAGCCCACGGCCAGAACAGAAGGTTTGATCCTGACAATCAAATTCGGTAGCGTATCCGTTGCTGCAGCCCAAAAAGAAATGCTCAGGAGGGTCACGCCGAGGAAGCACTTGGTAATGGTCACTTTGAGTTTCACGAGGATGGGCATATGAATATGAAATTTCATCTGCTTTGCCGATGG
>JARXKP010000103.1:0-3225 GCA_030271615.1 Pseudomonadota bacterium
CTGACGCACGAAATACGTGTAGATCTTTCCGGCGAGAAACTCGCCCGCCGCCGGCTGCGCCAGCAGGGTGTCGATCACGTCGATGCCGTCGAGCGGCCCCTCACGCCCGAGCACCCGCTTGATCCCTTCGTCGTGGCGGGTCGGGTCGATGGTGAACTGCAGGTCCGTGGCGTTCCAGCCAGTGAAGGCGCGGGCCGCTTCGCGGATGTCCTGCTCGCTGTAGTGCCCCACGCCGAGCGTGAACATTTCCATGATCTCGCGCGCGAAATTCTCGTTGGGGGCGCCCTTCACATTCACGCCGGCGTCCAGGAAAGCCAGCATGGCCGGGTCCTGCGCCACACCGATCATCAGTTCGCGGAAGTGGCCGTTGCCCTTCTCGCGGAACAGCATGTTCTGCTTCAGCATCTTGCGGTAGTCGCGCACCTTCTCTTCGCTGGTGGCGAAATGCCCGTGCCAGAACAGCGCCAGCTTTTCCTGCAGCGGGCGCGGCGAGACAAGCATGCGCTGCGCCCACCAATACGCCAGCCGATGGGTTTCGAGCCGGCTTGCGCGCAGCCAGTAGAAGAACTTGTTGGTGACGGGTTGGAGCCGGCGGTTGTTGCCCACGGGCTTGGCCGCCACGCCGATCGCCTGACCGTCGCGCTTGGCCGCGTCGGTGGTGGCAGGCCGCGAAGCCGGGAACGGCTCGAGGCCCGGGTCGTGCAGATCCGACTCGTCGAACGGCACGAAGTTGTCCGGGACGGACTGCCAGCGAACCAGCCTTCGCACCGCCTCGCGCGGGCCCAGCTTGGTCAGCTCGGCGATCTCGTCGGGCCGGCCGCCAAAGCCGGCACGCTGCAGCAGATGAGCAGCTGAAACCGACGTCCATTGCGCCTCGTCGATCGGCCGCAGGTCGTCCCGGCCATCGGGCGGCGACATCGCCAATGCCGACGAAGCGATCGACACAACCCAGCACAAGCAAGCAAGCAGCAGCGGTCTCATCGGGACGGGTCGGTTCATGAACGGAAGGTTGGCACGGCACGGCAGCATGCCACGTCGGATCCTAGGGTTCAGCGGGGCGCCGGCAACTCCAGATTTTCATGAAACGGACCGGCCTCAGGTCCGTGCAGTCGAGTGTCCTGGGGACGGTCTGTCGCCTGCCCCTCCGAAGCGATCAGGGGTGTGCGATCACCAGCAGGGTCCACGCATGTCGCTGCGCACAGGCGAGGCAGCAAGCCCACCGATGCCGGCCACTGGTGGCCCATCAGCAGATTGAACGCCATGGTGCCCGAGAGCACGTGGTTCTCGTGGAACTGCGGTGCCGCGGTCGCCAGGCCGCCCCATTGATCACCGAGCGTCGAGCATCGAGTCCCTGCAGCAGCAGTCCAGATTGCGGCCGGCGCAGGCCGGTCAGCAAGGCAGCCAATGTCGATTGGCCGCCCCCCGACGGGCCTTGCAGAAGCACCGGCTCGCCAGGCTCGATGCGCAGGTCCAGGCCGCGCAGCGCCGGTGGCGAAGCCGTGTGGGCACAGCGCAGATCCTGCGCGTCGACCAGGGGACCGCGGGTCGCCGAACGGCCTTCGGCATCGATGAAGCAGGTGTCCATGGACTCCGTCAATCCGGGCGGCAGATCGCGCATGCCGGTGAAGCCGGAACTCGAATGGAAGGCCTTGCCTTCGTCCGAGGTCGTTGCGAAGTTCTGCAGATGCGCCCTGATCGCATTCACCTCGGACGCCCGCAATCGAGGGCTGGCGAGCACCACGAACCCAGCCACTTCGGCAAACACGGTCAGCGCCGGGAGCTGGCCCTTGATCGCCTCTGGAGTGCAACGCTGCGGATCGTCGCGGTCGTCGCGGAGATCACCCTGCCCTTGATGTCGGGCGCATAGGTCAATTGCGGTCGGGAATCACGGATTCCCGACGATCGGCACGGGCCGGCTCACCGCAGCGGCGGCGGCTCGTGGCAGACGCCGCACTCGACACTGATCGACAGACCGACAGTCCGGTGAGGTCACGGCTTCGGCGACGCATCGGCCATCGCTTCGCCCATGCGCACGGCGCGACCGGGGATCCAGTTGTCGCGAAACCGGACTGCGCCCTTCGCGAACAGCAGGACCACGGTCGATCCGAGGAGGAAGCGGCCCATCTCCTCACCCTGGCGCAAGGACACGGATCGATCCTCGTAACGCCACTCGCGCACGACACCGGGCCTCGGCGGGTTCACCAGGCCATGCCACACCGTTGCCATGCTGCCCACGATGGTGGCGCCCACCAGTGCGAGCACGAAGGTGCCGTGGGCTGAAGACTCGAACACGCACACCACGCGCTCGTTGCGAGCGAACAGTCCGGGCACGCCACGGGCCGTGGTCGGGTTGACCGAAAACAGATCGCCCGGCACATGGATCATGCGCACGAGGCGCCCGTCGCACGGCATGTGGATGCGGTGGTAGTCCTTGGGACTGAGATACACCGTCGCGAACTCGCCTTGCTCGACCTGCGCCGCCAGTCCAGGGTCACCGCCGACCAAGGCGCGCACACTGTACGAGTGGCCCTTGGCCTGCAGGATTCGATCGCCCTCGATCGCTCCACACTGGCTGACGGCACCGTCCACCGGACAGACAAGGTCGGCGACGGCCAGCGGGCGCACGCCGTCGCGCAAGGTACGCGTGAAGAAGTCGTTGAAGCACGCGTAACTGGCCACGCAGGGATCGGCCGCCTCGGCCATGTTCACCCCGTAGCGGGCAATGAACCAGGGAATGACGCGACTCGTCCAGGCCCGGGCCCTGGAAGCGGCACACCAGCCCGCGAACTCGGTCATCAACTTCTTGGGCAGCAAATACTGCGGCAGCACCGCCAGGCGGTCGGACAGATCAGGCACCGGAGCGACTCCTCGCAACTTCCATCGGTTCAATCGCGCGCGGACCGCGCAGCATCACATCAGGACAATGTCGTAATGCTCCGGCGACCCCGCGTTCTCGGCGCGCAGCGAGATCGGCTTGCCGATGAAATCGCTCAGGCCGGCGAGGTGCTGGCTTTCTTCGTCGAGCAGCATTTCGACAACCGACGGCGTCGCGATGATGCGGAACTCCTTCGGGTTGAACTGCTTCGCCTCGCGCAGGATCTCGCGCAGGATGTCGTAGCAGACGCTGCGTGCGGTCTTGACCTGGCCCTTGCCGTCGCAGGTCGGGCACGGCTCGCACAGCATGTGGGCCAGCGACTCGCGGGTGCGCTTGCGGGTCATCTCGAC
>JARXKP010000103.1:3325-10918 GCA_030271615.1 Pseudomonadota bacterium
TTCAGATCGACGCGCCGGGCCAGCGCGCGGCCGATCTCTTCGTCGATGTTGAACAGGTCGAAGATCGGCCGCTCGCCCTTGTACAGATCGAGCTTGCTGACCGAGGTCGGCGTGAAGGCCTCGCCGAAGGCTTTCAGCGCGTCGTACTGCTGCTGCGAATCGATGCGGATCGATTGCGTGCCTTCGTGCGCCAGATCGCGCAGCACGCGCTCGACCAGGCTGAGATCCTGGTGCAGCAAGGTGCCGGCCGGCGACTTGAAACTGCGCTCGCGGATCGCCGCCCAGGTCTTGCGCAGGTAGGCGATGTCGTCGGCCAGTTCGGCGTCAGTGGCTTCCTCGGCGTTCGTGCGCAGGATGAAGCCGCCGGTCGGGCCGCTGCCCTCCGGCAGTTGCGCGAGCAGGTTCATGCGGGCGCGCAGCTGCTCGCGCAGCTCTTGCGAGCCGATCTTCTGGCTGATGCCGATGTGGTCGTCCTGCGGCAGGAACACCAGCAAGCGCCCGGCGATGCTGATCTGCGTCGACAGGCGCGCACCCTTGGTGCCGATCGGGTCCTTGATGACCTGCACCGTCATGGTCTGGCCCTCGAACACCAGACGCTCGATCGGCGGGGGAGGCGCAGCCGCACCTCCCGTGTGGGTGCCGACGCTGCTGCGCGGCAGTTCACCCGCAATCTGCACGTCCGCCACATGCAGGAACGCCGCACGCTCCAGGCCGATGTCGATGAAGGCCGACTGCATGCCCGGCAGCACCCGCACCACGCGACCGGCGTAGATGTTGCCGACCAGCCCACGCTCCAGCGTGCGTTCGATGTGCAGGTCCTGCACCGCACCGTGCTCGACCACCGCGACACGGGTTTCCTGCGGGGTCCAGTTGATCAGGATGTCTTGCATTCGGTCGATGGTATGCGAGCGCACCGCAGCAGCGTCGCGACAAGTTTCACCCGCGCACGCCGACGGCTCGCAACAGCTCGGCGGTCTCGTGCAGCGGCAGGCCCATGATGCCGGTGTAGCTGCCGTCGAGGCGGGTGACCCAGGCTCCGGCCGCGCCCTGGATCGCATACGAACCGGCCTTGCCGAACGGCTCACCGCCCGCGACATAACGCTCGATGGTCGCGTCATCGAGTGCGGTGAAGCTGACGCGCGAGGTGCTGACCGCCAGCGCCTCGGCCGACCCGAGCGCGACCGCGACGGCGGTGATCACGCGGTGGGTGCGGCCGCTCAGCTGCCGCAGCGTCGCCGCCGCATCGGCTGCGTCCAGCGGTTTGCCGAAAATACGTCGGCCGAGCGCCACCGTGGTGTCCGAACACAGGATCGGTGCCGGCGGCAGGCCGCGCCGAATCAAGCGTTGCCTCGCCGCCTCGAGCTTGGCCCGCGTGACGCGTTGCACATAGGTCAGCGGCAGCTCGCCGGGTCGCTCCGCTTCGAGCGCTTCGGCGTCTTCGGACGCGTCGGCCAGCAGCAGTTCGATTCGCACGCCGATCTGTTCGAGCAGTTGGCGACGGCGCGGGCTTTGCGACGCGAGGTAGATGAAGTCGTGGGACGCGTTCGCGGCTGCGGGGTGATCCTGCGTTATCGGGCTCTGGCGCTTCATTCGCGGTGGTACGGGTGGTTGATGGTCACGGTCCAGGCACGGTAAAGCGCTTCGGCCAGCAGCACCCGCACGAAGGCGTGCGGCAAGGTCAGGTCGGACAGGCGCAGGGTTTCGTCGGCACTGTCCTTCAATGGCGCGGCCAACCCATCCGGGCCGCCGACGATCAGCGCCACATCGCGTCCGTCGTTCGTCCAGGCCGTGAGACGCTGCGCCAGCTGCATCGTGGTCAGCCTCGAACCATGTTCGTCGAGCACGACCCGGCGCACGCCCTTGGGCAGCGCGGCATCGATGCGCACGGCCTCGGCGGCCATCAGTTGATCAGCCGTCTTGCCGCTGCGCGGCTCGGCCTTCACCGCTTTCAATTCCAGCCGCAGATCGGGCGGGAAACGCTTGGCGTAGTCCTGGTAGGCCTCGTCGGCCCACGCGGGCAGGCGCTGACCGACGGCGACCAGCAGCAGTTTCACGCGCCGCGCGGGGCTTTCTTGGCCGGGGCTCGCTTCGGCGGTGCTGCGGTGGCTGCGGCGCGGGCGGTCGCAGCCTTCTTGGTCGACGGCTTGTTGACCGCCATGACCTTCACCGGCGCTTTCTTCGCCACCCGTGGAGCGGGCGACGACGGCGCCTTGCGGGCCGGTGCCTTCTTGGCCACGGCCGTTGCGCTCTTCACGCCGACCGTGCGCGTGACGCCAGCCTTGACGGGTGCAGCACGCTTCGCGGTGGTTGCGGTCTTGGTGACCGCTGTCTTGGCCACCGGAGCGCGGCGCGTGGCGGCAGGCGCTGCGACTCCGGCGCTCGTCTTGCGAGCCGGTGCCTTCTTCGCGGGAACCGACACGGGCTCGCTGGCAGCGGCAACCTTGCGCGCAGGCGCCTTCTTCTTGGGTTCCGCAGGCACTTCCTCGGCCTTCACCAGCCTCTTCGGCGCGGTGTCGAGCTTCAGCTTGACGGGTTTTTCGCCCCAGATTTCCTCGAGGTGGTAGTACTCGCGGATGTTGGGCTGCATCAGGTGCACGACCGCCGCACCGCAGTCGACGATGATCCATTCACCGTTGACCTCGCCCTCGGTGCGAGGCACCGGATAGCCTGCCTGCTTGACCGCGTCGCGCACGCTGGCGGCCAGCGACTTCGTCTGCCGGTTGCTGGTGCCCGAGGCGATGATCACTCGCTCGAACAGCGACGACAGGTGTTCGGTGTCGAACACGACGATGTTCTGGCCCTTGACGTCTTCCAGCCCATCGACGATGACGCGTTGCAGTTTCTTGATGTCCATTCAGCTCCTGGTGCGTCACACGACGCTTGCGATGAAATGATTCGGGTTCGGCGATGTCACCGGTACAACCCATGCTGGTCAATATAGCGCGCCACCTCGGCGGGCACCATCTGGTCGATCGGCAAGCCGGCTGCGCAGCGAGCCCGCACCTGGGTCGACGACAGATCCATCGGTGGCAGATCGACGGTGCAAACCGCGGCAGCCGATGTTCCCACGTCGGGCGCGGGCGACTGTTGCGGCACGGCGTCGGACGCACCGGGCCGCCGCGCCACCGCCAGCGTCACCAGCCCGAGCAAGACATCGGCTCCGTGCCAGGTCGGCAGAGCAGCCTGCTGGTCCTGCCCGACGATCAGGAACCATTGCGCGTGCGGATTCGCAGCTTGCAGTGCCCGGACCGTGTCGAGCGTGTAGCTCGGTCCCGGGCGCCTCAGCTCGATGGGTTCCAGCACGAACCGCGGTTCACCCTCGATCGCCAGCGAGACCATCGCCTCGCGGTGCACGGCGGACGTCACGGCGCGCGTTTTCTGCCAGGGCTGGCCGGCCGGAATCCAGCGCAGTTCGTCGAGCGCCAGATCGCGCAACGCGGCTCGCGCGAGAGCGAGGTGCGCGTTGTGCACCGGATCGAAGCTGCCGCCGAACAGGCCAATGCGTCTCAAGCCGGGTGGCCTGCGCCTGCGGGCGAGGCGGTCCAGTCAGCCCAGTCACGCGGACGCAGGAAGTCGGTGTAGAGCCGCGCTTCCGGCGAGCCGGCCTCGGGGTGCCAGTCGTAGCGCCACTTCACGATCGGCGGCATCGACATCAGGATACTTTCGGTGCGCCCGCCCGACTGCAGGCCGAACAGCGTGCCGCGGTCGAACACCAGGTTGAACTCGACGTAGCGGCCGCGCCGGTAGGCCTGGAAATCGCGCTCGCGTTCACCGTAAGGCATGGCCTTGCGGCGCTGCACGATCGGCAGGTAGGCGTCCATCATCGCGTCGCCGACGGATTGCATCATCGAGAAGCTGCCGTCGAAGCCGAGCTCGGAAAAGTCGTCGAAGAACACCCCGCCGACACCGCGCGGCTCGTCGCGGTGCTTCAGGAAGAAGTACTCGTCGCACCACTGCTTGAAGCGCGGGTACTTGTCGTCGCCGTACGCGGCCAGCGCGTCGCGGCTGACGCGGTGAAAGTGGCTCGCGTCTTCCTCGAAGCCGTAGTACGGCGTCAGGTCCATGCCGCCGCCGAACCAGACCACCGGCTCGGCGTCCTTCGGCAGCGCCGCGAACGTTCGCACGTTCATGTGCACAGTGGGCACATACGGGTTGCGCGGGTGGAACACCAGCGACACGCCCATCGCCTCGAACGGCGCGCCGGCCAGTTCGGGCCGGTGCTGCGTCGCCGAGGGCGGCAGCTGCGGGCCGCGCACATGCGAGAAATTGCAGCCGCCGCGCTCGAGCAGGTCACCGCCCTCGATCAGTCGCGACACACCGTCGCCCTGCAGCCGCCCCCCGGGCTCGCGCACCCAGCTGTCGGTGCGAAACGGCTGGCCGCCCTCGCACTCCATAGCGCTGACGATGCGGCCCTGCAGACCCAGCAGGTAATCTCGGACGGCTTGTGTGCTCACGGCAGAAGGGGCATTTCAGGCTCAGCGCTTGACGGCGCGGTGACCGATGTCGCGCCGGTATTGCATGCCGTCGAAGCGAATCGGCTGCAGCAGTTCATAGACCAGCGGCTGGGCCTGCTTGACCGAATCGGCCAGCACGGTGGCACACAGCACGCGTCCGCCGGACGTCACCAGTTGGCCGTCGCGCAGTTCAGTGCCCGCATGGAACACGATTCCCTCGGCGGTTTCGGCGGGGATACCGTGAATGGCATCGCCCTTGCGCGGCGCGTACGGATAGCCGTGCGCGGCGATCACGACGCCCAGGGCCACGCGGCGGTCCCATTGCAGTTCGACCTCGTCGAGCGTGCCGCCGGTCGCGTGCATCAGCACAACGAACAGATCGCTTTTCAAGCGCATCAGGATCGGCTGCGTTTCCGGATCGCCAAGTCGGCAGTTGAACTCGACGGTGCGCGGCTGGCCCTGCGCGTCGATCATCAAGCCGGCGTACAGAAAACCGGTGAACGGCACGCCGTCTTTCGCCATGCCGTGGATCGTCGGCAGGATGATCTCGTGCATCGCCTTGGCATGCACGTTGGGCGTCACCACCGGCGCCGGCGAGTACGCGCCCATGCCACCGGTGTTCGGGCCTTCATCACCATCGAGCAACCGCTTGTGGTCCTGGCTGGTGGCCAGCGACACGACGTTCTTGCCGTCGCACATCACGATGAAGCTGGCCTCCTCGCCTTCGAGGAACGACTCGATCACGACGCGCGGCACCGCCTGCCCGTCGGCACCGGCGTTGTGCTGCACGCCGAGGGTGTTAGCAGCACCGTCGGTGCCCAGCATCCAGTCGATGGCTTCGTGCGCCTGTGCCAGCGTGGTCGCCACCACCACGCCCTTGCCAGCGGCCAGGCCGTCGGCCTTGATGACGATCGACGCGCCGTGCGAATCGACATACGCATGCGCCGCTGCCGCATCGGTGAAGGTGTCGTAGGCGGCCGTCGGGATCTGGTGGCGCTTCATGAAGGCCTTGGCATAGGCCTTCGAGCTTTCGAGCTGCGCCGCCGCCTGCGTCGGGCCGAAGATGCGCAGCCCGCGCGCCCGGAAGAAGTCGACGATGCCGCCGGCCAGCGGGCCTTCGGGCCCGACCACCGTCAGCGCGATCCTTTCGCGAACCACGAAATCGGCCAGCTCGGTGAAATCGGTCAGCGGAACGTTGTGCAGCCGGTTGTCGCTGCCCGTGCCGCCATTTCCCGGAGCCACATAGACCGTCTGCACCTTGGCCGACTGCAGCAGCTTCCAGGCGATCGCGTGCTCGCGGCCGCCGGAGCCGATCACGAGGACCTTCATGGACTGATTTCAGCGTTGTTGAACACCGCCTGCACATCGTCCAGGTCCTCGATCGCATCGAGCAGCTTCTGCATGCGGACCCCGTCCTCTCCGGACAGCTCGACCGTGTTCTCGGCGCGCATCGTGACCTCGGCGACCTCGGGCTTGAGGCCGGCCGCTTCCAGTGCGGCCTTGACAGCTTCGAAATCGTGCGGCGACGTGATGACCTCGATCGCACCATCGTCATCGGTGACCACGTCATCGGCGCCGGCTTCGAGGGCGATTTCCATCACCTTGTCCTCGCTGGTCCCCGGTGCGAACACGAACTGACCGCAGTGCTTGAACTGGAACGACACCGAGCCGTCGGTGCCCAGGTTGCCGCCGTACTTGCTGAACACGTGGCGCACCTCGGCCACCGTGCGCACCTTGTTGTCGGTCATCGTGTCGATGATCACCGCGGCACCGCCGATGCCGTAGCCCTCGTAGCGGATCTCGTCGTAGTGCACACCTTCGAGGTTGCCGGTGGCCTTGTCGATGTTCTTCTTGACCGTGTCGGCCGGCAGGTTGGCCGCCTTGGCCTTGTCGACCGCGAGCCGCAGGCGCGGGTTCAGCGCCAGATCGGCACCGCTGAGGCGTGCCGCCACGGTGATCTCGCGGATGACGCGCGTCCAGATCTTGCCGCGCTTCTCGTCCTGGCGACCCTTTCGGTGCTGGATATTGGCCCACTTGGAATGTCCGGCCATGGAATGGCGCCTCCTGCGCAGGCGTCGCGGTGCCGCGGCCTGCCGTGTTTTGTTGGATAGACTGCAATTTTACGTGCCTGCCTTCGCGCCCCTGCGCACAGACGCCCATCCACCCCTCAGACCCCCTGGAGCAGCCCCATGGCCGAGCCGATCCTGGTTGCCAAACACGGCGCCATCGAATGCTTCCTGCTGCCGGCCCTGGCCAACCGCCACGGGCTGATCACCGGCGCCACCGGCACCGGCAAGACGATCACCTTGCAGACGCTGGCCGAAAACTTCAGCTTGATCGGTGTGCCGGTGTTCATGGCCGACGTGAAGGGCGACCTGACCGGCATCACGCAGGCGGACAAGGTCAGCGACAAGCTGGCCGCGGTGCTGAAGGAACGCGGTCTCGACCTGCCGGCTTCGGCCGCGTGCCCGGCCACGTTGTGGGACGTGTTCGGCAAGGACGGCCACCCGGTGCGTGCCACCGTCAGCGACATGGGCCCGCTGATGCTGGCGCGCATGCTCGCGCTGAACGAAACCCAGCAAGGCGTGCTGAGCCTGGTGTTCAAGATCGCCGATGACAACGGCCTGCTGCTGCTCGACCTGAAAGACCTGCGCGCGATGCTGCAGCACGTCGGCGACAACGCCAGCCAGTTCACCACCGAATACGGCAACGTCAGCGCAGCCAGCGTCGGCGCCATCCAGCGCGGCCTGCTGCAGATCGAGGAGCAAGGCGGCGACCAGTTCTTCGGCGAGCCGATGCTCAACATCGCCGACTTCATGCAGACAGTGGACGGCAAGGGAGTCATCAACATCCTCGCCGCCGACCAGTTGATGAACAACCCACGGCTGTACTCCACCTTCCTGCTGTGGATGCTGTCCGAGCTGTTCGAGCAACTGCCCGAGGTCGGCGACCTCGATCAGCCGAAGCTGGTGTTCTTCTTCGACGAAGCACACCTGCTGTTCAAGGAAGCGCCCACCGCGCTGGTCGAGCGCATCGAACTCGTCGTGCGGCTGGTGCGCAGCAAGGGCGTCGGCGTCTACTTCGTGACGCAGAACCCGCTCGACATTCCCGACACCGTGCTGGCGCAGCTCGGCAACCG
>JARXKP010000104.1 GCA_030271615.1 Pseudomonadota bacterium
CAACCTGATCGAGAACGCGCAACGCTACGGCGGGGGCGAGGTCGAGATCGTGCTGGCTACCGGCGCGCACGGCGTCGAGGTGCGGGTGTGTGATCGCGGCCCCGGCGTGCCCGAAACCTTGCGCGAGCGCATCTTCGAGCCGTTCTACCGCCTGCCGGGTCACGCCGAACAAGCTGGGGGTGTCGGCCTCGGGCTGAGCCTGGTCAAGCAGATCGCCGAACGCCACGGCGGTCATGTGCGCTGCGAACCGCGCGAGGGTGGGGGCAGCTGCTTCGTGCTGAGCCTGCCGCTGCCGGCTGACTAGCAAGGCTTCGAATCGCTGACTGCCGGGTGTTGCGGGCGCAGAGTTCCGGCACTCGCAGGCGTCGGAATGGTCGGCTTCACTCCGATCGAACTCACGCTGCCGGTGAGCTGTCGTTCAAGGGCGACTTCCGTCAGGCTGTCCAGTAGAGGCGCAAGCTCGCCCAGCGTCGTGACGAACGTGTGGGCGGCGGGGTCTTGTCAAGGGGTGGTCAACGCCTGTCGACTTCAGCCGTCCGCACTGGGACTGCCGTCCGCAGCCAAGCGCGCCTGACCGCGAACTGTGCGGCAATGGCCAAGACACCGTTCAGCAGCAAGGCCTCGCGCACGCCCAGCAGGCTCACGGCGGCGCCGGTAAGCAGGCTTCCGATCGCGACACCGCCGCGCATCGCCAACATGAACAGGCTGACGGTCTGGCCACGAATCGAGACAGGCGCCATCGATTGCAGGTAGGCGTTGGCCGAAGCGTTGCTGGCTGTCATGAACAGGCCGCCCAACACAAACAGCAGCGGCAGGCCCCAGGCCCAGGTATTCAACGCCGCCAGCACGACGATCGCGCCGTAGCCGGTTGCCAACCATGAGCTGCCGGCGCGTTGATCGCGTGTTGGGTCAGTCGCCATGAGCCCCAGCGCGCCCACCAAGCCGCCTGCGCCGAACGCGCTCATCGTGAGGCTGAAGTGGCTGATGTCAGCGTTGAAGGCCTCTCTCACCAGCACGGGGCAAAAGGTCAGCAACGGAGCGCACAGTGTGCTGCTCACCAGCACGGTCAACAGGGCACCGCGCAGATCGGGTCGTTGCATCACTTCACGCGCGCCGGCAAACGGGGCTGCTTGGGAACCGCCCGCCGGCGCGGCGCTCTGCGCGATCGTGCGCGGCAGGATCCACAGCGCGACGACGATGAACGGCACGTACGACACCGCGCTCACAGCGAAAGCGCCCACCGCGCCCACGCTGGCCATCAGAACGCCTGCCAGGGAAGGCCCCAGAATCCTCGATAGGTTGAATTGCGTGGAGTTCAGCGCGATACCCGTAGGTAACTGGCGCCGCTCGACGATCGTGGAGACGATGGTCTGGAAAGAAGGCATCGACAACGCGTCGGTGACCCCCACCACCAGTGACAGCGCGATCACGATCCACGGTCGGACCGAGCCGCCCAGCAGCAGCACGACCAGCAAGGTCGGGCACAGCATCTGAACCGACTGGCACCAGGCGATCAGCGAACGGCGATTGACTCGATCGGCCAACACGCCGCCCACCAGCGTCAGTGCCAACACCGGGCCACCGAGCGCGAACGAATCGAGACCGAGCATGAACGGCGAGGCGCCAAGACTCAGCAGCAGCCACGGCTGAGCCACCTGCTGGGCCCAGGTGCCGATATTGGACAGCAGGCTGGCGAACCAGAACGTGCCGAACCGCCGCGTCATCAGCAGGCGCATCGACTTCTGGAAGGCACTGCCGGGGGCGTCCAAGTTGGTCTCCGTCAAACCATCGCCAAGACGCGGCCGGAGCAACAAGCGCGATCCTTCAATCGAGGCTCAGGAAGGGAGCACGACGAAATCGATGAATCCACGCTCCACGTTCGTCGCGGTGAGCTTGACGCGAATCTGCTGGCCCACGTGCAGCGGAGGGAGGCGACCGACAAGCATGCCTTCGGCCGGCGGCGAGAAGATTCGCACCCAGGAGCCGGCGTCGCCATGGCCGGTCACCAGGCCGTTGAAGGCGTGGCCGACTTGCGGCGCCAGGAACAGCGCGGCCTCGGACTTGCGCATCCGTCTTTCGACCTTGCGCGCTGCGTCTTCCTGCTGGGTGCAGTGCAGTGCCAGTTCTTCCAGTTCATGCAGGCTGTAGGGTGGTGCGGTACCGGCGAGCAACGCCTTCATCATCCGCAGCGTGATCAGGTCCGGGAAGCGTCGATTCGGCGCAGTCGAATGGGTGTAGTCGCGCTCGGCCAGTCCGAAGTGTCCGATGGGCGCGGCGCCCGGGCGCTCGACCACGTACTCACCCGAGCCCATCAGCTTGACGACCACCAGCGACAGATCCGGAAAGCGCAGCGGGTCGGCCTGGTGCCGCCGGGCAAGAAAGCGCTCCAGTGCCCTGGAGTCCGGCGTCTTGGGCAGTGATTCACCATACTTGTGTGCCAGTTCGACAATGCTCAGCCAGCGTTCCGGCGAACGGACCACGCGGCGGATCGAGGCCCCGCCACGCTCGGCCAGAAAGTGCGCCGTGCACGTGTTGGTGGCGATCATCAGCTCCTCGATCAGCTGACGCGCCCGGTTCTGCACCTGCTGGCGCAGGTCCACCACCTGGTCGCCGTCGAACACAGCACGGGGCTGGAACGTCTCGAACTCCAGCGAACCCTGGGCGTGCCGGTGCGCTCGGAGGCGCTGGGCCGTAGCGTCTTGCATGCGCAACTGGGCATCCATGCCCGGCACGGCACGCGCCGCGGCAGGCAACTCGCCCTGGCCAACGATCCACGCCGACACCTCGTCGTAGGCCAGTTTGGCCCGGTTGCGGACCAGCGCCCTCCGAACGTTGGGTTCGCTGATGGTGCCGTCTGCGTCGACCACCATCTCGCTGACCAGCGCGAGACGATCCTGGTTGAAGTTGAGCGACGTGAGGTCGGTCGACAAACGCTCGGGCAGCATCGGAAACACCCGCGCCGACGTGTAGACGGAGGTGGTGTTGATACATGCGTGCGCGTCGATGGCGGAGCCGCGCGCGACCAGCGCATCCACGTCGGCGATGGCAACGCGAATGCGCACCGCACCCGACGGCCGCGGCTCGCAGAAAGTCAGTTGGTCCAGGTCGAGCGAATCATCGTTGTCGATCGAACACCACAGCAGCGCCCGCAGGTCTGCCACATCCGGGCCGGCGTCGTGCGCGGCGCCCGACAGTGCAGCCAATTCGAGCTGGACGGCGGGCGAGAAGTCAGGCGCCAGACCGCGCTCCGACATGGCCTCGAAGGCGATTCGAATCAAGTCCTGCCGGGTGCATTTGCGATCAGTGTGCATGGGGCACTGTAGCGCCCAGCGAGGGGTTGACACGCAGGAGGGTTCTCGCCGGGAAGGCGCCTTTCCTTCGCAGAGGACCGGATTCGGTGGGAGACCCGGTGGCATTGGCAACCTCACATGATTGGGACGACATGTCGTGGCTCGGTCACGCGCTCACCGGCCATCGTCGAACGGGCACTTGGAGCGCACGTCGCAGCGCGAAGGCGATGGGTCGGGTTGGTCCTGGGTCAGCAACACCAAGGAGAGACGGTGGTGCCGGATACTCTGATGACAACGGCTTCTCCCCAAGGGCCGCGCTGGGTATCAGTTCGAATCTTGCCTCGCTGCACAGCCACCCGTTGGTGCTGGTGGACGCAACCGATGCCGTGATCTGCGACCGACCGCTTTGGGACATCCCGCACGGCTGCTTTGGGTGAACGGCCATTCGGCCTGTCACCCGAATGCTGACACCCGGCCCCCTGCCGCGGGTCATCGCCGTGGAACGCATCGTTTTCGGCGCCAATGTTCGCAAGCAAGGCCCGACCAGTACAGATCCGCGTGGCGCACCGCACTACGCCGGCGGATCAGCGCAGCCTGACAGTGCTGGCCGCGTGGGCGGGAACGCAGCCGCCCAGGCCGGCACCGCGCTGGCCAGCCAGTCGGCCACCGTTTCCCCCTGCGCCTCGATGCCGAGCACCGCGCCCGCAGCGCGCAACGCCTTCAGCGGCTCGCGCGGGTCGAAAGGGGCGGCCCCGTTCTGTTTCGACAGCTTGTGGCCGTCGGCGGCCATCACCACCGGGGTGTGCAGGTAAGACGGTGTCGGCACGCCGAGCTGCCGCTGCAGGTGGATCTGGCGTGGCGTGCTCTCGGCCATGTCGCCGCCGCGCACGACGTGCGTGATGCCCTGATCGGCGTCATCGACCACCACCGCGAGCTGATAGGCCCACAGGCCGTCGGCGCGCCGCAGCACGAAATCACCGATGGCCTGTGTCACGTTCTGCGTCATCGCACCGAGGCGCCGGTCGGTCCAGGCGATCACCAGATCGCTGCCGTCTTCCTGCGTGCAGCGCAGGCGTTGCGCCCGGGCCGGCTTGCCGTGCAGTCCCTGTCGGCAGGTGCCCGGGTACACCAGCTCGCCATGCTCGCGGCGAACCTGTCCGCGGGCCAGCCACGCCTGCTCGATGTCCCGACGCGAGCAGCTGCACGCAAACGAGCGCTGGTGCCGCATCAGCTGCCGTCGCATCGCCGACAGGTACAGGTCGTGGCGCTGCTACTGCCACACCACCGGTTCGTCGGCGATCAGGCCGCAACTGGCGAGCTGCAGCAGGATGAACTCGTCGGCACCGGGAATGCAGCGAGGCAGGTCGACATCCTCGAGGCGCACCAGCCAGCGGCCGCCGTGCGCCCGCGCATCGAGCCAGCTCGCCAGCGCGGCCACCAGCGACCCGGCGTGCAATGGGCCGGTGGGCGAGGGCGCGAAGCGGCCGGTCGGTCTGGACATCGCGAGCGCGGCTGGCAGGCTCAATACCCCGCCGGCCACGGGCCCGCGTGCCGCTCCAGCAACGCGAGGCGTGTGGCGGGGTGGGCGAGCCGGTCCAGCCACCAGCGCAACGCGAGACCCACCGGGGCCGCTCGCCGGGCGCCGTTCGCGGCCGCTGCAACGGCCGTCCCGGCCGCCGCGGCATCGACAGCGGCCTGGGCCGCGGCCGGCACCCGCCACGCGTAGCCGAACGTCGCCGGGGGCCGTGCGCGTTCGACCGCCTTGGCAACCAGCCGACCGGCGGCGATGTGCTCGCGGGCGATCGGCTCGGGCAGGTAGCCGCAGCCCAGGCTGCGCAACTGCGCTTCGAGCTTGGCCTGCATCGTCGGCACGGTGAACACATCCTGCCCGGGCAGCAGGTTGACGGTGAGCGGCGTCAGGCGCTGGGCCGAATCGGCCACCGCCACCGCGCGGTGCCGCACCAGCAGTGCGTCGCCGATCGACTCGGTGATCGCCGCCAGGGGATGGTGCGGCGCAACGGCGAACACGAAGCCCATCGTGCCCAGCGTCTCGACCTGCACGCCCGTCGGCGCAGCGTGATCGATGCCGACACCGATCGCCAGGTCGGCCTGCCCGCTGACCAGTGCTTCCCAGGTGCCGGCCAGCACCTCGGTGCGCAGCCGCAGCCGTGTGCCGGGACCGTCGCTGCCGGACGCTGCGGCGCCGGCGGGAGATGGTTTCGATGACACCGCTACGGCAGGCCGCAGCGCATAGAAATCCTCGCACAGCTCGAACACCGTCAGCCGCGACAGCGCGTCGTCGACCGCCACCGTCAGTTGCGTTTCCCAACCGGTGGCGACCCGCTTGACGCGGTTGGCCACCGCGTCCATCTGTTCGAGCAGGCGCCGGCCTTCGTGCAGCAGCTCTTCGCCGGCGGCGGTGAGCTGCGCCTGGCCCGAGCGCCGGTCGAACAGCAGCACGTCGAGCGCGTCTTCGAGCTGCCGCACGTTGTAGGTGAGGGCGGACGGCACCTTGCCCAGCTCGCGGGCGGCGGCGGCAAAACTGCCGGTGCGGGCGATGACATCCATCATCGTCAGGGCGTCGGGGGTCAGCACGTTGCGGGTCATGGTGGGGCCGGGTAGCGACAGCGCTTCATGTTATTTGAACGTTCGCTTCAAGTGCGGGTGCACGTCGGCCCGGGTTGCCGCTTCTACAGTGAGGTCTTCCACAGGAGGCACCCCATGCTCACGATGCGCAAAGGCTCTGACCGCGGACACGCAGACCACGGCTGGCTCAAGAGTTTTCACAGCTTCTCGTTCGCCGACTACCGCGACCCGGCCCACATGGGCTTCGGCAACCTGCGGGTGATCAACGACGACACCATCGCGCCGGGCACCGGCTTCGGCACGCACGGTCACCGCGACATGGAGATCGTCACCTACGTGCTCAGCGGCGCGCTGGCCCACAAGGACAGCCTCGGCACCGGCGCGGTCATCCTGCCCGGCGACGTGCAGCGCATGAGCGCGGGGCGCGGCGTGCAGCACAGCGAGTTCAACCACGAGCCCGACGCCACCACGCACCTGCTGCAGATCTGGATCCTGCCCCGCGAGCACGGCATCGAGCCGGGCTACGAGCAGAAGCAGTTCGACGCCGCCGACAAGCGCGGCCGCCTGCGCCTGGTCGCCAGCCCCGATGGCCGCGACGGCTCGGTGACGGTGCATGCCGATGCGTCGATCCGCGCCGGCCTGTTCGATGCCGGCGAGCGCGCGGAATTGACCCTCGATCCGCAACGCAAGGCCTATGTGCACCTGGTGCGTGGTCGGCTCAGCGTCAACGGGCAGCCGCTGGTCGGCGGCGACGCGGTCAAGCTCAGCGACGAAAGCCGGCTGGTGCTCGATGACGCGCACGACGCCGAAGTGCTGGTGTTCGATCTGGCGGCCTGACCTCGCGCCGCCCTCACGTTCTTCAACCTCTTTCAGGAGCATCCATGTCCAAGATCGCGATCGTTTTCCACAGCGGCTACGGCCACACGAAGAAGCTCGCCGAGTCGGTCGCCAGCGGCGCGGCCGGTGAACTGGTCGCCATCGATGCCGAAGGCAATCTCACTGACGCGCAATGGGCCACGCTGCTCGCAGCCGATGCGATCGTGTTCGGCTCGCCGACCTACATGGGCAGCGTGTCGTGGCAGTTCAAGAAGTTCGCCGATGCGTCCAGCAAGCCCTTTTTCACGCAGGCCTGGAAGGACAAGATCGCCGCCGGCTTCACCAACTCGGCGTCGATGAACGGTGACAAGCTGTCGACGCTGCACTACTTCTTCACGCTGAGCCAGCAGCACCACATGATCTGGGTCGGCACCGGCATGATGCCGAGCAGCGCCAAGGCCGCGCAGCGTAACGACGTCAACTATCTCGGCTCGTTCGCTGGCGCGATGGCGTCAACACCGAACGATGCCAGCGTCGACGAGATGCTGCCAGGCGACCTCGAGACCGCGCGGCTGTTCGGTGAACGGATCGCGGCGGTCACCGCACGCTTCAACAAGTAGCCGCGTCACCGCAGCGCCGCCGATGTGGGCCAGCCGCGTCGGCGGCGCTTGCTACATTCGCGCATGGACGTTGCGCTGACCGTTTTCCGACTGCTGCCGTGGCACGACTGGGTGGGGCTGGCCGTCTTCTTCTGCGGCTGGGTGGGCTATGCACTGTTCGCGCGCAAGCGGGCCAGCACCCAGCCGTCGATCCTTGCGTCGACCAATCGCATCCGGCGGCAATGGATGCTGCAGACCACCTACCGCGAGGTGCGTGTCATCGACGGTGTGGTGGTCCAGAGCCTGTCCACCAGCCCGTCGTTCTTCGCGTCGACCACCATCCTGATCATCGGTGGTCTGCTGGCGGTGCTGGGTTCCAGCAATGCCAGCGAACTGGTGCGCGAGATTCCGTTCGCGGTGCGCACCACGGTGCTGGTGTTCGACCTGAAGATCGTGCTGATGCTGGCGATCTTCGTCTACGCCTTCTTCCGTTTCACCTGGTCGATGCGGCAGTACACCTTCGGTGCCCTGCTGGTCGCGTCGGCTCCGGAAGCCGGGCAGTTCGAGATGCTGGGGCTGTCGCGCGACGAGTTCGCCGACCGGGCCGGTCGAGTCGTCGGCCTGGCGGCCGAAACCTTCAACGACGGTCTGCGGGCCTACTACTTCGCATTCGCGGCGGTGAGCTGGTTCCTGTCCCCGCTGGCGTTCGTGCTGGCCACCGGCGGCGTCATCTACATCCTGTACCAGCGCGAGTTCCATTCGGACGTGCTCGACGTGCTGACCTCCTGACGCGCGAGGTCAGGCATCCATGTCCCTCGCCAGCCGCAGCCCGCTGAACTGCCACTGCGCCTCAGGCGGGAAGAAGTTTCGGTAGCTCGCGCGCACGTGGCCCGCAGGGGTCGCGCACGAGCCGCCGCGCAGCACGAACTGGTTGCACATGAACTTGCCGTTGTACTCACCCACCGCGCCCGGCAGCGGCCGGTAGCCGGGGTACGGGTTGTAGTTCGACTGGGTCCATTCCCACACGTCGCCATGCATCTGCACCTGTCCGTCGCGGGCGTCGGTGATTGGTGGCAGTGGATGAAACGCACCGCGGTCCGCGAAGTGGGCGCGTTGCAGCGCGCGGGGCCCGAGCTGTCGGGCCGCCAGCTCCCACTCGCCTTCGGTCGGCAGGCGTGCGCCGGCCCAGCGGGCATACGCATCGGCCTCGAAATAGCTCAGGTGGCACACAGGGGTGTGCGGGTCGATCTCGACCGTGCCTTGCAGCGTGTGGGTGAACCAGACGCCGTCCCGCCGCTGCCAGTAGAGCGGCGACTGGCGCGGCGTGCCCTCCGGGCCTTCATTCACCCACGCCCATCCCATGGCCAGCCACAGCTCCGGCCGGCGATAACCGCCGTCTTCGATGAAGGCCAGGAACTCGCCGTGGTTGACCGGGCGCGACGCCAGCTCGAACGGCGCGATGTACGCGCGGTGCCGGGGCGTCTCGTTGTCGAAGCAGAAGTCGCCGTCGAGCGCCGGGTCGTGGCCCAGCTCGAACAAGCCGCCGGCGTGGGCGAACCAGCGCAGCGCTTGCGCCTGCACCGCACCGATCGGCCAGCGCTTCGCGTAGGCCATCGATTCGGTCGCTGAGGGCGCGCCGAACGACAGCACGTGCTTGATGTCGGTCAGCAGCAGTTCCTGGTGCTGCTGCTCGTGGTGCAGGCCGAGCACGACGAGATTGCGCAACCCGGCATCGAGCGTGCCCGCGGCCGCCGCACGCGCCATCAGCGCCTGCATTCGCTCGTCGACCTGCGCGCGATAGCGCTTCACCGTGGTCAGGCTCGGCCGGCTGATCAGCCCGCGCTGCGCGCGCGGATGCTGCTCGCCGACGCCCTGGTAGTAGCTGTTGAACAGCACCCTGAAGCGCGGGTCGAACGCCTTGAAATCGGACTCAAGGGGTTCGAGAACGAAGGTCTCGAAGAACCACGTTAGGTGTGCCAGATGCCACTTGGTCGGGCTGGCATCGGGCATCGACTGGACCTGGCAGTCTTCGTCGCTGAGTGGCTCGGCCAGACGCAGCGTCGTTGCGCGCACGGCCACATAGCGGGCGGCGAGATCGCCGAGCGGCGCGTCCACGCGGCGGGAGCGTTCTGGAACGGTTTGCGGGAGGTGCTGCATCGTCGATCTCGTGTTCGGCAAGCGGTGTCGACGCGACACCGGATCACCTTACACCGGTTCGACGACACCTTCGGGATCGGGGGGCATGACGCCGGCCGGACACAGGTCGCTGCCGACCTCGCGGCGCGCATCGAACACGAAGCAGTGACCGTCGTAGTGCGCTCCGCCGGTGTCCTCGAAGTACTTCAGGATGCCGCCGTCGAGCTGCATCACGCGTTCGATGCCGGCATCGGCCATGAACAGCGCGGCTTTCTCGCAGCGGATGCCGCCGGTGCAGTAGCTGACGATGGTCTTGTCGCGCAACTCGTCGCGGTGGGCCAGCACCGCCTGCGGAAAGTCGCTGAACTTGTCGATGCGCCAGTCGATCGCGCCGCGAAAGCGTCCGGCGTCGACCTCGAACGCGTTGCGGGTGTCGAGCGTGACCACCTCGCGGCCCTCGTCGTCATGACCCTGATCGAGCCAGCGCGCCAGCGTCTGCGGGCTGACCGCTGGCGCGCGTTCGGCCTGCGGGCGGATGGCCGGGTGGTTCATCCGGATGATCTCGGCCTTGACCTTCACCAGCAGCTTGCCGAACGGCACCGTCGGCGACGGGCTTTCCTTGACCTCGATCGGCGCGAAGCGGGCATCCAGGCGCAGCCAGGCGACGAAGCCGTGGATCTGATCCGGATCGCCGGCCAGGAACAGGTTGATGCCTTCCCCGGCCAGCAGCACGGTGCCCTTGAGCTGGCGCGAGGCGGCTTGTGCATGGATCTGCGCACGCAGGTCGGCGGTGTCGTCCAGCGGGACGAAGCGGTAGGCGGAGATGTTCAGGATCGGGTGCACGGCGCGCAGTGTACGGACCCCGCTCCGCGGTCCGGCTTCAGCCCCGGTCCTTAAAATCGATCGCATGTCCTTCATACATCTGCGCACGCACACCGAATACTCCGTCGTCGACGGCACCCTGCGGATCGACGAGGTCGTCGCTGCTGCCGCCGCCGACCTGCAGGCGGCGCTGGCGATCACCGACCTGGGCAACCTGTTCGGCGCGATCAAGTTTTACGGCGCGACGCGTTCGGCAGGCATCAAGCCGCTGATCGGCGCCGATGTGTGGCTGGAACCCGAAGGCAGCGACCGCGCACCGAGCCGACTGTTGCTGCTGGTGCAGAACCGCACCGGCTACCTGAACCTGTGCGAGTTGCTGACGCGCTGCTGGATGGGTCCGGCGTCTCAAGCTCAGGCGTGGACGACCTGGGCCGCGCTGGCCGAGTTGAACGGCGGGCTGATCGCGCTGTCGGGCGCCGAGCTGGGGATGGTCGGCCAGGCGCTGGTGGCCGGTGACACCGTGCGGGCCCGCCTCCTTGCGCAGCGCTTCGCCGAGGTGTTCGGCAACCGCTACTACCTCGAACTTCAGCGTGCCGGGTTGGCGGGACAGGAAACCCATGTGCAGGCCGCGGTGCGGCTCGGAGTCGAACTCC
>JARXKP010000105.1 GCA_030271615.1 Pseudomonadota bacterium
GCAGTTGGAGCGCTCGGCCTCGCGGTGGTGTTCATCTACATGATCCTGGCGAGCCAGTTCCGCAGCTTCCTGCAGCCGATCGCGCTGATGAGCTCGCTACCGCTGACGCTGATCGGGGTCGTGCTGACGCTGCTGATGTTCCGCTCGACGCTGAACATGTTCAGCATCATCGGCGTGGTGATGCTGATGGGGCTGGTCACGAAGAACGCGATCCTGCTGATCGATTTCGCGATTCGGGCGCGCAACGGCGTGGTGCCCGGCGAGGCAGCCACTGCCTCGGGCCACCTCGATCGCGAAGAAGCGCTGCTGCTGGCCGCCCGCGTCAGGTTGCGCCCGATCCTGATGACCACGCTGGCGATGATCTTCGGCATGGTGCCGCTCGCCTTCGCGCTGTCCGAAGGTTCGGAGCAGCGCGCACCGATGGGCCAGGCGGTCATCGGCGGCGTGATCGCCTCGTCGCTGCTGACGCTGGTGGTCGTGCCGGTGGTCTACTGCTACCTCGATGACCTGTCGGCATGGGCGAAGCGGCGTTTTTTGCGCAAGACGCCGACCGTCACCCCGCCAGCGCTGATCCTGGGGAAATAAAATGCGGGTTCACTTGCCCGGTCGCCGACCTGTATCGAACCCACGGCGCCCGGCACCCGCCGCACCCACCCTGACTCCGGAAAGCCCTGAATCCCATGGACATTGAACTCGCCCGCTTCAACATGATCGAGCAGCAGATCCGTCCGTGGGAGGTGTTCGACGCCGACGTGCTGTCCCTGCTGGCCGCCGTCCGGCGCGAGGATTTCGTGCCGCCGGTCTACCGCGCGATGGCCTTCGTCGACACCGAAATCCCGCTGCACACCTCGCAAGGCCCCGCGCAATCGATGCTGGCGCCGAAGGTCGAGGCCCGGTTGCTGCAGGAACTCGACGTCGGCAAGCACGAACGCGTGCTGGAGGTCGGCGCCGGATCGGGCTTCATGGCCGCGCTGCTGGGCCACCAGGCGCAACAGGTGCTGAGTCTCGAGATCGATGCGGAACTGGCTGCCTTTGCCACCGCCAACCTGCGGCGCGCCGGTGCCTCGAATGTGACGGTGCGCCACGCGGACGGGTCCAGGGGATGCGCCGCCGAAGGTCCCTTCGACGTCATCGTGCTGTCCGGTTCGGTACCGCAGGTGCCGCCGGTCTTTTTCGAGCAGTTGAAGCCCGGTGGCCGGCTGGTCGCGATCGTCGGGCAGCTGCCGATCATGCGTGCCGTGCTGTACACGCGCAGTACCGGTGACAACGGCGACACCGGCAGCGCCGAGCTGTTCGACACGGTGGCGCCACGACTCACGGGCTTCGACGAGCCGAGCCGGTTTCACTTCTGATGCATCACATCGGCGCCCGCGAATTCGCGGCACTGATGGCATCGACGCTGGCCGCCGACCGACCGCTGCTGCTGGACGTGCGCGAACCGTGGGAGTTCGAGCTCGCCGCCCTTCATGCCGACGGGCTGACGACCTTCAACCTGCCGATGAGCGAAATCGTCCAGCGCATCGGCGAGCTCGACCCCGCGCGCCCCACCGTCTGCCTGTGCCACCACGGCGTGCGCAGCGCGCAGGTGGCGGCCTTCCTCGAACAGCGCCAGGGTTTCGAGTCGGTCACCAATTTCACCGGCGGCATCGAAGCGTGGTCGACCGAAGTCGATGCGTCGGTGCCTCGGTACTGATATCTTCCAACGACGTTTCGAAGGAACCTCCATGGCCGCGCGTACTGACAGTGATTCCGTGGGACTCGACCAAGGTGGCACAGGCCGCCTGTTCTTGTTGCGCGGACCCCGGCGTGCCCTGCAGCTGATGGCCGGGTTTGCCGTTGCCTGGGGCAGCATCGCGCACGCCCAGAGCCTGGACGACCTGTACAAGGCCGCGCACGACTACGACGCCACCTACCTGTCGGCACGCTCGCTCGCCGAATCCGCGCAATACCGCGCGGCACAGGCCGATGCGCTGATGCGCCCGAGCCTGAGCCTCGACAGCAGCGCGAACATCGGCCGGGTCGATACCGCACAGGGCACGGGCTCGTTCAACAACCGGGCGGCGCAGGTGGCCGGTCGACAGCCGCTGTTCAACCGCGCCAGCAGCGTGACCATCGATCAGGCGCAGCGCGAACTCGAAGCGTCCACCTTGCGACTCGAAACCGCCGAGCAGGACCTGATCGTGCGCGTCGCGCAGGCCTACTTCGACGTGCTGGCGGCCCAGGACGCACTGGCCACCACACGCACCAGCAAGACCGCGATCAACGAGCAACTGGCCTCGGCCCAGCGCAATTTCGAGGTCGGCACCGCGACCATCACCGACACGCGCGAGGCACAGGCCCGTTACGACCTGGCCACCGCGCAGGAGATCGCCGCCGACAACGATCTGCGCAACAAGCGCATTGCACTCGACCAGCTCGTCGGGCGCAGCAACGTCGAGCCGCTGGGCCTGACGCCGCCGGTCAGTCTGCCGCCGGTGACACCCGCCGATGCCGACACCTGGGCGCGCCAGGCCGATGCGCAGCACCCGTCGGTCCGGCTGGCGCAGCTGTCGCTGGAGGTAGCGAAGCTCGAAACGGAAAAGGCGCAGGCAGGCCACCTGCCAACTGTCGACATGGTGGGAAGCCTGAGCGATTCGTACAATTCGGGCGGTAGCAGCGGTAGCCAGCTGTCGCGCAGCGGCACCACCAAGAGCGCGACCATCGGACTGCAGCTGAACCTGCCGCTGTTCGCCGGCTACTCGGTCCAGAACCGCATCAAGGAAACGCTGGTACTCGAAGACAAGTCGCGCAACGACCTCGAAGCCGCGCGACGCGCGGTGTCACTCGGCACGCGGCAGGCCTACTTCGGCGTGCAGTCGCTGCAGGCACAGGTGCTGGCGCTCGAAGCGGCCGAGTCGTCGAGTGCGCTCGCCCTCGAAGCCACCCAGCTCGGCTACCGCGTCGGTGTGCGGGTCAACATCGACGTGCTGAACGCGCAGACGCAGCTCTTCACCACCCGCCGCGACCTGTCGAAGGCGCGCTACGACACGCTGGTCAGCGGCCTGAGGTTGCGTCAGGCCGCGGGGCAACTGAAGCCCGAGGACGTGTCAGCGGTGAGTCGTCTGCTGGGACGTTGACGGAGCGTGTCGGCCGCATTTCGATCACCGGATCTGCGGCGTGCCGTCGCTGACGGCTGCGCTTGAAGAACTTCACCCGATCAGGGAGTCGATCCGCTCGGCCATGCGCAGCGCGGCACCGCGATGACGCGCTGCAAAGGCCAGTGCACGGGCGGAGCTGGGCGCCGCGGCCCCCGAAACATCCGTCGACGGGTGCAGGTTCGCGCCGGTTGACGCGGCCACGATCCCGACCGCCACGCGCACCGCTTCATCGATACCAGTGACCCGTTGCGCGGCCCCTTCGCGCAGCGCCAATTCGGCGGCTTCCGTGAAGTTGAAGGTGTGCGGGCCCATCAGCACCGGACACCCGCAGGCGGCCGCCTCGATCAGGTTCTGCCCGCCCAGCGGCTCGAAGCTGCCGCCGAGCAGCGCGACCTGCGAACAGCCGAAGTACACGGCCATCTCGCCGATCGAATCGCCGAGCCACACATCGGCGGCCGATGCATCCGGCGGTGGAACGTCCTGCCAGGCACTGCGCCTGACGAAACCCAGGCCGCTGCCTGCGATGAGCCCGGCCACATCGTCGAATCGCTGCGGATGGCGCGGCACGATCAACAGCAACGGGCGCGGCGCAGGCAGTTGCCGCCATGCCCACAGCAAGGCCGCCTCTTCGCCCTCGCGGGTGCTGGCGGCCAGCACGACACCGCGCCCGATGATCTGACGCCAGGCCAGGCCGCGAGCGAGCTGCACCGCATCGGGGGTGACGTCGAACTTCAGGTTGCCGCTGACCTCGACGCGGGGCGCACCCGCCGCGCGCAACCGCTCGGCGTCTTCCTGCGTTTGCGCGAGGACGAGGTTCAGGCTGTCGGCGACCGGTCTGAACAGCAGCTGCAGACGCTCGGCCTTGCGTGCGCTGCGTTCGCTGAGTCGGGCATTCGCAAGCACCATCGGAATGCCACGGCGGTGCGCGGCCCGCAGCAGGTTCGGCCAGATCTCGGTTTCCATCAGCACGCCGATCGCGGGGTGGAAGTGTTCGAGAAAGCGTGCAACCGATCCCGGCGTGTCGAACGGCAGCCAGGCCTGACGGTCACCGGGACGCAGCAAGGCAGCGCCGGCGGCACGCCCGGTGGCCGTTCCGTGCGTCAACAACAAGTGCAGGCCGGGGCGTTGCCCACGCAGCGCCATGACCAGCGCCGACGCTGCCCGGGTCTCGCCCAGCGACACCGCATGCACCCAGATCCAGCCCGATGACGCGGGCGCACCGGCGTAACGCCCGAAACGCTCGCCGATCGCATGGCGGTACGGCGGCTCGGCGCGACCGCGCCACCAGAGCTTCAGCACGAACGCCGGTGCCGCCAGCCGCAGCAGCGCAGCGTAAGCCGCGCGCGCCAGCCGCTGCACGGGTGTCAGCGCACGGCCCTCGGAAAAGCACCGAACACGCCCGCACCCCCGCTCAAACGGACATCAATGCGCAGCCGTGGCAATCTGCGCGTCGGGCTTGACCGATCGCAATGCCGCCATGAAAGCCGCCTCGATGCGCTGCAGCGCCTTCTCGGTGTGGCCCTCGAAGCGCATCACCAGCACCGGCGTGGTGTTCGACGAGCGGATCAGCCCGAAGCCGTCCTTGTACTCGGCGCGCAGGCCGTCGATCGTGATGATCTCGAGCGCCCCCGGGAACTTCGCGGTTTCCAGCAGCTTCTGCACCAGCACCTTCGGCTCGCCTTCGGCGCACGGCACGTTGAGTTCGGGCGTGCTGAAGCTGGTCGGCAGCGCATTGAGCACCTTGCTCGGGTCCTTGCTGCGGCTCAGGATCTCGAGCAGCCGTGCCGCGGTGTAGGTCGCGTCGTCGAAGCCGTACCAGCGCTCGCCAAAGAAGATGTGGCCGCTCATTTCGCCGGCGAGCGGCGCCTTGACCTGCTTCATCTTCGCCTTGACCAGCGAGTGTCCGGTCTTCCACATCAGCGGCTTGCCGCCGGCCTTGCGGATCACCGGCGCCAGACGCTGCGTGCACTTGACGTCGAAGATCACGGTGCCGCCCGGATTGCGGCTCAGCACGTCCTTCGCGAACAGCATCAGCTGGCGATCGGGGTAGATGATCTTGCCGTCCTTGGTGACCACGCCCAGCCGGTCGCCGTCGCCGTCGAAGGCGAGGCCGATCTCGGCGTCGGTGGTCTGCACGGTGCGGATCAGATCGGCCAGGTTCTCGGGTTTGCTCGGGTCCGGATGGTGGTTCGGGAAATCGCCATCGACCTTCGAGTACAGCTCGGTCACGTCGCAGCCCAGCGCGCGCAGGATGCCCGGCGCCGACGCGCCGGGGATGCCGTTGCCCGAGTCGACGACGATCTTCATGCGGCGCTTGAGCTTGCAGTCGCCGGTGATGCGCGCGCTGTACTCGGCGCCGATGTCCATCGGCGCCGAACGACCGGCCTTCGACACGTAATTTTCGGTCTGCATGCGGACGCGCAGGCCCTGGATTTCGTCGCCGTAGATCGCGCGGCCGGCCAGCACCATCTTGAAGCCGTTGTAGTCCTTCGGGTTGTGGCTGCCGGTGACCATGATCCCGCTGTGACAGCCGCGACGCCCACGCGTGGCCGCCACGTAGTACAGCATCGGCGTGGTGACCGCACCGAGGTCGACGACGTCGAGGCCGGTCGACATCAGCCCGCGGATCAACGCCGCCGCCAGCTTGGGCCCCGACTTGCGGCCGTCACGGCCGACCGCCACGGCGCGCTCGCCGGCTTGCACCGCCTCGCTGCCGAAGGCGCGACCGAGGTGCTCGGCAAACGCCTCGCTGAGGGTCTTGCCCACGATGCCACGGATGTCGTAGGCCTTGAAATTGGATGCGGTGACTTTCATGCTCGGTATGCCCTCTTGAATAGCGGCGAATTGTAGGAGCGCGAATTCGCGCGACGGCTCAGCCGCGAGGGTGGTGCGCGGCGTGCAGTGTTTTCAGCCGTTCGCGGGCGACGTGGGTGTAGATCGTCGTGGTTGAAATGTCCGAGTGCCCGAGCAACATCTGCACCGCGCGCAGGTCGGCGCCGTGGTTCAGCAGGTGCGTGGCAAAGGCGTGGCGCAGCGTGTGCGGCGACAGCGGCACCAGCACGCCGCCGCGCAGCGCGTGCTGCTTGATCAGCCGCCAGAACATCTGCCGCGTCATCGGGCCGCCGCGCACGGTGACGAACAGCGCATCGCTGACCTGCCCTTCCAGGATGTCTGCCCGCGCCTCGGCCTGGTAGCGCACCAGCCAGGCCCGCGCCTCCTCGCCAAAAGGCACCAGCCGCTCCTTCGCGCCCTTGCCGGTGACGTGCAACGCGCTGTCGACCAGGCCCAGGTGCACCGTCTTCAACGTGACCAGTTCGCTGACGCGCAGCCCGCTCGCGTACATCAGCTCGAGCATCGTGCGATCGCGCAGGCCGAGCGGCGTGGTCACGTCGGGCGCGTTCAGCAAGTCCTCGACCTGCGCTTCGCTGAGCACCTTCGGCAGGCGCGGCGGCTGCTTCGCCGCCAGCAGTTTCAGCGTCGGGTCGGCCTCGATCAGGCGCTCGCGCAGCGCCCAACGGAAGTAGCGCTTGAACACCGTCAGGCGGCGGTTGGAACTGCTGGCCTTGCTGCCGGCATGGCGGGCGACCGCGTATTCGCGCAGGTGCAGTTCGGTCGTTTCGTTGAGGGCCGCCTCCGGCCAGGCGGCCAGCCATTGCGCGTACAGCGTCAGGTCGCGCCGGTACGCGGCCAGCGTGTTGGAAGACAGGCCGTCCTCGATCCACATCGCATCGATGAAGCGGTCGATCGCGGCGGCGCTGGTGTCCAACGAAGTCATGGTCGGGATTGTGGCTGGCACACTCGGCCGCTATGTCCAATGCCCTGGTGCTGGTGCCCGATCTGCTGTTGATCGTGGTCGGCTTTCTGCTGTGTCGCCACACGTCGCTGAACCGCCCGGTGTGGGATGCGGTCGAGCGGCTGACCTACCACCTGCTGTTTCCGGTGCTGCTGTTCAGCTCGATCGTCAAGAGCCCGCTGCAGCCGGCGCAAACGGCCGGGCTCGCCGCCGTCGGCGTGGGCACCGTGCTGTGCGGTGTCGGGCTGGCCTACGCGTTGAAGCACTGGCCGGGCGTCGATGCGCGGCTGCATGCGTCGGGGGCGCAGACCGCCTTCCGCTTCAACTCGTTCATCGCGCTGGCGCTGGCCGAACGGTTGGGCGGCGCCGAGGCGCTGGCCTCGATGGCGCTGCTGATCGCGCTGTGCGTGCCGATCTGCAACGTGGCCGCCGTGTGGCCGCTGGCGCGCCACGGCGGTCATGCCTACGGACGCGAACTGATGCGCAACCCGCTGATCCTGGGCACGCTGGCCGGCCTGCTGTTCAACCTGGCCGGGCTGCATGTGCCCGAGGCCGTCGGCACCACGCTGCATCGCCTGGGTCTGGCGGCGATCCCGCTCGGCCTGATGGCGGTCGGCGCCGGACTGAAGCTCGGCGGCCTGCGAGCCGCGCCAGCGCTGGCTGCCGCGCTGCTGTGCATCCGCCATGTGGCCCTGCCACTGATTGCGCTGGGGCTGTCGGCCTGGCTGGACCTGCCGCCCGCGCAACAGGCGGTGGCGCTCGCCTTCTCGGCCTTGCCCACCGCGTCGAGCGCCTACGTGCTGGCGACCCGCATGGGCGGCCACGGCCCGTTCGTCGCCGGACTGGTCACGATGTCGACGCTGCTCGGCATGGTCAGCGTGCCGATCTGGTTGGCGATCGGGACTCGGGGATAGCGTCTTCAATCGCCTGCGCCAACGCCCAGTCGATGTGCTCTCGAACCAATTCGCTGGCGCCTGGCCCCGCCTGCACCAACGCGGCGCGCAGGGTCGCCCGCAGTGTCGATTCGGGCATCACCCGCAGCGCATTGCCCATCGCCACCGCGAGATTCCGGCGCCAGCGCTCGTGACCGATGCGGCGGATCGCACTGCCTTCGGTGTGACGCAGGAAATCGGCTTCGCTCCAACGCCACAGCTCGATCAAGGTCGGGTCCGCCAGCGTCGGGCGCACATCGAAATCACGCAGTGTGCTGCGCTTCGCGTACTTGTTCCACGGGCACGCCAACTGGCAGTCGTCGCAGCCGTAGATGCGATTGCCGATGGCCGCGCGAAACTCGACCGGAATCGGCCCCGCGTTCTCGATCGTCAGGTAGCTGATGCAGCGCCGTGCATCGAGCCGGTAGGGCCCGACGATCGCCTGCGTCGGGCACACATCGATGCAGGCGCTGCAGCTGCCGCAATGGGCGGCGACCGCCTCGGTGACCGCAAACAGCGGCAGCGCCAGATCGAGGTAGATCTCGCCGAGGAAGAACATCGACCCCGCGTCCCGGTGCAGCGCCAGCGTGTGCTTGCCTCGCCAGCCCAGGCCGCTGTGCGTCGCCAGTTCGACTTCGAGCACCGGTGCCGAATCGGTGAAGACGCGGTGACCGAACGGGCCGACGGCGGACTCGATGCGGTCGGCGAGCGTCTGCAGACGGTGGCGCAGCACCTTGTGATAGTCCCGTCCTCGGGCGTATACCGAGACCGTGGCCCGATCGGGCGCCTGCAGACGCTGCCATTCGATGGCCTGCCAGTCGCCGGATTCGCCATCGGGCAGGTAATCCATCCGCGCCGTCAGCACCCGCAGCGTGCCCGGCACCAGCTCGGCCGGCCGGGCACGCTTCAGGCCGTGTCTCGACATGTAATGCATGGAACCGTGGAAGCCATCGGCCCACCAAGCCTGCAGACCGGGCTCGGCGCTGCTCAGGTCCACATCGGACACACCGATCTGGGAAAATCCGAGTTCACCCGCCCAGGCTTGCACACGAGGCCACAGCAGCGAAACATCCAAACCGTGAGCAGCGACCATGCACCTTCCATCCCTACGCTTTCGCCGCCATCCGCCGGCATGCCGATCTTAGAAGCCCGCACTGCGCTGTGGCCGGACGAGGCCGCCTGCGCCGCGGCCGCCCGCGTGCTGGCAGGCAAGCCCGCGCTGCGCAACGCCTGTGTCGAGCTGCACGGCACGCTGGGTGCCGGCAAGACCACCTTCGCTCGGCACCTGCTGCGCGCGCTCGGCGTGACCGGTCACGTCAAGAGCCCGACCTACGCGGTGATGGAGCCGTACACGCTGCCCGGCCTCGACGTCTGGCACTTCGATTTCTACCGCTTCGAAGACCCGCAGGAATTTGAAGACGCCGGCTTTCGCGACGTGTTCGCGAGCGTCGGGCTGAAGCTGGCCGAATGGCCCGAGCGCGCGGCCGGTCTGTTGCCGGTGTGCGACCTGCGCATCGAGATCGCGATGCCCGACACGGCGTTGATCGATGCCGACCGCCACGACGACGACGACATGCGCCGGCAGGTCACCTACCAGGCCTGCACACCGCTCGGCCTCGCCCTGCTGCCATGACCGGCAGGGCGCACCCGATACCCGGCATCCTGCCGTCGCGGACCCGGCGCCAGGCACTGTCCCGCATGGGCGGACTCGTCCTGGCGCTGGGCACGCGCGAACTGGCGCACGGCGCGGCGATCGTCGCGGTGCGTGTGTGGCCGGCCGCCGACTACACCCGGGTCACGATCGAATCCGACAACGCGTTGTCGACCCGGCACTTCCTGGCCGACAACCCGAACCGTCTGGTGATCGACGTCGACGGGCTGGACCTGAGCCCGCAGCTGCGCGATCTGGTCGGCCAGGTGCGCGCCGACGACCCGTTCATCGCCGGCGTGCGCGTCGGGCAGAACCAGCCGCGTGTGGTGCGCATGGTGATCGACCTGAAGCAGGCGACGAAGCCGCAGCTGTTCACGCTGACGCCGGTTGCCGCCTACCGGCACCGGCTGGTCTTCGACCTGTACCCGACACAGGAGCGCGACCCGCTGCTCGCACTGATCCAGGACAAGGAACAGGCCGAACAGAAAGCCGCGCAGGCGGTGCGCGACGCGCTCGGCGAGTTCATCGGCCAGGTCGACCGGCCGATGGCTGCGGCCAGCGCTGCGGGGCCGAACGCCGGCGTGCCAGCGGCCGTTGCCGCAGCGAAGCCGGCGCTCGCGGATCGCGCCGCCTCGCAGCCCGGTCCGACACGCGAGGCCGCCGACGCATCCGACGCCACCGGAAAGGTCGCCAACCGGGTCAGCCGGCTGGTGATCGTGGCGCTCGACCCGGGCCATGGCGGAGAGGACCCGGGCGCCATCGGCCCGAGCGGCCTGCGCGAGAAGGACGTGGTGCTGTCGGTGGCGCTGCAGTTGCGCGATCGCCTGAACGCCCTGCCCGGCATGCGCGCGATGCTGACGCGCGACGCCGACTTCTTCGTGCCCTTGCAGGACCGCGTGCGCAAGGCGCGGCGGGTGCAGGCCGACCTGTTCGTGTCGATCCACGCCGACGCGTTCTTCACGCCCGAGGCGCGCGGCGCGTCGGTCTTCGCGCTCAGCCAGGGCGGTGCCACCAGCGCCGCCGCACGCTGGATGGCCAACCGCGAGAACCTGGCTGATGCGGTCGGCGGCATCAACGTCAAGTCGAAGGACACGTCGGTGATGCATGCGATGCTCGACATGAGCACCACCGCGCAGATCAAGGACAGCCTGCGTCTCGGCGATGAGGTGCTGGGCCAGATCGGCCGCGTCGGACGCCTGCATAAGGCCAGCGTCGAGCAGGCCGGGTTCGCGGTGCTGAAGGCACCGGACATTCCGTCGATCCTGGTCGAGACGGCGTTCATCTCGAACCCCGAGGAAGAAGCGAAGCTGCGGGATGTGCGGTATCAGTCGCAGCTGGTCGAGGCGTTGTCGACCGGGATCAA
>JARXKP010000106.1 GCA_030271615.1 Pseudomonadota bacterium
GTGGATGGGCTACCGCGAGGTCGGCGCCGCCGCCCGCATGATGTTTGTCGCCGCTGCGGCCCAGCAGTGGAAGGTGCCGGTGTCGGCGTGCACGACCGGTGACGGCCACGTGCGTTCGGGCCACAAGCGCGCGAGCTACGCGTCGCTTTCAGCCGCTGCTGCGAAACAGCCGGTGCCGACCGCGGTGGTGCTGAAGTCGGCCGAGCACTTCAACATCATCGGCAAGGGCCAGGGCCGGCTCGACGCCGTGGCCAGCGCCACCGGCAAGAAGAACTACGGCATCGACATGAAGCTGCCCGGCCTCAAGGTCGCGGTGCTGCGCCGCGCGCCGAAGTTCGGCGGGCAGGTCGAGAGCTTCGATGCCAAGGCGGCCCTGGCCGTCAAGGGCGTGCTCGATGTGTTCGAGGTCACCACCGACCGCGGCGGCAGTGGCGTGGTCGTGGTCGGCACCGGCTACTGGCCGGCCAAGCAGGGCCGCGATGCGCTGAAGGTGACCTGGAAAGCCGGCGTCGGCGGGACCGTCAGCACCGACCAGCAGTTCGCGCAGTACCGCGACACCGCCAAGAACCCGCCGCTGCTGGCCGTGAAGGGCGATGTGTCGGCGCTGGCCGGCTCAGCCAGGACGATCCATGCGGTGTATGAGTTTCCGTACCTCGCGCATGCGCCGCTCGAACCGCTGAACGTCACCTTCGACCTGAATGCCGATCGCGCCACCGTGTATGCCGGCAGCCAGTTCCAGACCATCGACCAGGGCGCGATCGCGCAGACGCTGGGCCTCAAGCCCGAACAGGTCGCACTCAACACGATGCCGACCGGCGGCGGCTTCGGCCGGCGCGCGGTGCCGACCTCCGACTACATCCGCGAAGGCGCGACCATCGCCAAGACCTGGCGCCAGCGGCCCGCCAGCAAGGGCGACCCGCTGAAGGTGATGTGGAGCCGCGAGGACGACATCCAGGGCGGCTACTACCGCCCGGCGCACGTGCACCAGGTCGACGTGGGCCTCGACGCGAAAGGCCAGGTCACCGCCTGGGACCACGCGATCGTCGGCCAGTCGCTGATCAAGGGCACGCCGTTCGAGCCTTTCCTGGTCAAGGACGGCATCGACGGCACGATGACCGAGGGCGTGGCCGAGAACCACTACGCCGTGCCGATGCGCCTGCGCGTGGCGCACCCCGATCTGGCGGTGCCGGTGCTGTGGTGGCGCTCGGTCGGCCACACCCACACCGGCTACGTGATGGAGACGATGGCCGACGAGGTGGCGCGCGCTGCCGGGGTCGACCCGGTCGCGTGGCGGCTGTCGCGCTTCGATGCCAAGCGCCACGCCCGGCAGATCGCCGCGCTGAAGCTCGCGGTCGACAAGTCGGGCTATGGCAAACCGCTGCCCGCGGGCCACGCCTGGGGCGTGGCGGTGCACGAATCGTTCGGCAGCGTGGTGGCCTATGTGGTCGACGTGTCGATCGAGGACGGTCAGCCCAAGGTGCACCAGGTGACCGCCGGTGTGCACGCGAACCAGATCGTCAACCCGACCGCCGCCGAGGCGCAGATCCAGGGCGGCGCGGTGTTCGGCCTCAGCATGACGCAGCCCGGCTTCGCCATCACGCTGAAGGACGGCGTGGTCGAGCAGAGCCAGTTCAGCGACTACCCGCCGATTCGCATCACGCAGGCCCCGCCGGTTGCGGTGCATTTCGTGCCGAGCACCGAGGCCCCGACCGGGCTCGGTGAACCGGGCGTTCCGGCGATCGCGCCAGCGGTGGCGAATGCGGTGGCAGCGTTGACCGGGAAGCGGTTGCGCAAGCTGCCGTTTGATCTGGCGTCGGCCTGACAAGGGGGTGCAGCAGGGCGCATTTCAACCGGTATGTCGCCTGGGGCCGGACTGCGATACTCGCGATCCGGTCAGCCTGACCGGGGGACATCGGGCGCAGGAATGCCTGCGAACTTCTGCACATGCACGCCCTGATGCGGGTCGTCGATCTGAATCGATCCGACTCTGCGAACGGGCGGTGCGGCCTTTAAGGATGAACACATGAAAACGAAGACGTGGCTCGGATCGGCTCTGGGTGCGCTGGTGCTGGGGGCGGCGTGCCTTCCGGCAGCCTGGGCGGACTTCGAGCTCAGCGACGGCCAGAGCAGGCGCATCCTGCTGAAGGACGATGGCACCTGGCGTTACGTCGAGGCGTTGCCGAGCAGCGGCGCAGCTTCCGAGCCCGCCAAGCAGCAACCGCAAGCCGAGTTGCTGCTGGAGCGCCGCATGGACGTTGCCGGCGGCTGCCGCTTCGAACTGGCCTTGGTCAACACGCTCACCTACGAGATTCGCAGCCTGGTGCCGGATTTCGCTGTCTACCGAGCCAACGGGGTGGCGTACAGCGTGCAGACGGCCGGTTTCGGACCCGTGCGGCCCGGTGACAAAGGCCGGCGCGCTGTGCAATTCGGCGGCATCGCCTGCGCCGACGTCGCCAAGCTGCAGGTGCAGGGAGGTGACCGCTGCGACATGGGAGATCTGCAGAAATTCTCGGACGTCACGGGCGAGTGCCTGGCGCGCCTGCGCGTGCGCCCCAGCGAGTTGCTGCTCTTCGAGAAGGGCCCCTGAGGACGGGACCAGCGCGGGCTTCGCGGGAACCCGCGACTGCGTTGAGGCTCGGCGTTGGGTCGCGCGAGCGATCACCTGACACCAGGGCGGCCTGAATCAGCGCAAGCAGTGCGCCAGGAAGGTGAAGGTCCGATCCCAGGCCTGCTGCGCCCACACCGGGTCGTACTGGGTCGCGGCAATGCGACCCGGGCCCACCGCCGTCTCGTTCGCGAAGGCGTGATGGGCGAGGTAGCGGTGAAACTCGAAGCTCACGCCCGCCTCGCGCAGCTTGGCTTCCAGCGCATCGACCGTGGCGATCGGGAAGAACTCGTCCTGTGTCGCCCAGTGGCCGAGCACCGGCACCTTGATCTGGCTGGCGTCGATGTAGTCGAGCGGCGGGCAGCCGTACCAGACGACGCCGGCATCGAGTTCGGGCGCCGCGCCCAGGCTCAGCAGCGTCAGCGCGCCGCCCATGCAGAAGCCGGTGATGCCGACCTTGCCGCCGTGGCGCTGCTTCAGGTACTGCGCCGCACCCCGGATGTCCTGCGAGGCCGCATCGCCGAAATCGAGCGCACTCATCAGGTGATGGGCCTCCTCGGCCTCCACCGTGGATTGACCTCGGTACAGGTCGGGAACCAGCGCGACGTAGCCCGCCTGCGCCAGGCGGTCGGCCACGCCGCGGATCTGCGCGTTGACGCCCCACCACTCCTGGATCACCACGATCGCCGGTGCGCCCGTGGCCTGTGCCGGTTCGGCGAGGTAGGCCGAGGCCGTCTGCCCGTCGGGGCGCTGAAAAGTGAGGGTGTTTCCCATGAATGTCCTCAAACCCTTCGTGAATCCGATGGCAGCGCCACGCCGCAGGCTTCGAGCGCCTGCGCGACGCTGCCGCGCGTGACCGGCTTCGACAGGAACGCGTCGCTGCCGGCCAGCGTGGCGCGCACGCGTTCGACCGGCCGCGTCGAGCCCGACACGACGATCAAGGCCGACACGCGGCCTGCGCTGTGCGGCGCTTCCGTCTTGACGCGGTGACACAGGTCGATTCCGGCGCGCTGGTCGGGACCGTCGAAAACGAGATCGAGAAAAGCGGCGACGAAGTGCTTGGCATCCAGCATGCGCAGCGCGTGCACCGCGCTGTGTACCGGGTGCGCGCGAAAGCCGAACGCTTCGAGCAGTCCGCAAAGTTGCTCGCGAGCGCTGTCGTCGTGCTCGAGCACCAGCACATCGGCGGGCGGGCTGCCTGCGGGCGCCGTGCTGGCGGACAAGCGATTGCGCCGCACCGCCGCTCGGCGGGCCGCCTTGGTGGCGGGCGGCCGGGTGATGGCCACGGTCGGTCTGGGGCCCGGGGCAGGGTCCGAGCGGATCACCACGCCCGGCGGCAGGATGTCGGCCGTCGGGGCGACGTCGTCGAGCACCGGCAACTCGTCGAGGGTCCGCAGGGTCAGGTCGAGCGGCGCGCTGGCCGTGTCGGCGCCGTCGGGCCTCGAATCGAACCAGCGTTGCAGCTCGGGCGCATCGACGTGGACGGCCGGGACCGTGTCTTCATCGATGTCGATGTCGACGTGGATCAGGTCGATGACCCTCTCCGAGGGGGCCAGATCGCCGATGTGCATGGGCGAGAGATCCGTTCCGCAGGCGAGGCAGACGCTCGCTTCGGTCGGATTGATCTGTGTGCACGACGGGCACGAGCGTGCGGAACTCATGGCCTGCATTCTGGCCTCGTGCACCGCGGCCTTGCAACGCCAACGGGTTTGCCCGGGGCGCCGTTTCTAGGGGCACGGTCACCGTGCCAGCAGCTGACGACGCCTCTCGACCAGCCGCATGATCATCGGCGTGAAGATCAGCTGCATCGCCAGTTCCATCTTGCCGCCCGGCACCACCAGCGTGTTGGCGCGCGACATGAACGAGTCGTGCAGCATGCTCAGCAGGTACGGAAAGTCGAAGCCTTTCGGGTTGGCGAAGCGGATCACCACCAGGCTTTCATCGGCACTCGGGATGGTGCGTGAAATGAACGGGTCGGACGTGTCGACCACCGGCACGCGCTGGAAATTGATGTGGGTGCGCGTGAACTGAGGGCAGATGAAGTGCACGTATTCGTGCATGCGCCGCAGGATCACGTCGGTCACCGCTTCGGTCGAGTAGCCGCGGGTGCTGCGGTCGCGGTGGATCTTCTGGATCCATTCGAGGTTGACGACCGGCACCACGCCGATCAGCAGGTCGACGTGGCGCGCCACGTCGACCGTCTCGGTGGTCACGCCGCCGTGCAGTCCTTCATAGAACAGCAACTCGCTCGACGGCAGCGGCTGCCAGGGCGTGAAGGTGCCCGGATCCTGACCGAATGGGGCGGCTTCTTCGGCGTTGTGCAGGTACTTGCGGCTCTGGCCGGTGCCGGTCTCGCAGTAATCGCGGAACAACGCCTCCAGTTCCTCGAACAGGTTGGCGGCCGCGCCGAAATGGCTGAAGTGCATGTTGCCGGAGGCCTCGGCTTCGGCCATCGCCGATTTCATGGCCTTGCGGTCGTGGCGGTGGAAGCTGTCGCCCTCGACGACCGCCGCCTGCACGTTCTCGCGGCGGAAGATGTTCTCGAACGTGCGGGTCACCGAGGTGGTGCCGGCGCCGGATGAACCGGTGATCGCAATGACAGGGTGCTTGGCGGACATGGGAGCCTCCGGGGGAGTTCAGGGTCTGTGGCGACTCAGTCGGCAGCGGCAAACAGGCCGCGCTTGCCGAACAGCGGGGAGCTGTAGATCTCGGGGGGTTCGGCGCGGTGGTAGTCCTCGATGCGCGACACCTCGTCGGCCGAACCGAACACGAAACCGATGCGCTGGTGCAGCGATTCGGGCTTCACATCGAGCAGCCGGGTACGGCCGGTGCTGGCCGCACCCCCCGCCTGTTCGATCAGCATCGAGATGGGATTGGCTTCGTACAGCAGCCGCAGCCGACCCGACTTCGACGGGTCCTTGGTGTCGCGCGGGTACAGGAACACGCCGCCGCGCATCAGGATGCGGTGCGTCTCGGCGACCAGCGACGCGATCCAGCGCATGTTGAAGTCGGTGCCGCGCGGACCGATCTTGCCGGCCAGGCATTCGTCGACATAGCGCTTCACGGCCGGCTCCCAGAAGCGGCTGTTCGACGCGTTGATCGCAAACTCGCGTGTCTTCTTCGGGATCTGCAGATTCGGGTGGCTGAGCACCCACTCGCCGAGCTGCGGTTCGAGCGTGAAGGCGTGCGTGCCGCGGCCCAGGCTCAACACCAGCATCGTCGACGGACCGTAGATCGCATAGCCCGCGCAGACCTGCTGCGTGCCGGGCTGCAGGAAGTCCTCGGCCTTCGGGTCCTGCTCGGGTGTCACCGCGCGCAGCACCGAAAAGATGCTGCCGACCGCGACGTTGACGTCGATGTTCGACGAGCCGTCCAGCGGGTCGAACATCAGCAGGTACTTGCCGCGCGGGTACTGCGGCGGCAGCGTGTAGATGTCGTCCATCTCCTCGGACACCATGCCCGCGACATGCCCGCCCCATTCGTTGGCGCGCAGGAACATCTGGTTGCTCAGGATGTCGAGCGGCTTCTGCTCTTCACCCTGCACGTTGACGGGGCCGGCGGCAGGCGGTGCGTCCGATGAATGTGCCAGCCCGCCATAGGCGACCTTGCGCGAGATGGCCTTGCAGGCCAGCGACACCGAGGTGATCAAGGCATTCAGGTCGCCCGAAGCCTCGGGGGTGCGACGCCGTTCCTCGATCAGGAACTGGGTCAGGGTGGACTTTCCTCCGGTGGGCATGGCGTGCTCCTCAGTCGATCGAAACCGTGGTGGATGGGCGGATCAACCGCCGCGCTGCAAGGAGGCTGGAGCCCAGTTGCTGCGGTGTGTCGACGCGCCAGGGGTTCAGCCCGGCCGACACTGCATGTGCGCCATAGCCCCAGCCGGCCAGCGCGGCGGCGCAGCCGGCCGCCTGGGCGGCCAGCATGTCCGGAGGCGCATCGCCCACCATCAACATCGCCGTCGACTCGACGCCGAAACGTGCGGCAGTCGACTGCAGGGTCAGCGGTGCAGGCTTGCGCTGCGCCAGTGTGTCGGCGCCCTGCACGTGCGACAGGTAGGGCAGCAATCCGGCCGCCGCGACCACGGCCAGCGCCAGGTGCGTCGGCTTGTTGGTGACCACCGCGAGCGGCAGGTGGCCGTGCAGGCTGCGCAGCAACTCGGCGATGCCGGGATAGACGGCGCCGTGGTCGAGCGGCGCGGCCAGCGTCGCGGCATCGAAGCCCTGCCGCAGTCGCTGTCGCAACGCCGCGTCGTCCGGTGACACGCCCTGAGCCGAGAGCGCACGCGCGATCAGTGCGTCCGGACCGTCGCCGATCCAGGTGCGCACGATCGTCAGATCGAAGCCTTGCAGGCCGGCGGCGGCCAGCGCGGTGTTCACCGCATGGCCGATGTCGGGAGCGCTGTCGACCAGCGTGCCGTCGAGGTCGAAGGCGATCGCCGTGATGCGGCTCAGATCGGGAGACATCTGCGAGCCTCTTTCTACGCCCGCCGCGACCGCAGACCGGCCAGCGCGTTGGTGCGGATCGCCTCGATCGATTCCCGGTAGCGCCCGCCGCTGAACACCGCCGAGCCGGCCACCAGCGTGTCGGCGCCGGCGCTTCCCACGCGCTGCGCGTTGTCGGCCTTGACGCCGCCGTCGACCTCGAGCCAGATGTCCCGTCCGGTCGCGTCGATGCGCTTGCGCACCGCGTCGATCTTCGGCAGCACGTGCTCGATGAAGCTCTGCCCTCCGTAGCCAGGGTTGACCGACATCAGCAGCACGAGGTCGAGCTGCTCCAGAACGTGGTCGAGGCAGCTCAGCGGCGTGGCCGGGTTGAGCACCAACCCCGCCTTGATGCCGAACGACTTGATCAGCTGGATCGTGCAGTCGACGTGTTCGCTGGCCTCGGGGTGAAACGAGATGATCGAGGCGCCGGCCTGCGCGAACATCGGGATCAATGCGTCGACCGGCTTGACCATCAGGTGCACATCGATCGGCACCGTGGCATAGGACCTGATCGCCTGGCAGACCAGCGGCCCGACAGTCAGGTTGGGCACGTAATGGTTGTCCATCACGTCGAAATGGATCAGGTCGGCACCGGCCTCGATCACGGCGGTGACTTCCTCGCCGAGACGGGCGAAGTCGGCGGACAACAGGCTGGGCGCAATTCTCATTTCGGGGTGCGGCATGGCGGGGTTCATCAAGGGGTTCCTTCGTAGAGCGCCCGGACTGCGTTGGGCAACTTGGGCGGGGCGGCCAATTGCACCACTTCCGCGAAGCCGAGCCAGCCCTCGTTGCGCAGCCGTCCACCGGGCTCGCCGGCGAGCGGGCGGGTCGGCGAGCCCAGGGAGGGCAGAACCAGTGCTGCAGCACTGAAGTCGCTGCCTTCGGTCCAGAACGTCGGCGTCACCACCGTCCGCAGGCCGGCCGAAGTGGCCGAACGCAGCCCGTTGTATGAATCCTCGAAGGCCACCGCTTGCTCGGCGTGCAAGCCCAGGTGCTTCAGTGCCAGCAGGTAGATGTCCGGCGCAGGCTTCTTGGCCCGCACCTGATCGCCGCAGGCAATCACGCTGAACTTCTCCAGCCCGCGCGTGCCCATGTTGGCCTGCAACAACGCATCCACGTTCACGGCGGTGGTGGTGCTCGCGATGGCCAGGCGACAGCCGTCGCTCAACGCTTCGTCGAGCAGGCGTGCCACGCCTTCGCGCAGCGGCACCGCGCCGTCGCCGACCACCGTGCTGTAGAAGCGGGTCTTGTCGGCATGCAGGTCCGGCACCAGGTCGAGCAGTCGCTTGAACTCGGCCGGCCCGACCGTGGTGAGCGAGCGCAAGTAATGGGTGATCCGCTCCTTGCCGCCGGTGATCTTCAACAACTCACGGTATTCGTCGCGGCCCCAGACCCAGCCCAATCGGTAGCGCTCGAAGGCCAGGTTGAAGGCCGTGCGGTGGGCTTCCTCGGTGTCGGCCAGCGTGCCGTCCACGTCGAATATCAGGGCTTCGATGCTCATGTCAGGTTCCTGCAGTGGCGGTCGGCGTGGCCGAGGCGAAGACGCGGCTGGCCAGGATGTCTCCGGCCTGCAGCGTGCACAGCTGTTCCCGAGTCAACGAAGCGTCGACCGAAAACAGGCGCGTGGCATGGCGCAGCCGGATGCGATCGAGCGCATTGCGGATCGACCGCGCGTTGGCGAAGTGCGGCTGCTGGCGGCGCAGGCCGACGTAGCGCTGGAAGGCGGGCTCGGCCGTGTCGTCGAATCGGTAGTTGAGTTTTGCGAGCATCAGCCGGGCGATCTGCATCAGCTCGGCTTCGCTGTAGTCGGGGAAATCGATGTGGTGCGCGATGCGAGACGCCATGCCCGGGTTGCTGCTGAAGAAGGTGTCCATCCGGTCCCTGTAGCCGGCGAGGATCACCACCAGGTCGTCGCGGTGGTTTTCCATCACCTGCAGCAGGATCTCGATCGACTCCTGACCGTAGTCGCGCTCGTTGTCGGGGCGGTACAGGTAGTAGGCCTCGTCGATGAACAGCACGCCGCCCATCGCCTTCTTGATGACTTCCTTGGTCTTCGGCGCGGTGTGGCCGATGAACTGGCCGACCAGGTCGTCGCGCGTCACCGCCACCAGATGCCCCTTGCGCACGTAGCCCAGCTGTTTCAGCACCTCGGCCATGCGCATCGCGACTGTCGTCTTGCCGGTGCCGGGGTTGCCGGTGAAGCACATGTGCAGCGACGGCGGCTGCGCCTGCAGCCCCATCTGCTGGCGCAGCTTGTCGATCACCAGCAGTGCGGCGATGTCGCGGATGCGGCTCTTCACCGGCACCAGGCCGACCAGCTCGGCATCGAGCTGGTCGAGCACGGTCTTGACGCCGGACGATTCGAGCAGCGCGCGCGGCGTCGCCGGATCGGGCTGTGGTGTGGAAGCGTCCATGGTGCGATGCGGTTCGGGTGTGCTGCGGGATCAGGTGTCGGCCGAATACCGCGTGCCCTCGGGCCGCGACTGCGTCGCATAGCTTTCGATGCTGTAGCGCACCGTGCGGCCGGCCTGCTCCGAGCGCACCAGACGGAACCCCGGCTCGTGCTTCGGGCGATTGACGATGAACGACAGCACCACCGACTCGGTGCCATGCGACGAATCGAACGCGATCAGGCGGATGTAGTGGTTCGGGAACGTCTTGCGGCAGGCGTTGACCTCCATCAGGATGGCCGCCGAATCGGAGATGTCGAACATCGGGTTGCCGAACATGTCCCAGTAGGTGTTGCGGGGATGCGGGTCGTCGGTGTATTCGATGCCGAGGGCCCAGCCTTTTTGCAGGCAGTGGTCGATCTGCCTGCCGATCTGCACATCGGTCAGGTCGGGCAGGAACGAGAAGGTGCCTTGGGTGAGTCGCATGGTGATTCCTTTGCGCGGATCGATCACGACACCGACGGCGTCGCGACGTAGTCGGACGTGTCGGTCGAGGTGTAGTTGAAGGTGATGTCGCCCCAGGTGTCGAGCGCCGCCGCCAGCGGGCTGCACCACTTGGCCGCGTCGCGCAGGATCTGCGGGCCTTCTTCGAGGATGTTGCGACCTTCGTTGCGCGCCAGCACGATGGATTCGAGCGCCACCCGGTTCGCCTGCGCGCCGGCCTGGATGCCCTGCGGATGGCCGATCGTGCCGCCGCCGAACTGCAGCACCACGTCGTCGCCGAACAGATCGATCAACTGGTGCATCTGGCCGGCATGGATGCCGCCCGACGCCACCGGCATCACCTTCTTCAGCGCGCCCCAGTCCTGGTCGAAGTAGATGCCGCGCGGCAGGTCCATTTTCGTGTGGGTGTCACGGCAGATGTTGTAGTAGCCCTGCACCGTCATCGGGTCGCCTTCGAGCTTGCCGACGGCCGTGCCGGCGTGCAGGTGGTCGACCCCGCACAGGCGCAGCCACTTCGCGATGACGCGGAAGCTGACGCCGTGGTTCTTCTGCCGCGTGTAGGTGCCGTGACCGGCGCGGTGCATGTGCAGCAGCATGTCGTTCTGACGGCACCAGTTGCTCATCGACTGGATCGCCGTCCAGCCGACCACCAGGTCGACCATGACGATCACCGATCCGAGTTCCCTGGCGAACTCGGCGCGGCGGTACATCTCTTCCATCGTCGCGGCGGTCACGTTGAGGTAGCTGCCCTTGACCTCGCCGGTCGCGGCACTGGCCTTGTTGACGGCGTCCATCACGAACAGGAAGCGATCGCGCCAGTGCATGAACGGCTGCGAGTTGATGTTCTCGTCGTCCTTCATGAAGTCGAGGCCGCCCTTCAGGC
>JARXKP010000107.1 GCA_030271615.1 Pseudomonadota bacterium
GCCCCGCGTCCTGCGTGCCGCTGCGGTCCACCAGCGAGTACTGGTAGATCCAGCCGACGCCGGTGGCGTCCGGGCCGAGCGTAGCCTTCGCGCCCGGTGGCAGCTTGGCCTGCACCTGGTTCAGGTATTCCAGCACCCGCGAGCGCGCCCAGTACAGGTCGGTGCCGTCCTCGAACAGCACGTAGACGAACGAGTCGCCGAAGAACGAGTAGCCGCGCACCGTCTTCGCACCCGGCACCGACAACATCGTCGTCGTCATCGGGTAGGTGATCTGGTTCTCGACGATGCGCGGCGCCTGCCCCGGGTAGGTCGTGCGGATGATGACCTGCACGTCCGACAGGTCGGGCAGCGCGTCCAGCGGCGTGCGCTGCAACGAGTACACGCCCCACGCGCTGAGCATCAGCGTGGCCAGCAGCACCAGGAAGCGGTTGGCGATCGACCAGCGGATCAGCTTGGCGATCATGGCTTGCTCCCGGAAGCTGCCGATGCGGGAGCCTTCGGCTCCGGCTGCAGCAGGGTCGTGCTGGTGAGCTGCGGCCCGTTCTGCGCGTCCATGTAGAACTCGAAGTCGATGCGGTCGCCCGCCTCCAGGCCACGGGGCGCACCGCCCTTCGGCAGCTTGAAGTCCATCGTCATCGCGGGCCATTTCAGCGACGCGATGGGGCCATGCGACAAGGTCATCGTGTCGCGGCCGATCGCTTCGATCTTGGCGGTGCCCGTGTGCCTCGCCGCGGTGTTCGCGGCCGTCGGCGGGGGCTCGACGTTCAGCCGTGCCTCGACCCCCTTGAGGCTGGCCTCGGAGTCGATCAGGAACTGCGACGACACGACGACGCGTTGGCCGAGTTGCAAACCGCGCTTGATCTCGGTTTGCCCACCGCTCTCGATGCCGATCTCGACATCGACCGGACGGAAGCGGCCGTTCTCTTCAGCCAGCATCGCCACCGTGCGCTTGCCGGTCTGGATGATGGCTTCGGTCGGCACCAGCAGCGCCTTCTCGTTGCGCGTGTCCGTGAACTGCATCTGCACGAACATGCCCGGTACCAGTGCGCCGTTGGCGTTCGCAAGCTCGACGCGCGCCTTCAGTGTGCGGGTCGTCTGATTCACGTCGGGCAGGATCGCCTGCACCTTGCCGTCGAAAGTCGCGCCCGGCGCGGCCGGGCTCCTGGCCTGCACCTTCGCGCCCGGGCGCAGCAGCGCCGACTGGCTCTCGGGTACTTCGGCATTGGCCCAAACCGTCGACAAGCCGTTGATGCGGAACAGCGTGGCCCCTGGCGATACCGTCATGCCTTCGCGTGCCATCAACTCGGTGACCACGCCGCCGATCGGTGCCACCAGCGTGATGCGCGGCTGCGTTCGGCCGCCGCTGTCCACGAGTGCGATCTGGGCGTCGCTCATGCCGACCTGGCGCATGCGCTGCCGTGCACCGTCCACCAGCGGCGCAAGATCGGTGCCTTGCATGCGGCGCACTGACAGAAACTCTTCCTGCGCCGCGATCCAGTCCGGCACGTACAGCTCGGCCAACGCCTGACCCTTCGCCACGCGGTCGAGCGTGGCGCGAACGTGCAGGCGCTCCACATAGCCCGTCGCACGCGCCTGCACGATCACCTGGTCGCGCTCGTTGAAGGCAATGCTGCCAACGGCTGCGACTTGCGGCGACAACGTGCCTTCGGTGACTGCAGCGGTGCGCACCCCCAGGTTCTGCTGGATGCGCGGGCTCACCGTCACCTTGCTCCCGTCGCCATCGCTGTCGGCATAGACCGGCACCAGCATCATGTCCATGAACGGCGACTTCGCCGGCTTGTCGAACTTGTTCCCCGGCACCATGGGGTCGTGGTAGTACAAGACTTTCTTGCCCGTCATCGGGTCGACATCGCCGGCCTTGATGCCGGAGGTGATGTGGCGACGGGTCGCGTCTTCACCCTGTGCGATGCTTTGCGGCAAGGCTTCGGTGGCGGCACTGGCGGCCATCGCCTCGGCGGCCGGTGCGCCGGTGGTCGCGGCCGAAGGGGTGGTGCCCATGCCCATGCCGCGCTGCATGCCGAGCTGGTAGACGCCATAAGCGCCTGCGGCAACGAGCACGGCTCCGATCGCAATGCTTGCGATGATTTTGGTTTTCACGTTCACTTCTCCAAGGCATTGACCGGGCGGGCCATGTCAGTCGCTTCGTGTCCAGGCGGAATGAGGTACTCGAGTTGCGCCCACAGGGCTGCGGCTTCCATCTCCAGGCGTAGCCGATCCATGCGCGTGTCGATCTCCATGCGTCGCGCATCGAGCACCGCGCTCAACGCGCCGCTGCCACCACGGTACGCCGCCATCGCAGCCCTTGTGCGTTCGGCGACCAGCACGATCAGCTCACTGTCGTAGTGCGCCAGCCGGTCCCGGTCGCTCTGCCATTCCTGCAGCCAGCTGAGCGTCTCGGCGACATGCTCCCGCGTGGCCTCCTCGCGTTGCGCGCGCATCTGCTCCACCACCGCGAGCTTGGCTGCCAGGTCGCGGTCCTGCCGGTTCTTCTGGTCGAACTGCAGCGGAATCGAGACGTTGACCGACACCATGTTGGAGTAGGCCGGCCCGCGCTGGCTGTACATCAGCTCGACGCTCCAGTCCGCGCGCTTGTTGCTCTGCGCGATGTCGGCATCGGCGCGCGCCATCTCTTCCTGCTTCACCATCAGCGCGATCTGCGGGTGGTGGGCCAACTGGCCCTCCAGCGCGGCCGTGTCGAGGCGGACTGCATTGACAGGCGGCGGCGACCCCAAGGCCTGATTGGCGTCAACGCCGACCCAACGCATCAGCTTGGTCTTCGCCGTAACGACTTGCCGCTCGGTCTGACGGATGTGGTCGTCGATCAGTGCGACGGCGGAGCGCGCAGCGAACACGTCGGCTTGTGAGCCGCGCCCGCCGCGATACGAAGAGTCCGCGGCTTCGATCTGCAAGCTGGCCTCCGCCCGCTGGGTACGCAGCACGTCGAGCATCCGCTCCTGGTAGTAGCGGTCGAGCCAGGCCTTGGCGGTGTCGCGGCGCAGGTCCGCGAGCGCCACGGCGCGAGCGGCCTCAGCCGTCTCGGCCTCGCGGTCGAAGCGCGCCGAGCGGGCCTTCAGCTTGTCGCTGCGGGTGATCTCCTGCGCCAGGCCGATCGAGCGCATCGTCATGAAGTCCCGGGTCAGGCTGAAGCGGTCGGGACCGTTGATGGGCAGGTTGTTGATACCGGCCTTCAAGGTCGGATCGGGCAGCTGGCCGGCGGCAATCGCCATCTCGCGCGACGCCGAAGCCGCGGAGTCCTGGGCCACGAGTTGCCTCGACCGATCCTGCGCAGCACGCAACGCCTGGTCCAGCGTGAGGGCCTGTTGTTGGGCGTGGCTGTTGACGCTGACGAAAGCGGCGCACAGCACGGCCAAGCCGACCAGACGCCTGTGGCTGCACGGGCGGCGTGACAACCATGGGGATGGAACAGAAAACATGACTTCTCCAGACAACGAAACGAGGGCTTCGAGTCGGCAAGGTCCGCATGGCAGGCAGGGGCCAACCGTTGGACGAGCGCGACCGATGCGCTCAGCCGACCCGACGGGTCGTCAGCGCAACGTGGTCTGGAGAATCAGATTCGGAAACAGCAGTGCAGGATGGCGAGCGGCGGAGACGCCGCAACCAGTGCACTCGTCGCTTTGGCCGCAGGGCGCGGTGCGACAACTGGCTCAGGGGCCAGCGGGGTGACGTAGAGGGCGTTCAGCAGGGCCGTTGGCACGGTCAACGTGGACGCTTGATCGCTCTGCTGCCCGTGGTGGCAATGCTCGGCGCAGAGATTGACGAACTCGGGGTCCATCGGCCCCGCCATGTCTTCGCAGTTCGGTGCTTGCTGGTCGGCCGTTGCGATGACCGTATCGGTGGAGTCGCCACCGGGAGCAGCGGCGGCGTTCATCTGCATCTTCATGCTCGAGGCAGACGACAGCCCCGGGCAGGCGTATGCAGAAACCGCCAATTGCGCGAACAGCACGACGCCGATGAGCGCGCGGCAGACGTTTCGCAAAAACTGGCGTGTCATGACCACAACCCCTGCACCACCCCAAAACCCACGGCCGACGCCGCACCAACGCGCACGGCGCGGGTACGTTCATCAACGATCGTCAGGTTGCGGTTCATGTTGATTAAAAAAGTGCCGACGGGGGCGAGGGCTCTGAACTCGCATGCAATGAGTTTAGTCGGTCCTGAGCGGATTACCCTACATGCGACTGCGCAAATTCCGTGGCGGAAGGGCCGCGCGCGGGGCTGGAGACGCCCGACCATCAATGGCAGTGACCGCCGCCACCGCCCGACGGCGGCGGTGTCCACAGCGGATTCTTTGCACTGATGCCTGCGCCCTTGGACCCTCGCAGACGGAGCGCATTCGAGATCACCGACACCGAACTCAAGCTCATGGCCAGCGCCGCAATCATCGGCGACAGCAGCCAGCCGGTGAACGGGAACAGCACACCGGCCGCCAGCGGCACACCGAGAGCGTTGTAGACGAAGGCGAAACCGAGGTTCTGCTTCATGTTCGCGATGGTCTCTTCCGAAATCGCCCGCGCCTGAGCGATGCCGCGCAGGTCGCCCTTGACGAGGGTGATCTGGGCACTGTTCATCGCCACGTCGGTGCCGGTGCCCATCGCCACGCCCACGTCGGCCTTGGCCAGCGCCGGTGCATCGTTGATGCCGTCGCCGGCCATCGCCACGATGCGGCCTTCGCGTTGCAGCCTGTCCACCAATGCCAGCTTGTCGGCCGGCTTGACTTCACCGTGCACTTCGTCGATGCCGAGTTTCGACGCCACCGCTTTGGCCGTCGTCAGGCCATCGCCCGTGGCCATGATCACGCGCATGCCGGAAGCCTTCAGCGTGGCCAGTGCCTCCATCGTGCTGGCCTTGATCGGGTCGGACACGGCCAGCAACCCGGCCAACTGGCCGTCGACCGCTAGCAGCATCACGCTCGCGCCTTCGGCACGCAGCGACTCGGCTTGCGCCTTCAGCGCTTCGACCGGTACGCCCAGCTGCGTCATCAGCGCGGTGTTGCCCAGCGCCAGCTTCTTGCCCGCCACGCTGCCCTGCACGCCGATGCCGGTGCTGGACTCGAAGCCCTCGGCCTTGTCGAGCGACAACCCGCGCTCGCGGGCGGCGCTCACGATGGCATCTGCGAGCGGATGCTCGCTTCCCTGATCGAGGCTGGCCGCCAGGCGCAGCACCTCGTCCTCGGCAAATCCCGTTGCGGGCACCGCACGGTCGAATCTCGGCTTGCCCTCGGTCAGCGTGCCGGTCTTGTCGACGATCAACGTGTCGACCTTGCGGAAGTTCTCGATCGCCGCGGCATCACGAAACAACACACCCTGCGTGGCGGCCTTGCCGGTGGCGACCATGATCGACATCGGTGTGGCCAGACCGAGTGCGCACGGGCAGGCGATGATGAGCACTGCCACGGCGTTGATCAGGCCGAACACCCAGCTCGGCTCAGGGCCGAACACGCCCCACACCACGAAGGTGAGCAGCGCGATGCTAACGACCGTGACGACGAAGTAGCCGGCCACCTGGTCGGCCATGCGCTGCATCGGTGCCTTGGACCGTTGCGCCTGCAGCACCATCTGCACAATGCTCGCGAGCACGGTCTGCGAGCCGACCTTCTCGGAGCGCATCACCAGCGCGCCGTTCGTGTTCATCGTCGCACCGATGAGCTTGTCACCGACACGCTTGGTCACCGGCACCGGCTCGCCGGTCAGCATGGACTCATCGACCGCGCTGCTGCCTTCGATGACAACACCGTCCACAGGGACCTTTTCACCGGGGCGGACGCGCAGGGAATCGCCGACGTGAACGTGGGTCAGCGGGACGTCCTCCTCGGCGCCATCTGCGTTGATCCGGCGCGCCGTCTTGGGCGCGAGCCCCAATAAGGACTTGATGGCCGCCGAAGTCTGCGAGCGCGCCTTGAGTTCCAGGATCTGACCCAGCAAGGTCAAAGAGATGATGACCGCCGCCGCCTCGAAGTACACCGACACCCGCCCCATCGAAACGAACGACGCGGGAAACACACCCGGCACCACCGTGGCGACGACGCTGTAGACAAACGCCGCTGAAGTGCCCAGGCCGATCAGCGTCCACATGTTCGGGCTGCGATGCAGCACCGACTGCAGACCACGCTCGAAGAACGGCCAGCCCGCCCACAGCACGATGGGCAGCGTGAGCACGAGTTCGATCCAGCTCTGCGTGGCCATCTCGAACCATTGCAGGCGGTGCCCCGCCATCGCCAGCACCGTGACGATGATGGTCAACGGCAGTGTCCAGATGAACCGCCGTTTGAAGTCCGTCAGCTCGGGGCTCTCGCCCTCGTCGAGCGTGGGCATCTCGGGCTCCAGCGCCATGCCGCATTTGGGGCACGCTCCAGGGTGGTCTTGCCGCACCTCGGGGTGCATCGGGCAGGTGTAGACGGTGCCGGCAACTGCCGGCTCGGACACCGGGATCGGCGGCGCAGAAACTGCGGTGAGCGCGGTGAGGTACTTGTCGGGGTCGGCAGCAAACTTTGCCTTGCAACTGGCGCTGCAAAAGTAGACCGGCGCGCCTGCGTGTTTCAGGACATGAGGCGACCGATCTGTCACCGTCATGCCGCAGACGGGGTCTTTCAGCGACGCTGGCTTAGCGTCGGGGGTTGATGGAGGCGGAAAGTGCGAGTGGCCCGCTGAGCCGCCTGCCTCGTGTGGGTGCAGTTCGTGACTGCCATGTTCGTGTGCTGTCTCATTCATCGCCGACCCCGAAAGTGTTCATTCAAAACAAGACCCGACTTCGGATCGTCCCGGGCACCTCGGCGAGTTTGACCAAAGCCATGTCGGAGTGCGCTGCGTCGATATCGATCACCACGTAGCCAATGGCGTCGTTGGTCTGCAGATACTGTGATGCGATGTTGATGCGGTTGTCGGCGAAGACCTTGTTGATTTCCGACAGCACGCCCGGCACGTTGCGGTGAATGTGCAGCAGCCGGTGCTTACCGGGGTGGGCAGGAAGCGCCACTTCGGGGAAGTTGAAATGGTGACTCGAACACGTCCTTGTTGCTGCGGGGTTCGACCGGGAAGACATCGATCGCCGCGCCCAGCAACTTCTTCTGGCGCAAGGCTTCCGCCAGGGGCTCGATCCTGACAACCGTGCCGCGAGACGCATTGATCAACACGCTGCCCGGCTTCATGGATGCAATCTGCGCTTCGTCGATCATCCACTGCGTGGCCTGGGTCTCGGGAACGTGCAGGCTGACCACGTCGGACTGCGCCAGCAGGTCGCGCAACTCGGGCACCTGCCGTGCGTTGCCCAGCGACAGCTTGGTCACCACGTCAAAGAAGACGACGTGCATGCCCAGCGCCTCGGCCAGCACCGACAACTGCGTGCCGATCGAACCGTAGCCGACCAGCCCCAAGGTCTTGCCGCGAATCTCGTAGGCGTCATCGGCCGACTTCAACCAGCTGCCGCGATGCGCTGCGGCATTCTTTGCGGGCACGCCGCGTAACAGCAGGATGGCCTCGGCCAGTACCAGTTCCGCCACCGATCGCGTATTGGAAAACGGTGCATTGAACACCACGATGCCGCGCTCGCGCGCCGCCAGCAGGTCCACTTGGTTGGTGCCGATGCAAAAGCAGCCCACGGCCACCAGCTTGGGGGCATGGGCAAACACCTCAGCCGTCAGTTGGGTGCGCGACCGGATGCCGACGAAATGCGCGTCGGCGATCCTGGCATTGAGTTCGTCGCCCGTTAGCGCCCCGCTCAGGCTTTCGATCTGGGTGTAGCCCGCGACCTGCAGCACCTTGACGGCGGAAGGATGAATGCCTTCCAGCAAGAGGAACTTGATCCTGGCCTTGTCGATCGACGTTTTCGTCATGCGGTGCCGTCTGAATTGACTTCACGGAAGGACGGTGGCGTAGGTTGGACGCGACGGGCGCGGCCTGCTTCGTTGTGATGTGCTGGCATGTCCATGGCGTCAATCCTTCGTGACAGCATCCCGGTCGAGCAGCACCTTGCGCTCTTCGTATTGCTGCGGAGTGATCTCGCCGCCGGCCAGACGCCGGCTCAACACCTCATGCGCCGTTTCGCGCGGGCGGGTGCTTCGCTCGCCGGACCTCCCCCACCCGGAGAAGAACCACACTCCGATCATCAGCAGCCAGAACAGCCACCAAAACCCATGCATGCCAATCATGTAGCTGCCGTCGTGAAACATGCTGCCTCCTTTACGTCAGGCCGGAGCTGACGGGCCGGTCGATCAACGCCGACCGCACCCGTTCTAGCCTTTGGCGAACCTCGTGCGCGACGCGGCCGACCTCGGGATCGATGGTCATTTGCAGCACCGCGACCGGGTCCATGAACCCGACGACGAGGCCGCCGTCGTCCTCCTCGCGCACGACCACGTTGCACGGCAGCAGCAAGCCGATGTCGGGTTCGGCGAGCAGTGCACGGTGCGCCAGTGGCGGATTGCAGGCGCCGAGAATCCGGTAGGGCCGCCCGTCGATTCCGAGCTTGGCCTTCATGGTGGCCTGCACGTCGATGTCGGTGAGGATGCCGAAGCCTTCAGCCTTCAGTGCATCGGTCACGATAGCGATGGCCTGCGGGAAGGTCAGACCGCTCAGCTTGCAGTGGAAACCGTAGCTGGAACGCTCCGGAGCGACCGCGACCTGTGATGGTTGGTTCATGGTCGGCTCACTGCTTCATGGACGCTGGCGACATCCGGTCCATCATCATCTCCATCATCATTTGCATCATGGTCATGCGTTGTTCCATCATCTTGTGATGCTTGGCCATGTCGGCCGGCATGCCCTTGGCATCGGCCATTGCGCCCATGCCCTCCATGGACCCCTTGCCGTCCATGGCGCCCATGCCCTTCATCATGCTCATGCCTCCCTGCATGGCTTTCATGTGATCGGCCATCAGCGCGTTGCGCTCCTCGGGCGTCTTGGCGCTCATCATCTTCTGGTGCATCTCCTGCATCGCTTTCATGCGGGGTTCCATCGTAGTCATCGGTGCGGCTGCGCTGGCGTCCGCGACAGTGGACGAAGGAGGCGGCGCATTGACCGAGCCAGGGCTTGCGCAGGCGCCGGCGAGAGCGGCAACGGACAGTGCGACGAGGGTACGAAAGGGGGTCATGGTGAACTCCTGGGGTGTGGGTCCTGTACGGACCCGGGAAACAAGGGGATGGGTTGGTCGGCCGCCGAGGCCGTCAAAGCGCAGACGCGCGCGGCCCCACAAGAGGGAACCCCCGTCGGCCGCCGGCAGCGAACTAAATCGTCAAACGCAGAAAGCGAATGACCAGCGGCGGCCCCGGGGAAGCCGGGCGCTCGGCCGATCGCCGCATCGTGCCCATGGGCAACGGCGCCATGGAAGGCCACTCGACAACGGCGACCACGACCAGATTCGGCAGGTCGGCCTGGGTGAACTTGCCCTTGGCAAGCGTGGACCACTCATCGGAGCAGAACTTGAGGCAGCCGGCCTTGCCGGCATCCTTCGAGGCATCGTGATCGCTGTGCTGCGCCAGGTGGCTGTCGTGATGGTCGTGCCCAACATGGGCCACCGTCGATTCGACAAGACCAGCGTCGGCAAACGCGGGGCTTGAAGTCACTATGGACGACGTAGGCGCCGTCTGACCGTGCGGCTGGAGCAGGCACGAGTTGACCACGCCCGACATCAACGCCAGCACCCACGCCAGTAGCGTCACGCAAGCGGTACGGCGCACTTGGCAGCGGTTGAACGTGAGAGTCGGCATGGCAGCAGTCAAGGCGTCAGTCGATGGTACGAATCCGCGCTGTGCAACGCTTGATCGGCATCAAACAAGTGTTCAAGCGGTGACCCGACAAGGAATGCGCATCTTTCAAGCGGGACGCACCACGCGTCGCAGTGCAATGCCGACGGTTCGACCTCGATCACTTGCCCCTTCCTTTGACGAGCCACGCCACGAAGCCGACGACAAGAATGGCAACAATGATTGGCACCCAGATCCCGCCGTCGCCGCCCATCCAATTGCCGACACCCCACATGCCACCGTTCATCATGCTTGCAAACTACGCAGGCAAGATGTTGATGTCTGTTCGTTAGCGAACACTGCGTCCACGAATTTCCGGAGGCGCGATGACACGAATCGCCAATCGCCTTTGGTTGGCTAGCGCACAGACGCGCGAACGATCTAGGGCGCACCCTGCAAGCTGGGCAGTGCTATGAACGAGGCTTTCGGCCCCGGTCTACCCGCCAGCCGACGATGCCGCATTCCGAGGTCATCAAAAGCAATGGTGCGCTGATATCTCCCCGGCGCTCACCGTCAACCCGCGCCCGTTGCGCGTCCAGGGAGAAACAAGATGCAAATCGGGATGATCGGGCTGGGCCGCATGGGTGCCAGCATGGTGCGGCGACTGTTGAAGAACGGACATGAGTGCGTCGTTCACGACAGGCAACCGACTGCGGTCGACAGTCTCGTCAAGGACGGTGCGACGGCCTCCTCGTCGCTACGGGAAATGGTCTCAACCCTCGCGAAACCTCGCGTGGTCTGGCTGATGGTTCCGGCGGCGGTCGTGGATCAAGCGCTGGGTGATCTTGTCCCGTTACTGGATGCCGGCGACATCGTCGTCGATGGGGGCAATTCGTACTACGGCGACGACATGCGGCGCGGTATCGAGTTGCAGGCGCTCGGCATCCAATACCTCGACGTTGGAACCAGCGGCGGCGTGGCGGGCTTGGAGCGCGGCTACTGTTTGATGATCGGC
>JARXKP010000108.1 GCA_030271615.1 Pseudomonadota bacterium
CGCGGCAACCACGACGTGATGGTGCGCGGCACCTTCGCCAACGTGCGCATCAAGAATCTGATGATCCCGGCCGGCGCCGACGGCTCGCGCGAGGAAGGCGGCGTGACGCTGTACCAACCCGCATCAGGAAGCGGCACGGCTGGTGCCGCGGGCAAGAAGCTGTTCATCTACGACGCGGCGATGAAGTACATGGCGGCCGGCACGCCGACGGTGATCTTCGCCGGCGAGGAATACGGCACCGGCTCGTCGCGCGACTGGGCCGCCAAGGGCACCGCGCTGCTCGGCATCAAGGCGGTGATCGCGCGCAGCTTCGAGCGCATCCACCGCAGCAACCTGGTCGGCATGGGCGTGCTGCCACTGCAGTTCAAGGGCAGCGACAGCTGGCAGACGCTGGGAATCCGCGGTGACGAGGTGTTCGACATCGAACTCGCCGCCGACATCAAGCCGCAGCAGGAAGCGACGCTGGTGATCGCGTCGGCCGATGGAAAGAAGAGGCGCGTGCCGCTGACCCTGCGCATCGACACGCCGATCGAGGTCGACTACTACCAGCACGGCGGCATCCTGCCGTTCGTGCTGCGGCAGTTGCTGGCGGATTGACCGGATCAGGTCGGCCACATCGGGCGAGGCGACTCAGCCAAGCGCCCTGCCCCATTCATCGGGATCGAAGCCCACCAGCAAGCCTCCGGGGTGCTCGACTACCGGGCGCTTGATCACGCTGGCCTGCGCGACCATCAATTCGCACGCGCTCGCCGCATCGTGCACCGCCGCCTGCTGCACCGGATCGAGCTTGCGCCAGGTGGTGCCCTTGCGGTTGAGCAAGGCCTCCCAGCCGAGCGCGTGCATCCACGTCTCGAGTCGAGGCAGCGGCACCCCCTGCTTCTTGTAGTCGTGGAAGGTGTGTTCGATGCCGCGTGCCTGCAGCCAGGCGCGCGCCTTCTTGACCGTGTCGCAATTCGGAATGCCGTACAGGGTGATGGTCATGAGGGTTGATGCTCAGAAGCGGGGCGTGCAGATCGGATCGGGGCCGAAGCCTACTTCAGTGACCTGGCCCAGTGTGGCGGGTGCGGTGCCGATCGACACCTGGAACCACTGGCAGAACGGGGTTTCGTAGCGGTAGTTCCAGACGACGATGTGCTGTCGGCCGATCGGGAAGGTCGTCGACGGGTGGCCCAGTCGCTTCAGTACGTCGTCCTGCGTCTGCCCCGGCAGCACCTGGAAGAAGTTGTTCTCGGTGAGCACCTGCTCCCACGACAGCAGCCCGCCGTTCGCATCGAAGTCGACCATGTAGGTGTGCTTGCCGTACGGTCCGCGAGCGAACTCGAGCCGCTCGGGCGCCTGCGCCGTGCCGGTCGGCGGACCCATCGCCGCAATCACCTGGGCGGCCGATGCACCGCGCGGCAGGCCGCTGGGCGAGTAGCTGGCACAGCCGGCCAGCATCGCGATGCTGGCGACGACCCAGCCGCCGCGAAGCCATTGGCGCGCCATAACGCTTGCAGGCTCGAACGGCGCGGGATGGGATGACATGGTGGGTTCGACAAACTGCATGGTGAGGCCCTTGAATCGACAGCGGTCAGACTGGGCCGCGCGCCGGGAAGTTCATGTTCACCCAACGCCGTCCCCAAACCCTACACTGCCACGCCCAGAAACCCTCGGGCCGCCGCCATGAATTCAAACTCCGCATCTTCCACACTGCTCGGGCATGGCGTCTGGGCGATCGACACCGGCTTCCAGCGGCCGAACTTCGACGCGGCCTACCTGATCATCGAGCAAGGTCGCGCGGCTTTCATCGACACCGGCACCAGTCACTCGGTGCCGCGGCTGCTCGCAGCGCTGGACGCCACCGGCGTGTCCCGCGACGCGGTCGACTGGGTGATCCCCACGCATGTGCATCTCGACCACGCGGGCGGTGCCGGCGCCTTGATGGCGGCGTTGCCGGCCGCGCGGATGGTGGTGCACCCGCGCGGCGCGCGCCACCTGATCGACCCGTCCAAGCTGATCGACGGTGCCCGCGCGGTGTATGGCGACGAGGAGGTTCGGCGCTCGTACGGCACCGTGGTTCCGGTGGAGGCCGGCCGCGTGGTCGAAAGCGCCGACGGCCTGGTGATCCATCTGGCCGACCGACCGCTGAAATTCTTCGACACGTCGGGCCACGCCCGCCACCACCATTGCATCTGGGACGAACGCAGCCGCGGCTTCTTCACCGGCGACACCTTCGGGCTGTCGTACCGCGAGTTAGACACGCCCCACGGAGCGTGGCTGCTGCCGACCACGACGCCGGTGCAATTCGACCCGCCAGCGCTGCGTGCGTCGATCGAGCGGCTGCTCGCGGAGCAACCCGCGTGCATGTACCTGACCCACTACGGCCGCTTGCCGGCGCTTGAAGTTCCGGACGGCGTGACCGAAGTGCAGAAACTCGGCCGCGACCTGCTCGATCAACTCGACGAGGTCGTGGCCTTGGGCCGCCAGGCCGCCGGGCTGGCGTTGCCCGAGGCACAACGCCATGAGGTGCTCAAGGACGGCCTGAGCACGCTCTACCTGCGGCGCATCGAGCTGTCGGGCTGCATGCTGCCGCGCCAGCAGGCGCTGGACCTGCTGGCGATGGACATCGAGCTCAATGCGCAGGGAATAGGCGTGTGGCTGGACGGAAAGCGTTGAGGCCACAACCGCCTCATGCACCTGCGGAACGTCGAAGACTCCCGACCCAGGCGTCGAACAGCGTCGCATCGGATCTCGGCCGCCAGGTCGGGTAGCGATCAGCGAACCGCTGGCTGTCCAGCACGCCCCAGCTCGCCGAATCGTCCGGCGATTCACGCAAGAGGTTGATCGCATCGCAAGCCAATGCCAGCGTGTTCAGGGTAGCGTGGAGGCTTCTGATCGGCCCCGCGAGGTTGAAGGTCTCGTTCCAGCGAGCGCCTTGCGAAACCTCGACGCATGCTTGCGCCGCAGCCCAGACATCCAGCGCGTCGTGGGATCTGTCCGGCGTGTAGCGGGTCACGCACTCACCGGACAGCAGCCGATGAACCGCCTGACGCATGAACGACAGACCGTCGTTGTCGACGCCCATGCCGATCAAGGTGCCGCTGCGCAGGATCACGAACGGCACGCCCGACTCCCGGATCACGATCTCCGCGGCCCGCTTGGCAGCGCCGTAGGCTTCCACCGGAGCCACCGTCACCGCTTCATCGAGCCTTTCGGCATTCGCACGCCCGTAGACCGATCGGCTGGACACGTAGACCACCGGAACCGGTCGGACCAGGCCGTTCAACAGCACCCGCGTGCCATGGCAATGGTTGTCCATCTGGACCGCATCGCCTCGGTGCCGCAGCGATCCCGCGCAGTGGATGACGCCGGACACGTCGAGGCTGGCGGGAGCGATCTCGTGCAGTCGGGTCGCCAGCATCCGGTGCGGCACGCCCGCCCGCGTCAGCAACGCAGCAACGCAGGCGCCCAGGTAGCCCCGGTGACCGGTCAGCAGCAGCGGTGCCATCGTCCCGAAGTCTCGAAGGTGTGGATGTCCGAGGCGGACAGGGTCACGGTGCGGGATTCCTTGATCGCCACCGTGCCGACATCCGCGGGCACCGGCTCGGGCTGCGGGATGCGGCCCGGGCACCAGGCCTCCAGCGTTTGCCACACCTCGGCGAGGCCCAATGCCTCACGTCCACACAGGCCACCGGCCAGTCGCCCGGCGAGCTCGAACATCACGTACTGCCCGTCGGGCAGTCGCCGGCACTGCACATTGACCGAGCCGCGCCAGCCCGCGTCGGCCAAGGCGTGGGCGTAGTCCGACCCCAGCTGGGCCAGCAGCGGGTCGATCGCTCGCACCGAGCGTTCGGGTCGCCCGCAGATCATTGTGTTGAGCGTGGCGCCGATCAGTTCGACCTGACCCGTGGGTCCGACGACCGAGACGACGGCGTACTGCCCCGGGTCCCGGTACGAGTACCACAAGGGCATCCCCAGCGAGGGATCGGGCAGCTCGGCATCCCAGCCGGGCGCCGGGTTCAAGAACGGCTGCGCGATCCACGATCCACCCGTCTCGAACACCCGGGCGAGCTGCCCGGCATCGAAGACCAGGCGCGTGCCCCGCGTGCCGTAGCCGCGACACGGCTTGACGATCATCGGATAGCCATACTGCTCGGCCAGGGCCAGCGCGGACTCGAACGCATGGGCTGACGGCGCCACCGGCAGGCCGTGCTCGACGGCGAACCGGTAGCTCAACCACTTGTCACCGATCAGGTCGGCGACCGCAGGCGTGCCGACCAACGCCCGCCTCGGCAGGCGAACGTCAGCGACCAGGTGAGCAAGCGCCGAGACATCGTCATCGCGCGTGGGGATCCAGAGGTCAGGCCGCGTTTCCTCGCCCCACTGCACCAGGGCTTGCGCCCAGTTGGCTCGGTCGAGCGTGAGCGGGACACGCACCACCGCATCGCACGCGTAGTTGCCCGCCGCTTCGGATACGGTGCTGGTGCCCGCAACGAAGAAGCGGTCGCGGCCGAGACGGTCGAGGCCTTCGAACAGGTTGGTCGCGACCAGACTGCCCACACTGGTGATCAACAAACGCAGCGGTTCCGTCATGCTGAATGGGTCCTTCGTTGCCTCAGGAAAACTCGGCCTTTCGTTGAAAAGGGCGAGCGCATCCGAACGCCACGCTGTCCGGGCAAGGCGGCGGAAGTCTATCGTGCCAACGCCGGGCCGCATGCGTCGGGCGGTCGTTCTCCAACCGGGACATCGAGCACCTTGCGCCCGCAAACGGTTGCGGACTGTTTCGCGCCACTGACGGGCTGAATTACGATGACCGAGAACCGCCCGCGCACACGAGTCGAACCGATCCTGTGCCGCGGTTGAACGGTGAACCTCCACTTCAGGAAACCCCATGGAAACAGCCACCCAAGACGTTTCAAAAAGCATGCCTTCGACCGGATCGGTGCCTCGCGCCGTGTGGATCGGTGGCGGTCTGCTGTGCCTGGTCAGCGCCGGGTTGGCCGGTGCGTTGATCACGCGTTCGGTCGAACCTTCAGCCTCCCCCGCCACCTTGGTCGCGGCAGCGCAGGCCGCTGGGGCAACAGCACCGAATGGCTCCACCAGCGCAGTACCGTGCCCGAATTGCGGCGTCGTCGAATCAGTGACCGCCGTCAAGCAGAAGGGACAGGGCACCGGCGTCGGAGCCGTCGCAGGCGGCGTGCTCGGCGGCGTGTTGGGCAACCAGTTCGGTGGGGGCGGCGGCAGGACGGCCATGACCGTGCTGGGTGCTGTGGGCGGCGGTGTCGCGGGCCACGAGGTCGAGAAACAGGTGCGCAGCGAAACCTATTTCAACGTCAAGGTGCACATGAATGACGGCAGTACGCGGACGTTCCGGCACGCCCAGTCGATGGCGGTGGGCGCACAGGTGATCGTCAACGGCAATACGCTGAGCGTCGCCCCGCAAGACCCACCCGTTCGATAAGCGACAGAGCGCGGCTCATCGGTGACTGCCGCACTGCCCGGCGGGTCCATTTCGATCCGCCCGGCAACACCAGCTCGATCAGCATCGATTCATCGATGACCCGCCGAGTGTTCGCGCGACTGGGGCACAGCACTCCGGCCGACGAGCGAATGAGCACTCGTCAGACCGGTGGTGCCATGGCTTACTTGCGTGTTGCAGGGAGGTTCGTCACGACGGCGTTCTCCGCGGCTGCGCCATCTGGCACGCAATGCGGCTGCGACCACGGGCCGCTGTAGCTCAGCTGGTCCACCCCACCCGGGCCCACGCCGCCGGGTACGTAATCGAGGAACAACGTGCTTCGCGTGCGCCAGGCAATGGCGTGATCCGCGCACGAGCTGTCGCCAGAAACACCGATCGCACCAATGAGTTGCTTGTTGGCGTTGTACAGAGCCAATCCGCCACCAAAAACGTTGATACCGCCGACACGCTTGCCGACCATCGGGTCGTTCGGTGCGCCCCAGTTCTGAGCGGGACCCCTGTAGGCGTTGTCGGTGTCGACAGGATTGCTTTCCTGAAGACCGAACAAGCTGCCGCCGGGCTGCACTGCGGAGTACAGGTTGGCGGTCGACAGTGCAAGTCCCGGCAGGCTGAACGCATTGGCGGTGTATGCCTTTTGCGCCGAGATGACACGGCTGCCGGGCCACTGCGAGGCACGATTGCTGCCCGTAAACGCGACAGCACAAACCACGCCATCACGATTGACGACGCTGCCCCACATGTCGAGGTTGAACCCTCCGTTGGACGCATTTCGGGCACCGGTCAATGCGGTCTTGAGTTGTGCGTAAGTCGGCAGTCCGGCGCACGACGGCCTCTCGTTCTCATCGTCTCCTGCCCAGGCCGACAGGGAAAAGCCGGCGGCGATCACAATAGCAACGACGCTGTGAGCGCCGGTATGAAATGTGGGATGGAATCTCATCGAGTTCTCCTTATCGAGACTGATCAAAGCCGAGCAAGATTGCCCGGCGTGAGAGCCTAAAGAGAAATCACGAAAGCGGTGTCAACGCTCCACCCTTCACTTGAGGGAAGGGATTCACCTCAGTCGCAGCGTCAAGGGTCGCCGAGGCAGCCTCGCGGATCGGCAGGTTCACCAGTGCCGCGCCGACCGCCAGCACGATGTCGGCGTACCACATCCAGTCGTAGCTGCCGGTCCGCTCGAAGGCCTTGCCGCCGAGATAGGCGCCGAGAAATCCGCCGATCTGGTGAACCAGGATCGCCAGGCCGAACAGCGTGGCCAGGTGCGACGGACCAAAGAACCTGGCGACCAGCCCCACGGTCGGCGGCACCGTCGACAGGTAGGTCAGACCCATCACGGCCGCGAACACCAGCATCACCGCTTCGGTCTTCGGCAACAGCACGAAGACGAGCACCGCCACGGCTCGCGCGGCATAGACCCCGGTCAGCAGCGTCTTCATTCGCCAACGCCCGCCGCGACAGGACATCAGCCAGCCCATGCCGATGCTGCCGACGATGTTGAAGAGCCCGACCATCCCCAGCGCCCAGGCGCCGACGGTCGGCGACAACTGGCACGAGGCCACGACCCCCGGCAGGTGGGTCGCGAGGAAGGCGACGTGGAAGCCGCAGACGAAGAAGCCGGCACACAGCAGCCGGAAGCTGCGATCAGCCAGCGCGCGCGAGACCGCCTGTCGGGTGCTCTCGACGGCGACCTGACCCGGTGCCGGCGCACTCAGGTGCCGTCCGTTGCCGCGCAGCAGCCAGGCCGCAGGCAGCGCCAGCAGGGTGATCGCGGCCAGCGCGTGCAGCGAGGTGATCCAGCCCGCTGCCGCCGTCACCCCCTGGAGCAGCGGCGCGAACACGAACTGCCCGAACGAACCGCCGGCGTTGACGATGCCGCTGGCCATGCCGCGCCGGGCCGGCGAGATCAGCCGGGTCGTCGCGGCCATCAGCACCGACGGGCCGGCCATGCCTGCACCTCCGGCTGCGAGCACGCCGATCGCGAAGATCAGGCCGGCGGTGCTGCTCATGTGCGGGATCAGCGCGGTGCCGAGCGCCACCATCAACACGCCGCAGACGATCACCCGACCCGCGCCGACGCGGTCGGCCACCATGCCGGCGAACGGCTGCGTCAGGCCCCACCACAACTGGCCGAAAGCGAACGCGAGGCTGATGCTGGCGAGCCCGAGCCCGGTGTGCGTGTTCAGCGCACCGAGAAACAGCCCCATCGACATCCGCGCGCCCATCGTCAGCGCATAGCAGCCCCCCGCGGCGAGCACGATGAGGCCGAGGCCGAGCGTGCGAGGTGTCGGCTTATTCATCGGCGTCTCCGAGGGTGTCCTGATCGTTCATCCGTGCGAGGCAGTCGTCGATCAGCGCGTGCAGTTGCACGACGGTGTCGAACCCGAGGCGCTCGTTGAGGGTGTTCTGCGCACGCTTCCAGACGCGCTGCGCCTCGCTGCGCTTGGCCCGCCCGGCGGCGGTCACCTCGATGCAGCGGCAGCGGCCGTCGGAGCCCGGACCGGACTGCACCCAGCCCTGCGCGACCAGCGGCTGCAGGTTGCGCGTCAGGGTCGAGGCGTCCATCTGCATCGACTGCGCCAGTTCGCCGGGACGCACCGGCCCGAGCCGCACGATGTGCGTCAGCAGCGAGTACTGCGTGGTCTTCAGGCCGCAGACCGACAGCGTGCGGTCGTAGACCTGACCGACCCGGCGAGTCAGCTGACGCAGCTTCAGGTGGGTGCAGCCCTGGGGCATCGCGTCGGCGGCCGCCGGCGCCGCGCGGCGCCTGGCCGGGGTCGGATCCGAAGATTTGGATGGCATGCACGATTGTAATTACAACTGTTGCAGCCACAACCATTTAACGGGATATCCATGTGCCGGAGCGCGACTGACCCGATCCACCGAGCGCACACCGGCGACGCGCGTTACGCTGTCGGGCAACGATTCGTTTAACCCGTCGAGGACCCTTCTGATGAGAATGCTCCACACCATGCTTCGCGTCGGCGACCTGCAGCGCTCGATCGATTTCTACACGCGCGTGATGGGCATGACGCTGTTGCGCACGGTCGACCGGCCTGACCAGAAATACAGCCTCGCGTTCGTCGGTTACGGCTCGAATCCCGAGCATGCCGAACTCGAGTTGACGCACAACCATGGCGTCAACCATTACGAACTCGGCACCGCCTACGGCCACATCGCGATCGCGGTGCCCGATGCCAGCGCCGCCTGCGCCCGCATCAAGGCCGGCGGCGGTGCCGTCACGCGCGAGGCCGGCCCGGTGGCCGGGGGGTCGACGGTGATCGCCTTCGTGACCGACCCGGACGGCTACAAGGTCGAGCTGATCCAGCGGGGCGACTGAGCGCGACGCGCCTCGACTCAGCCCCTGCGCAGCGCCGACGCTTCAAGCGCCAGCGCGGTGATGCGGGCCCAGTCGCCGGTCGCCACCGCATCGGGTGGCGTCAGCCACGACCCGCCACAGACCTTGACGTTCGGCAGCGAGAGAAACTGCGGGGCCGACTCGAGCGTGATGCCGCCGGTCGGGCAGAACACCACGTCGCCGAACGGCCCGGCCAGCGCCTTCAGCATCGGAATGCCGCCGGCCGCGGTGGCCGGAAAGAACTTCAGGAAGAAGTAGCCGTCGGCATTGGCCTGCATCACCTCGCTGCTGGTCGCCACGCCCGGCAGCAGCGGCAGGTCGAGATCGCGGCAGGCCCGCCCGATCTCGCTGCGGTAGCCCGGGCTCACCGCGAAGCGGCAGCCCGCATCCCTCGCAGCCTTCGCATCGGCCAGGCTGCGCACCGTGCCGGCGCCGACGATGGCCTCGGGCACCGCGCGGACGATCGCTTCCATGCACTGCAGGGCCACCGGCGTGCGCAGCGTCACTTCGAGCACCCGCACGCCGCCGGCCACCAGCGCCTGCGCCATCGGCACGGCATCTTCGACGCGATGGATCACGATGACCGGAATGACCGGGCCGAATTCGGCGAGTTCGAGTGGATGCATGCGGGGTTACCTCGATGACTGGATGAAAGATCGCCGGGCCGCCCCGAGAATTCTTGCGCCCCTCGGGGGGCGAACACTGCTTGCGGTGGCCTGGGGGGCACAGACTAAAGCCAGGTGATGGCGCCCTCTTCGGCCGTGAGCACGCTGCGGCGCATCCCGCCGAACAACTCGCGCCCGAGCCCGTGGGCGTTGACGTCGGCCTGCTCTGCGGACAATTCAGCGTGCTCCCGAGCCGCCCAGGTGGCGGCATCGACCAGGGCTTCCAGCGTGCCGGCGTTCGAGTCGAGCCGGATCACATCGCCGGTGCGCACCTTGCCGAGCGGCCCGCCGGCCAGCGCTTCAGGGCTGACGTGGATGGCGGCCGGCACCTTGCCCGAGGCGCCGCTCATCCGACCGTCGGTCACCAGCGCCACCTTGAATCCCTTGCCCTGCAGCACCGCCAGCGGCGGCGTCAGCTTGTGCAGCTCTGGCATGCCGTTGGCACGCGGGCCCTGAAAGCGCACCACGGCAACGAAGTCACACTCCAGCTCGCCGGCCTTGAACGCCGCCTGCAAGGCTTCCTGCGTGTCGAAGACGATGGCCGGCGCCTCGACCGCATGCCGGTCGGCCGGCACCGCCGAGGTCTTGATGACCGCTCGACCCAGGTTGCCCGTCAGCAGCGCGAGGCCGCCGTGGTCGCTGAACGGCGCGGCGGCCGGGCGAACGATGTCGTCATCGGCGTTGACCGACTGCGCGGGCGGCAGGTCGCGCCAGGTCAAGGCGCCCGCCGTGTCGCGCTGCGGCAGTCGGGTGTAGTCGCGCAGGCCGCCGTCGGACACGGTGGCGACATCGGCATGCATCAGGCCGGCATCGATCAGTTCGCGGATCACGTAGCCCGGCCCGCCGGCGGCCTGGAACTGGTTCACGTCGGCACTGCCGTTCGGATACACACGCGCCAGCAGCGGCGTGGCATGCGACAGCTCGGAGAAATCGGTCCAGTCGATCAGGATGCCGGCGGCGCGCGCCACGGCCACCCAATGGATCAGGTGGTTGGTGGAGCCCCCGGTGGCCAGCAGCGCGACCATCGCGTTGACGATCACGCGCTCGTCGACGAGCTGGCCGATCGGTGTGTAGCGTTGCGTCTTCGTGATGCCCAGCACCGTGCGCACCGCATCGCGCGTCAGCGTCTCGCGCAGCTCGGCGTGCGGGTGCACGAAGGCGGCGCCCGGCACATGCAGACCCATCGCTTCGAGCAGCATCTGGTTGCTGTTGGCGGTGCCGTAGAAGGTGCAGGTGCCCGGGC
>JARXKP010000109.1 GCA_030271615.1 Pseudomonadota bacterium
AGCTTGAAGTGGTGGATCAGCTCTTCCATGCTCGACTTCATCTCGACGCGTGAAGGCGGTGCTACCTTGTGGTTGGAGGTAATCACCGGGCCCGGATTCGCGCGCAGCCAGTCGACGCACTGCTGGATCATCCGATTCGACTGGCGCATTTCTTCGATGCGTACCAGATAGCGGTCATACGTGTCGCCGTTAACACCTACGGGGATGTCGAAATCCAGGTGTTCGTAGATGTCGTAGGGCTGCTTCTTGCGCAGATCCCACTCGACCCCCGAGCCACGCAGCATCGGGCCAGTGAAGCCGAGGTTCAAGGCACGTTCGGGCGACACCACACCGATGCCGACAGTGCGTTGCTTCCAGATGCGGTTGTCGGTTAAAAGTGTTTCGTAGTCGTCGACGCACTTCGGGAAGCGCTTGGCAAAGTCTTCGATGAAATCGAGCAGCGAGCCGTGACGGTTGTCGTTGAGCGCCGACATCACCTTCGCGTTGCGCACCTTCGATGCCTTGTATTGCGGCATCGTGTCGGGCAGATCGCGGTACACGCCGCCCGGCCGGATGTAGGCCGCATGCATGCGCGCGCCCGAGGCCGCCTCGTACATGTCGAACAGGTCTTCGCGCTCACGGAAACAGTAGATGAAGATATTCATCGCACCGCAGTCCAGTCCGTGCGCACCGAGCCACATCAGGTGATTCATCAGCCGAGTGATCTCGCTGAACATCACGCGGATGTACTGAGCACGCACCGGCACGTCGATACCGAGGAGTCGCTCGATCGCCAGGCAATACGCATGCTCGTTGCACATCATCGACACGTAGTCGAGGCGATCCATATACGGCAACGACTGGATGTAGGTCTTGCTCTCGGCCAGCTTCTCAGTCGCACGGTGCAGCAGGCCGATGTGCGGGTCGGCGCGCTGGATCACTTCGCCATCGAGTTCAAGCACCAGGCGCAACACGCCGTGCGCCGCCGGATGTTGCGGACCGAAGTTCAGGGTGTAATTCTTGATGTCAGCCATGAATGTGTCTCAACCGGGGCGGCTCAGTGCAGACCACCGTAGTTGTCTTCACGGATGATCCGTGGAGTGATGTCGCGAGGCTCGATCGTGACCGGCTGATAGATCACGCGCTTCTTCTCGGGGTCGTAGCGCATCTCGACCGTGCCCGACGTCGGGAAGTCCTTGCGGAACGGGTGCCCAATGAAGCCGTAGTCGGTGAGGATTCGTCGCAGATCAAGATGACCATCGAAGATGATGCCGTACAGGTCGAAGGCTTCGCGTTCGAACCAGTTGGCTGAACTCCAAACATCGTTTAACGATGCGATCGACGGCACATCGTCGTCTGCGCAGAACACCTTCAGGCGCACTCTCCAGTTGAGACTGACCGACAGCAGATGTGAGACGACGCAGAAGCGTGAGCCATCCCAGGGTTCGTCGCGATAGGCAGAGTAGTCGACACCGCAGAGGTCGATCAACTGCTCGAAGCGCAAGGCCGGGTCGTCACGCAGCGCCAGAGCTGCTTCGAGGTAATCCGCCGCTGACACGGTGATCGCGATTTCGCCGCGATCAGCCACCAGCTTCTGGAGTCGTGAACCCAGCACGGTTTCGAGGGCGTGTCGCAGCGTATCGAGATGGCTCATGGCGGGAGGCGGCGCGAAGGGTCTCGTCGGTAAAAATCGATCAGCGCGCGATGGTGTTTTCGCGACGAATCTTGGCCTGCAATTGCAGAATCCCGTACAGCAAGGCTTCGGCAGTAGGCGGGCAGCCAGGCACATAGACATCGACCGGCACGATGCGATCGCAGCCACGCACGACCGAGTAGCTGTAGTGGTAGTAACCACCACCGTTGGCGCATGAGCCCATGCTCATCACCCAACGCGGCTCCGCCATCTGGTCATAGACCTTGCGCAAGGCCGGAGCCATCTTGTTGCACAACGTGCCGGCAACGATCATCAGATCGCTCTGCCGCGGGCTCGGGCGAAACAGCATGCCGAATCTATCGATGTCGTAGCGAGCCGCACCCGCATGCATCATCTCGACCGCGCAACACGCCAGACCGAAAGTCATCGGCCACAGTGAACCGGTCTTCGACCAGTTGATGACGGTATCCAGGCTCGTCGTGACGAAACCCTCTTTCAGTACGCCTTCAATGCCCATACTGGAACCTTGCGTCGATGCTGCGGTGATTCGTCATTCCCAATCGAGCGCACCTTTTTTCCATTCGTACGCGAAACCAACGACCAAGATGCCCAAGAACATCATCATGGCCCAAAAACCTGCGGCTCCGATCTCGCGCAACGACACTGCCCACGGGAAAAGAAAAGCAATTTCAAGGTCGAACAGGATGAACAGGATCGCAACGAGGTAGTAGCGAACATCGAATTTCATCCGGGCATCTTCAAAGGCCTCGAAGCCGCACTCATACGGTGAATTCTTTGCAGCATCGGGGCGCCGAGGACCCAGAACAAAACCGATGACCTGCGGCAACACCCCCACCATCACACCCACCAGGATGAACAGAATAACCGGCAGGTAAGGTTGAAGATCCATTTTACTTTCAGAGCCTTCCGAGTCGCTGAACGAGGCAAATTCAATACCGCTCGAATAACACTTGGTGCCGACGGCGAGACTCGAACTCGCACAGCTTTCGCCACTACCCCCTCAAGATAGCGTGTCTACCAATTTCACCACGTCGGCCCGATATTCAGTCGGGCGTGAATGATCGAGTTGGCGTGAACAAATCCGATCATTAACAGCCCTAAATTCTAACCTCAAAGCACGCGCTTTCGAGACTCTCCACCGGTGCAAAAGCGATACTCGTTCGCTCAGCGGCCGGTCACTTCGTCGGGATGGCTGCGACGCCGGAAGCGGGAGTCGCAGGGGCCGCGACAGTACCTGGGGGTGAACCCGTCACCGGCCGTGGAGCGGCACCTTCGGGACCCGGAATCTGCGCGGCACCGGTGGCAGCGCTGGCACCGGCAGCAGGTACCGAGATCGTCGGACGGTCGAGTACGCTGCCCGATGGAGCGCGCCCACGATCATTGGACAGAAAAGCCAGCAGCAAGGTGCACGCGAAGAACACGGCAGCGCATACGGCCGTGGATCGGGACAGGAAATTGGCGCTGCCGGTTGCGCCGAAAAGGCTGCCGGATGCGCCGCTTCCGAAGGAGGCACCCATGTCGGCGCCCTTGCCGTGCTGCACGAGTACCAGACCGATCATGGACAGCGCCGCAAGGATCTGGACCAACACCACCAAATTCAACATCAAGTTCATGTTTTCAACTTTCCAGGAGACTCAAGCGCAGCCCCAGTGGCTGCGCGACAAATAGCAGAAAACTCGTTCGCCTTGAGGGAGGCACCACCGACCAATCCGCCGTCGATGTCGGGCTGAGCGAACAGCGCATGGGCGTTGGCCGCCGTGACGCTGCCGCCGTAAAGCAAACGCATTTCACCGGCAAGAGTGCTGGCAGCGGCAAGCTGCGCACGCAGCACCGAGTGCACGGCTTGAGCCTGCTCGGGCGTCGCGGTCAATCCGCTGCCGATGGCCCAGATCGGCTCGTAGGCGACAACGATCTGCGACACGCAATGTCCGAGGGTGTGAACGACTGCGGACAGCTGACGCTTGACGATCGACTCCGTCAGCATCGCGACGCGCTCGTCCAGGGTCTCGCCCACACACACGATCGGGGTCAGGCCATGAGCCAGCGCCATCCGGGCCTTGTCGGCGACCCGTTGATCCGACTCGGCATGGTGAACACGCCGTTCGGAGTGACCGACGATCACATAGCGGCAGCCGAACTCCGTCAGCATCACCGCCGCCACGTCCCCCGTATGGGCACCAGGATCGAGGTGGGAACAATCCTGGGCTCCCCACGAAATTCCGCTGCCCTGGAGTGACAAGACCACATCAGCCAGATACGGATAGGGACAACACACGGAGACCTCCGAACCAAACGGTTCTTCAGCGCGCAGTGCCGCCAGCAACGCGACGCTGGATGCCCGCGTGCCGTTCATCTTCCAGTTGCCCACAACCAGAGGACGTCGGCCGGGATGCGACTTCGATTTGGTGGAACTCACCATGACAACACCAGCTTTCCTATGTGGCGGTTCGATTCCATCAACGCGTGCGCCTGAGCGGCCTGAGCGGCCGGGAATACTTTGAACACCACCGGCTTGACAAGCTTCGACTCGATCCAGCGCCACGCTGTCGTGCGCAACTCTCGCGCGATCGCCGACTTGAACTCGATCGAACGGGCGCGCAGAGTCGATCCGGTGATCGTCAGGCGCCGCATCAGCACCCGGCCCGCATCGAACTGAGACTCCGTGCCACCCTGCACCGCGATGATTGCAAGACGGCCATCTTCGGCGAGGCAGTTCACCTCGCGCGCGACGTAGTCGCCGGCCACCATGTCGAGGATCACATCGACCCCTCGGCCCGCTGTCAGACGCTTCGTCGCTTCGACGAAATCCTCGGTTCGGTAGTTGATGGCGTGATGCGCGCCAAGGGCCAAGCAGGCGGCCGCTTTCTCATCGGAACCGACGGTGACCAGCACGGTGGCGCCCGCGGCGCGAGCCAACTGAATCGCGGTCACACCGATGCCGCTGCTGCCACCCTGGATCAACAGCGTTTCACCCGCTTTCAAGCAGGCACGCTCGAATACGTTGGACCACACGGTGAAGCAGGTTTCAGGCAGGCTGGCCGCTTCGACGTCGGTCAATCCGGAAGGTACCGGCAGGCATTGACCGACGGGAGCCACGCAAAGTTCGGCATAGCCGCCGCCCGATACCAGCGCACACACCCGATCACCAACGCGCATCCCGGCCGCTTGCATGGCCTCGGCATCACCCGAAACGATCGAGCCAGCGACCTCGAGCCCGGGCAAGTCCGAAGCGCCCGCGGGCGGCGGATAGACACCTTTGCGCTGCAACACATCCGGGCGGTTGATGCCGGATGCAGCGACCGCAATCAACACCTCACCCAAGCCAGCGACAGGCGCTGGACGTTCGGTGATGCGCAGCACCTCGGGCGGCCCGAAGGCGCTGATTTCAACGGCTTTCATCGTGCTCAGGATGCGATCTCCGGAAGGCGTGCGGGCACATGAGCCCGAACCGATCGGAGATCGACCACCGCGTTCGATTCAGTCCTGACCACCAGCCGCCGGCATCGGCTGCTGATCGCGATCGATCAATGCCTTCATCGACAGCTTGACGCGGCCCTTCTCGTCGGTCTCGAGCACCTTGACCTTGACGATCTGGCCTTCCTTCAGGAAGTCGGTGACCTTCTCGACGCGCTGGTGCGCGATCTGGCTGATGTGCAGCAGACCGTCCTTGCCGGGCAGCAGGTTGACCAATGCACCGAAGTCCAGGATCTTGACGATCGGGCCTTCGTAGATCTTGCCGATCTCGACTTCGGCGGTGATCTCCTCGATGCGCTTCTTCGCGTGCGCTGCCTTGTCGGCATCGGTCGACGCGATGGTGATGGTGCCGTCTTCGCCGATGTCGATCGTCGTGCCGGTCTCTTCGGTCAGCGCACGGATGGTCGCGCCACCCTTGCCGATCACGTCACGGATTTTTTCCGGATTGATCTTCATCGAGTACAGGCGCGGTGCGAACTGCGACACCTCGGTGTTGGCCGTGCCCATGGCCTCGACCATCTTGCCAAGGATGTGCAGGCGCGCTTCCTTGGCCTGCGCCAATGCGACCTGCATGATTTCCTTCGTGATGCCCTGGATCTTGATGTCCATCTGCAACGCCGTCACACCGGCGGTGGTGCCGGCGACCTTGAAGTCCATGTCGCCCAAGTGATCTTCATCACCCAGGATGTCGGTCAGCACGGCAAAGCGGTTGCCGTCCTTGATCAGGCCCATCGCAATGCCGGCCACGTGCGCCTTCAACGGCACGCCGGCGTCCATCAATGCAAGACAGCCGCCGCACACCGAGGCCATCGACGACGAGCCGTTGGACTCGGTGATTTCCGAGACGACACGCATCGAGTACGGGAAATCCGAACGGTCCGGCAGCACCGCGACCAGCGCGCGCTTGGCGAGGCGACCGTGGCCGATTTCGCGGCGCTTGGGCGTACCGACACGACCGGTTTCGCCGGTGGCGAACGGAGGCATGTTGTAGTGCAGCATGAAGTGTTCGCTGTACTCGCCGGCCAGCGCGTCGATCTTCTGCGAATCACGATCGGTGCCGAGCGTCGCGGCAACCAGCGCCTGCGTCTCGCCGCGCGTGAACAGCGACGAGCCATGCACCCGTGGCAGAACGCCATTGCGGATTTCGATCGCTCGCACGGTGCGCGTATCGCGGCCGTCGATGCGAGGCTCGCCAGCCAATATCTGGCTGCGTACGATCTTGGCTTCGATGTCGAAGAGCACATTGTCGACCTTGACCTTGTCGACCGCGGCGCCGTCAGCGGCCAGCTCGCCCAGCGTCTTGGCCGTGACATCGCGCGTCGCGTGCGTGCGGGCCTGCTTCGAGCGAATCTGATAGGCAGCCCGCAGCGGTTCTTCGGCCAGAGCCACCACCTTGGCAATGAAGGCCTCGTCCTTCGCCGCGGGCGTCCAGTCCCAAGCCGGCTTGCCAGCATCACGCACCAGCTCATTGATTGCGGCGATCGCGACCTTGCTCTGTTCGTGACCGAACACCACGCCGCCGAGCATGATCTCTTCGCTCAGCTGTTTGGCTTCCGATTCGACCATCAGCACGGCCGCCTGTGTACCGGCAACCACGAGATCCATCGCCGAATCGAGCAATTGCGTCTTGCCCGGGTTGAGCACGTACTCGCCGTTGACGTAGCCGACGCGGGCAGCGCCGATCGGGCCGTCGAACGGGATGCCGGAGATCGCCAAAGCAGCGCTCGAGCCAATCAGCGCGGCGATGTCGGCCGATACTTCAGGGTTCAGCGACATCACGTGGACGACGACCTGCACTTCGTTGTAGAAGCCTTCAGGAAACAGCGGGCGCAACGGGCGGTCGATCAGCCGCGAGGTCAGCGTTTCGAGTTCACTCGGGCGGCCTTCGCGCTTGAAGAAGCTGCCCGGAATCTTGCCGGCAGCGTAGGTCTTCTCGATGTAGTCGACCGTCAGCGGGAAGAAATCCTGACCCGGCTTCGGATTCTTGGCACCGACCACGGTGGCGAGCACCACGGTGTCATCGATGTTGACCAGCACCGCGCCGCCAGCCTGGCGGGCGATTTCGCCGGTTTCCAGCACGACGGTGTGTTGACCCCATTGGAAGGTCTTGGTGACTTTGTTGAACATGCTCATGTGTGTCTCCGGTTGAGATCAGCGCCTTGCGGGTGGCGCCTTCGAACCCAGAGCTTCGGCATCCTGGCGCGATGCCATTCCAGCGGCGTTCACTGACTAACGCCCTTGGAATGACACATCGTCATCGTTGGGTGCCCGGCTCAAAACGAGAAGAGCCTGTGCTGGAAAACCCAGACAGGCTCTTTGCTCCGATCGGCAGATTACTTGCGCAGACCCAGCTTCTGGATCAGTGCGGTGTAGCGATCCGCGTCCCGGTCTTTCAGGTAGGCCAACAGGCTCTTGCGCGTATTGACCATCTTCAGCAAACCACGGCGGCCGTGGTGATCTTTCAGGTGGGTCTTGAAGTGCGGCGTCAGCTCATTGATGCGCGCGGTCAACAGAGCCACCTGAACTTCGGGGGATCCGGTGTCGTTGGCGCTGCGCGCGTTGGACTTGACGATTTCTGCCTTTTCGGCGACGGTGGCGGTCATGCTGTTTCCTTGGTATGAAACCGACGATTCGCAACGAATGCGGGTTTCATGTTGTGACTTGCGGTCGCGGGTGGAACTACCTGCGCCGTGCGAAAACCACGGGTGGTGTCCACCCGAAGCCAGTCGATTATAGCGCTCTCACGCGGTGCCGAGCGGCCAGCGCGGACGGACGTTGAAGTCGTGGTCGAACCGCGTGCCCGCGAGGTTTCGCTGCCACCGCATGGCAGCCGCCAACGCGATCATCGCGCCGTTGTCGGTGCACAGAGCCAGCTCGGGGTAATGCACCTTGAAACGTCGGCGGACGCCCTCCGCATTCAGTCGGCCGCGCAGCATGGCGTTGGCACCCACGCCGCCGGCGACAACCAGGCGTTCGAGCCCGGTCGACTGCAAGGCCGTCAGCGACTTGCGCACCAGCACGTCGACGATCGCCGCTTGCGTGCTGGCAGCAAGGTCCGCCTTGTCCTGTTCGCTCGGCGACACGCCCAGCTTGCGCAAGGTCACCATGACAGCGGTCTTGAGTCCGGCGAAGGAAAAATTCAGGTCACCGCTGCGCAGCATCGGTCTGGGCAGATCGAACCGCAGTGGATCGCCGCTCGCCGCCAGTTCGGCCAGCGCAGGGCCACCGGGGTAACCCAGATCGAGCAGCTTGGCCGATTTGTCGAAAGCTTCGCCAGCGGCGTCGTCGATCGTCTCGCCTAGAAGTGCGTAGGAGCCCACATCGTCGACCCGCATCAACTGCGTGTGCCCGCCCGACACCAGCAATGCGACGAAGGGAAACGCCGGAGGATCGGCACTGAGAAACGGTGACAGCAGGTGCCCTTCGAGGTGATGCACCCCAAGCATCGGACGACTCAGCGATGCGCCCAGCGCACACGCCACGCCAGCGCCGACGAGCAGCGCGCCGGCCAGTCCGGGGCCCTGCGTGTACGCGACGATGTCGATGTCGCGCAGGCTGGCTTGTGCGTCGAGCATCACTTGCCGGGCGAGCGGTAGCACGCGCTGGATGTGGTCACGCGACGCGAGTTCCGGCACCACACCACCGTACGCGCGATGCATGTCGATCTGGCTGTACAGCGCCTGTGCCCGCAAACGGGGAACGCCTTGGGCGTCGGCCTCGATCAAGGCCACGCCGGTTTCATCGCACGACGATTCAATTCCCAGACAAATCATCGGCAGAGTTTAGGCGGCGGGTCGTGCCCCGCGCTTTGCATTCGCGCGGCCGAAGGTCGCTCTCGCTCGCAGGCCCGCGTGGTGGCGTGAAATTTGCGTTGATCATCGGCATGAAGCCGTCTCTGCGAATCGTCATCGTCGCGCCCGACTCGCTGGCGGTCGACGACCCCACCGACGAAAATGCCGAGTCGCAGGCCGAACGCTCGCGCAGCTTGCGCATCGGCCTGCTGGAGAACGGCTACAACATCGTTGCTGTGCTGCCGGCCGACGTGTTCCTGCCTGATCGCCTAGCTCAGATCGCACCGGACATGGTGATCGTCGATGCAGAGAGCGGCGCCCGCGACACCCTTGAACACGTTGTTGTCGCCACGCGGGATGCGCGGCGGCCGATCGTTCTGTTCACCAATGACGATGACACCACCCACGTCGGTGCGGCCATCGCGGCAGGCGTCACGGCCTATGTGGTGTCGGGGCTCGCCGCCGACCGCGTGAGGCCAGTGCTCGAAGTCGCGCTCGCCCGCTTCGAACACGAAGAGTCGCTGCGCCGAGAACTCGCCGACGCCCGCACCCAGTTGTCCGACCGCAAGACCATCGATCGCGCCAAGGGCATCCTGATGAAGCGACAGGGCCTGCCCGAAAGCGAGGCCTACGCGCTGTTGCGCAAGGCAGCGATGGACAAGGGGTTGAAGCTCGCCGACGTGGCGCAGCGCATCGTCGATGTCGCCGATCTGCTGACCTGACAGGCCCGTCGAGCGCCCACGCACGAAGCCTGTGCGAGAACCCGCTGCGCGGCCGATGTTGGCGCACGACCGTCGGCAAATCGCCTGTTATTGGTGCAATGCAGCAAACATGAGCGCCCCTTTTGCGAACCGAGCTCTGGCACAGCGATTGCTGATATCGATCCAGTAGGTCAACGGCGATCTACGAATGAACTTCGTTCACCACCACGATGGTGCTGAGCGAACCGGACGACGGCGTCCCTCACTGTCACAGGTCTCCACAGATCGACAGCGCGGGCGCCGTTTTTGTTTGTGCATTTGCAATTCATCGACTCGCCATCTCGAAGGACACCATGAACCTCCCCCTCACTCGAAAGACCGACATGAGCCGCAGAACCCTGATCAAAGCCGCCGCCGCCAGCGGCGCCGTGGGACTCGTTCCCGGATTGCAGAGCGCGGTCTACGCGCAGGGGTCCGACAAGCCTGAAAAAGAGGAAGTCCGCATCGGCTTCATTCCACTGACGGATTGCGCTTCGGTTGTCATGGCCTCCGTGCTCGGGTTCGACAAGAAGTACGGCGTCAAGATCATCCCGACCAAGGAAGCGTCCTGGGCCGGCGTGCGCGACAAGCTGGTCAACGGCGAACTCGACATGGCACATGTGCTCTACGGCCTGATCTATGGGGTGCATCTGGGCGTCAGCGGTCCGAAGAAGGACATGGCCGTGCTGATGACACTGAACAACAACGGTCAGGCCATCACGCTGTCGAAGGCGCTCGCAGACAAAGGGGCGGTCGACGGTCCGAGCCTTGCCAAGCTGATGCAAGCCGACAAGCGCGAGTACACGTTCGCGCAGACCTTCCCGACCGGCACGCACGCGATGTGGCTGTATTACTGGATGGCGGCGGCCGGCATCAACCCGATCAAGGACGCGAAGGTCATCACCGTGCCGCCGCCACAGATGGTGGCCAACATGCGGGTGGGCAACATGGACGGCTACTGCGTGGGCGAGCCCTGGGGACACCGCGCCATCATCGACGGCATCGGCATCACCGCCGTCACCACGCAGGACATCT
>JARXKP010000110.1:0-4864 GCA_030271615.1 Pseudomonadota bacterium
CCGCCGGGTGCGGCCCGATGCCACCCGTGCTGACGCGTTTGTGGGCCGTTCCAAGAAATGCAACCGCGCAGGATGCCGCCAGTGACACGCACGCACTACATGGGCAGGGCTTTGGCCGGGCCGGTCGCAGCGGGCATCAAGAAGCCAAGGCTCTGGCCGTTCAGGACAGGGCGCGGGTTCAGCCCGCAGCGACCGGCCCGGCCGAAGCCCTGCGGCGCAGGCAAAGAAAAACGCACGTTGCAAGTCTCACCACCGCGCCCTCATCCCAGCCCTATCCCAAAGGGCGAGGGGGCAACTCGGGAAGATCGACATGAGCATCGAAGTTAGAAACCTCAACAAGCGCTTCGGCAAGACCGTTGTCTGCGACAACCTGAACCTTGACATCCCGTCGGGCGAACTGGTTGCGCTGCTCGGACCGTCGGGGTCGGGCAAGACCTCGCTGCTGCGCATCATCGCGGGGCTGGAGGTGCCGGATTCGGGCATGGTGTTGTTCCACGGCGAGGACACCACCCACACCGATGTGCGCGAGCGGCAGGTCGGATTCGTGTTCCAGCACTACGCGCTGTTTGCTCACATGACGATCTTCGAGAACGTGGCTTTCGGGCTGCGCGTGCGGCCCAAGGCGACGCGCCCGAGCGACGCGCAGATCCGCGCCAAGGTGACCGACCTGCTGAAGCTGGTGCAGCTCGACTGGATCGCCGACCGCTATCCGCACCAGCTCTCCGGCGGGCAGCGGCAGCGCATCGCGCTGGCCCGTGCGCTGGCGGTCGAGCCGAAGGTGCTGCTGCTCGACGAGCCATTCGGCGCGCTCGATGCCAAGGTGCGCAAGGAGTTGCGCCGCTGGCTGCGTCGGCTGCACGACGAGGTGCATGTCACCAGCGTGTTCGTCACCCACGATCAGGAAGAGGCGATGGAGGTGGCCGACCGCATCGTGGTGATGAACCAGGGCCGCATCGAGCAGGTGGGCTCGCCCGACGAGGTGTACGACCATCCGGCATCGCCGTTCGTGCTGCAGTTTCTCGGCGACGTGAACCTGTTCCACGGTCGACTCGACCATGCACAGGGCACCGTCCCGCATCCTGCCGACGTCAGCTATGTGCGACCGCACGAACTGCAGATCGTGGCCGTCGCGCAGTCGGGCGCGGTTGCGGTCACGCTGTCGCAGGCGCTGACCGTCGGGCCCAACGCGCGGCTGGAGTTCAAGCGGCTGGACGACAGCAGCTACATCGATGTCGAACTGCCGCGGTCGGAATTCCGGTTGCTGCGCGAACGCATGCGCCTCGAACCGGGCGACACCGTGCACCTGCTGCCGCGCCGCATCACCCGATTCGCCGACGAGCAACCCGACCCGGCGGCGATGATCTGATCGCCGGCGTGGCCCCCGGGTTTCGAAGGCTTCGCTGCCCTGCGACATGCGGCCTCGGTGCGACGCCTCTGACGGGCTGATCCGTTGACGCTCGTCAATCGGCCGCACCGCCGCGGCCGCGACGATGCAGGGTGGAGGATTCAGCCATGACCGTCCACCGCATCCTGATCGTGCAGGGGCATCCCGATCCCGCTGGCGGGCACCTGTGCCACGCGCTCGCCGCGGCTTATGGAGAGGGGGCCAGCGCCGCCGGACACGATGTCAAATCGATCGACGTTGCGCAACTCGATTTCCCGCTGCTGCGCACGCAGACCGACTGGAACGACGGTGCGCTGCCGGCGTCGCTGCTGCCGTCCCAGCAGGCGATTGCCTGGGCGCAGCACCTGGTGTTCGTGTTTCCGCTGTGGATGGGCGACATGCCGGCGCTGCTCAAGGGCTACTTCGAGCAGGTCGCGCGGCCCGGCTTCGCCTTCGACAAGAACCAGGGCAAACCGTTCGGACAGAAAGTGCTCGGTGGTCGATCGGCACGGCTGGTCGTCACGATGGGCATGCCGGCGCTGGTCTATCGGTACGTGTTCCGCGCGCACAGCGTGAAGTCGCTGGAGCGCAACATTCTTGGATTTGTCGGGATCGCCCCGATCCGCGAAACCCTGGTCGGTCAGGTCGACACGCTGGGTCCGGAAGATGTCAACCGCTGGTTGCGCAAGCTGCGTCGGCTCGGTGCCAACGCCGCCTGAACCCCCGGACCGCCGCAAAGCCCCGGCGTCAGGGCTGCGCCTTCAGCGCTGCGCGGGCATGTCCCGATCGGCGACGGCCTGCGCCCAGAGCGCTTTCGAGGCGGGGTAGATCAGTGTTTCTTCCAGCGCGATGTGGCCGCCGACCAAGTCGAGGAACACCTCGACGTCGTGCTGGAACTCGGCCGGGTCGACCCAGCCGTTGCCCGAGGCGAGGGCACGCAACTGCGGCGCCAGCTGAATCCAGTTTTCCTCGATCCAGCCGTGGTCCTGCTGCAGCGTGCGCACCGCAGTCACCAGTTCGGCCTCACCGCCGGCGAGCAGCGGCGGGAAGACCTGCCGTTCCTCGTCGGCATGGTGCTGACGCGAGGTGGTCGAGAAGAACGCCTCGATGGCGGCGGCCTGCTGCGCCGCCACGCTGTCGAGCCCCGCCGCCTCGATGTGTCTGGCGAGGGAGCCCAGCTCGGCCAGATGAATCTGCATCTGCCGATGGCAGGCGTCCAGGGCTTCGATGCTGACGGGCTTGGGAACGGCTCGCATAGGGGACTCCTGTAAGGGTTCGTTTCCATTGTCGGCAGGCGAAGTGCGATCTCGTTTGATCGCCGTCAAGGTCGCGGGGACGCTTCGGCCCTAGGCTGGCGTATTTCGAAATCAGCACCATGACGACGCTTCTTTCCGTGGATTCCGTGCTTTCGGCGGTCCCCAGGGTCACCGCACCAACGGCCCCTTCGGCTGACATGCCTCATCGCAGACAGATCCGTGCGTGGATGGCGCCGATCGTCCAGCGCAACACGGCGCATGCCTTGCTGCTCGTGATGGTCGACCTGCTGCTGTTTGCCGCCGGTCTCGCGACCGTGGTGCTCGCCGAACACCCGGCCGTGCAGTTGCTGGCGGGCCTCGCCAGCGGTTTCGTGATCGGGCGCCTGTTCATCCTCGGCCACGACGCCTGCCACCAGAGCCTGACGCGCCATCGCACGCTGAACCGCTGGATCGGCCGCCTGGTGTTCCTGCCCTCGATGACGCCCTACAGCCTGTGGGACGTGGGGCACAACGTGGTGCACCACGGCTACACCAACCTGAAGGGCTTCGACTTCGTCTGGGAGCCGCGCACGCTGCAGGAATTCCAGGCCCTGCCGGCCTGGAAGCAGACGCTCGAGCGCATCTACCGCAGCGGCTGGGCCCCCTGGCTTTACTACCTGGTCGAAATCTGGTGGGGCCGGATGATGTTTCCGAACCGCAGCACCATGCCGACCCGACGCAAGGCGTTCCTCTGGGATTGCCTCGGCGTCAGCGCCGGTGCAGCGGTCTGGATCGCGGGTCTGGTTGCCGCCGCTTATGCCACCGACCAGTCGGCTTGGTGGCTGGTCACCGTGGGCTTTGTCGTGCCCTTCGTCTTCTGGAACGGCATGATCGGTTTCGTCGTCTACCTGCACCACACCCACACCGGCGTGGCCTGGTACGCGGACAAGACCGCCTGGTCGAAAGCGCATCCGTTCGTGTCGACCACGGTGCATCTGACCTTCCGCTCGCCGATGGGTGCGGTGCTGCATCACATCATGGAGCACACCGCCCACCACGTGGACATGAGCGTGCCGCTGTATCGATTGAAGCGCGCGCAGAAGCTGCTGGAAGACAGGCTGCCGGGTCGCATCGTGATCCAGCCGTTCTCGTGGCGCTGGTATGCCGACACGGCTCGTCGTTGCAAGCTCTACGACTACCAGGCCCGCTGCTGGACCGACTACGCGGGGCGCCCGACCAGCGAGCCGGTTCCGGCCTGACCGGCGGGCCGCCAGCGCTGGGGTTCCGGTTCGATCAGTCGAGGTCGACCGGGTCGTCGGCTCCGGTCGCCAGCGCCCGCTCGACTGCGGCTCGCGTCAGCGTCGGCGCAAAGGCTTCGATGAACGCGTAGACATAGCCGCGCAGCCAGGTGCCGCGCCGGATGGCGAGTCGGGTCAGGTTGATCTCGAACAGGTGGCGCGCGTCGAGTGCTCGCAAGGTGCGGTCGCGCTCGGCATCGAAAGCGATCGACGCGACGATACCCACGCCCATGCCCAGCTCGACATAGGTCTTGATCACGTCGGCGTCCATCGCGCTCAGCACGATGTCGGGCTTCAGCCCGGCCTTCGTGAACGCGTCGTCGATGTGGGCGCGCCCGGTGTAGCCGGCTTCGTAAGTGATGATGGGGTGGCGGGCCAGCTGCTCCAGCGTGATCGGGCCTTCTATGTCCAGCAGCGCGTGTCCGGGCGGCACGACCACGCTGTGCGTCCAGCGGTAGCAGGGCAGGGCGACCAGCGAGGGGTAATGCGCCAGCGCCTCGGTCGCGACGCCGATGTCGGCCTCGCCCGACAGCAGCATTTCGGCCACCTGCTTCGGCGAGCCCTGGTGCAGCATCAGCGTGACCTGCGGGTACACCTGACGGAAATCGCGCACCACCGTCGGCAGCGCATAGCGGGCCTGCGAGTGCGTCGCCGCGATCGACAGCCGGCCGGTGTTCTGCGCGTTGAAATCCTCGCCGACGCGCTTCAGGTTGTCGGCTTCGAGCAGCATGCGTTCGACGATCGGCAGCAGCGCTTCGCCAGGCGGTGTGAGCCCGGTCAGGCGCTTGCCGGCGCGCACGAAGATGTCGATGCCGAGCTCGTCTTCCAGCTCGCGGATCTGGCGGCTGATGCCGGGCTGCGAGGTGTGCAGCACGCCGGCCACCTCGGTCAGGTTGAATCCGCAGCGGATGGCTTCGCGGACGGCTCGCAGTTGCTGGAAGTTCATG
>JARXKP010000110.1:4964-10666 GCA_030271615.1 Pseudomonadota bacterium
GTTGAATCCGCAGCGGATGGCTTCGCGGACGGCTCGCAGTTGCTGGAAGTTCATGCAGCGTCGCCGCAGGGCGATGGGTGGTTCTGGCGGGTGCCGGGTGGCGATTCTCGCGGGCCGCTCACGGATGCACAACGACGCAAAGTCTCTGAGCTTGCTCGAAAAGGGCATAACGAAACCGAGCAGTGCGGCCTGTCGATGGGCCCTGCTGCCGCGACGATCGGCGCGCATGCGAGCAATCCCGCGGCCCTTGCCCATCGAAATGCACCGCGAGCACGGTCGTGTTCCGGGCTTCGAAGCGGCCATGCCACTTCGAAAATCGGGCATGACCGCGTTCTTTCACCCTCGGCATCGCTTGCGCACCTGCAGCCCATGAAGCTGAAGTCGATCTCGCGCGGGTTCCTCGCCACCTTGCTGCTGGCCCTCTCGGCCAACCTGGTGCTGCTGGTGTCGATCCAGCGCGCCGACGTCGTGTTTCGCTCGGCCTACGACCGGCGCGACCTGACCCAGAACTTCATCCAGCAACTGTTGCAGGAGAACGACCTGCTCGCGCACCTGGTGCAGAGCTTCACCACCACCGCCGACACGCGCTATCTCGGGTATTACTACGACATCCTCTCGGTGCGCGACGGGCAGCTCCCGCCGCCAATCGAGGCCGATCTCGCGCTGTACTGACGCGAGGTCATCGCTGGGCGCCGCGGGCACCGGTTGCCCGAAAGCGGCAAGACGCGCTCGCTGATCGAAACCATGCAGGCGCTCGAGTTCACTCCGCGTGAGCTGGTGTCTGCACGGCAGGTGCTGGCGGTGGCTAAGCGCATGCAGGCGACCGAGAAGATCGCCTTCGCGGCGACCCAGGGCCTGTACGACCGCCATACGCACGAATTCGTGTCCGACAGCCCGCCCGATCGCGACTACGCGATACAGCTGGTGCACACCGTCGAGTACGAAGCGGCGCGTGCCGACCTGGTCGGGGCCGTCGGCGAACTGCGCCAGCTCGCGGGCAGCCGAACCCAGGGCATGGTCGATGAGTCCCGCCACGACCTGGAGCGTGCCATCCGCACCGCCATCCTGGTGAACCTGGCGCTGCTGCCGCTGCTGTTTGCCGTCACCGTGCTGATGCGACGGCGCGTGCTGCGGCCGATCACCGAGCTCGGCGAGGTGGCTGCGCGCCACGCTGCGGTCGACTACAACGGCCGCGTCTCGCCGTCGCGTGAGTGGGTGCAGGAGCTGTGCGTGCTCGGCAATGCGCTGGACGACATGGCGCAGGCCGTGCAGGACGAGCTGCGCCAGCGAGACCGCACCGAGCTCGAACTTCATGCCGCGCGCGATCAGGCCGAGCTGGCCACGACGGCGAAGTCGAGCTTTCTGGCCAACATGAGTCACGAGATCCGCACGCCGATGAACGCGATCATCGGCATGACCCATCTGGCCCTGCAGACCGACCTCAGCGATCGCCAGCGCAACTACCTCGACAAGGTGAACGGCGCATCGCGGCTGCTGCTGGCACTGATCAACGACGTGCTCGACTTCTCGAAGATCGAGGCCGGCGGCATGACGCTCGAGCAGGCACCGCTGCGCATCGAGGACGTGGTGTCGCAGGCCCTGTCGCTGGTGCGTCAGCCGGCCCAGGCCAAGCGGATCGAGCTGGTGTGCGAGTACGTCGATCCCTCGTTGCTGGCGGCTCGCGGAACGCGGCGCGGCGATGCGCTGCGCCTGACCCAGATCCTGACCAACCTGCTGTCGAACGCGGTCAAGTTCACGCTGGCCGGTCGGGTGCGGCTGGTCGTCGACAGCGCCATGTCGCGGCCCGGTGCGGGGGTCGACGCGGTGCCGTTGATCGTGTTCCATGTCATCGACACCGGCATCGGCATGACGCCGCAGCAGCAGGCCGGCCTGTTCAAGGAATTCATGCAGGCCGACGAGACGACGACGCGGCGCTTTGGCGGCACCGGGCTGGGGTTGGCCATCGCGCGCCGTTTCGTCTCGCTGATGGGCGGGCAGATCGAGGTCGACAGTCGACCCGGCATCGGAACCCGCTTCACGGTGCGCATTCCGCTGCCGGTCGAGTCGGGCGCCGGCTGCCCTGAGTTGCCCGACTCGGTCGCTGCGATGCGTGTGCTGGTGGTCGACGATCAGCCGGACACCTGTGTCGCGGTGATCGGTCAGTTGCACAAGCTGGGCATCGGACGCCACGGAAAGCTCGACGGGGCCGAGGATGCTGCGGGCGCGCTGCGCGCGCTGGCGCTGGCCCGCGACGCCGGCACGCCGTTCGACCTCGTGGTGCTCGACTGGGTGCTGCCCGATGGCGAGGGCACAACGGTCATCGAACGGATGCGCGAGACGCAACCCGGGGTGCGCATCGTGGTGATGTCGGCCTACGGCGCCGAGGACCTGCGCGAGCAGTGCCGCGCGAACGACGTCCGCGACTTTCTCGACAAGCCGGTGCTGCCCGACGACCTGCGCAAGCTCTTCCTCGACGGTCGCGTCGTGGATGACCCGCAAGTGCTGGCGAGGCTCGATGGGCTGAGCCTGCTGCTGGCCGAAGACAACGAAGTCAATCAGGAGGTGGTCGTCGAGGTGCTCACGCGCCGCGGGGCCCGGGTCGAGGTGGTCAGCAACGGGCTGCAGGCCATCGAGCGTCTGGCGGCCAGTGGCCCCGAGGCGTTCAACGTGGTGCTGATGGACCTGCAGATGCCGGTCCTCGACGGGCTGGAGACCACACGCCGACTGCGCGCCCAGCCGCGCTTCGATGCGCTGCCGATCCTCGCCTTCACCGCCCATGCAATGGCCGAGGAGCGCGAGCGCACTCGGGTCGCTGGCATGCAGGGCTACATCACCAAGCCGCTCGATGTGCCGGCCCTGGTGCGCGAACTGCAGGCCTACCGTGTGCCCGCCGCCGTTGCCGACATGGCCGCGCCTTCGACGGGCACCCGGCGCCGCGACGATGCGTCATCGCTGCCGCTCCTGACCTGCATCGCCGTCGGTCGTGCACTGGCGCATGTCGACGGCAGCCATGCGCTGCTGCTGCGCACCTTGCGAGGGTTCACGTCCGCGTATGGAGGGGGCATCGCCGGCTGGCGCGATTGGCTCGACCACGGGCACTGGGACGAACTGCACCGCGCCGCCCACACCCTGCAGGGTCTGGCCGGCACCATCGGCGCGCAGCCGCTGCGCGAGCTTGCGCTGAAGCTCGAGGGGCAGGCCATCGAGCGCGATGCACAGGCCGCGGGCGGCACGCTGCCCGGGCTCGAGGCGATGCTCGGCGAGCTGGTCGCGCAACTCGATCTCGGGTTGGAGACGCCGACCGCAGCAGAGCGGCCCAGCGAGTTCGGCGAACTGATGCTGACACCCGACGAGGCGCTGGCCGGCCTGCGCGAATTGCTCGAACAAAGCGACGGTCAGGCCAGCGAGTGGTGGAGCAGCCATCGCCGCGCGCTGCGTCAGGTGCTGTCGCCGCCGATGGTGCGGGCGGTGGGCCTCGCGATCCAGGGGTTTGATTTCGATGCGGCGCTGGCGGCGCTGCCCACGCAGCCTGCGCAGCCCGGTCGATCGGATGCTGTCATTGCGGATTTCTGCATATGAACATGAACGACTTGTCTCCCTCGGCGGCGCTTGCTGCCGTGCGGCCGACCGTGCTGGTGGTCGACGACACGCCGACCAACCTGTCGCTGCTGTCGGAGTTGCTGGGCCCGCATTACCGGGTGCAGCTGGCGGTGTCGGGGGCCAAGGCGCTGGAACTCGCCCAGCGTCGCGCCCCCGACCTGATCGTGCTCGACGTCATGATGCCCGGCATGGACGGCCACCAGGTGTGTCGCCGCCTGAAAGCCGATGCATGCACGCGGGACGTGCCGGTGCTGTTTCTCACCGCGCTGAACAGCCCGGCAGACGAGAACCTGTGCTTCGAGGTCGGCGGCGCTGATTTCGTTGCGAAGCCCTTCAATCCGGCCACGCTGATGGCCCGGGTTCGCACCCAGCTCGATGTCAGCGCCTGGCGCAAGGCCATGCGCGACCGCAACGCCTGGCTGCAGAGCGAGCTCGCGCTGCGGGTCGACGAAGTCGAGCAACTGCGCGACACCACGCTGTTCGTGATGGTCGGTCTGGCCGAATTCCGCGACAGCGACACCGGCCAGCACGTTCGCAGAACGCAGGAGTACGTGCGCGTGCTCGCGCGCTGGATCTCGCAGCAGGGCGGCGGCCTCGACGACGCGCAGATCGACGCGATGGCGCGTGCGGCACCGCTGCACGACATCGGCAAGGTCGCCATTCCCGACCGGGTGCTGCTCAAACCGGGGCCTCTGACGGCCGAAGAATGGGGGGTGATGAAGACTCATGCCGATGTCGGTGCGGACTTGCTGCAGCGCGCTGCCGATCGCCTCGGCGATCGCGCCGGACCGCTGTTGCGCTACGGCATCGAGATCGCACGGCATCACCACGAGAAGTGGGACGGCAGCGGTTACCCCGCGGGCCTGGCCGGCGAGGCGATTCCGTTGTCGGCACGCTTGATGGCAGTGGCCGATGTCTACGACGCGCTGATCAGCCGACGCGTCTACAAGGAGCCGATGGGCCACGACGTGGCGCTCGGCAGGATCGCCGCCGACAGCGGCAAGCACTTCGACCCGCTGGTCGTGCGCGCCCTGTTCGAGGTGCAAGCGAGCCTGACCGACATCGCCCAGAGATTTCAGGACTGAAAGACTTCATGAAAATAACTCAGTTTCATTCTGTTGGCGGCGCCCTGGCGCTGCTGGCCACGCTGCTCGCAGCGCCAGCGCAGGCGGTCGACGCCACCTGGTCCGGTTTCGCGACGCTGGGCTACGCCGAGTCCAACTCCGACTACACCTACCAGCGCTTCATCGACCGCGACGGCACCTGGAAGCGCGATTCGCTGGTGGCCGGTCAGCTCGATCTACGCTTCACACCGCAGTGGTCGGCGACGCTGCAGGTGAAGGCCGCCGCGGCCGAAAACCGCGAAAACCACTGGCGCGCCTAGCCGAGCTGGGCTTTCGTCGCCTGGCGGCCAGACGACGACTGGCTGGTGCGCGCCGGCAAGTTGCGGGTGCCGCTGTACATGTACTCCGAGTCGCTCGACGTGGGCGTCTCGCACGACATGGTTCGCCTGCCGCACGAGATGTATTCGATCTCGCCGACCAACGACTTCACGGGCTTGTTCCTGAGCCGAAGTTTCACTGTGGGCTCGCACGACCTCAGCCTGGATGGCTATGCCGGGACGGCCAACACCCAGGCTCGGCTGTGGGCGCGTGACGGTCTGCCACCGCAGGTCGAACCGGGTGCGTTCTTCACGCCGGTCAAGGTCAAGATCGTGGGGCTGGTGCTCACCGCTCGCGACCCCGACCTGACCTGGCGCATTGGCCTGCATATCGCCGACACCCGCAAGAAGAACGGCGAGGGGCTGCCGGTGCGCTTCCCGCGCGTCGACCTGGCGCCGGGCCTCGGCTACTGGCAGGTCAGCGACGCGCTTCCCGGTCCCGGCATCGAGCGGGTCCGCAGCATCCACAACGCCATCCTGACGGCGGGCGTCGAATGGCAGATCGGCGACGGTTGGCGCGTGGCCAGTGAATTGGCCGCCATCCATCAGTTCGACACCGAGCTGGGCTCCGATTCGGTGGCCGGCTATGTGGCACTGTTCAAGCGCATCGGTTACTTCACCCCTTACGTGAGTCTGGCCAAGCAGAAATCGAGCTCCGAGG
>JARXKP010000111.1 GCA_030271615.1 Pseudomonadota bacterium
CTGTGCGAATGGGGCGAAGAGGTCAGCAACAACGCGATCGAGGTCTACATCCACCGCCTGCGCAAGAAGATCGAACAAGGGCCGATTCGCATCGCGACGGTGCGCGGCCTCGGCTACTGCCTCGAAAAGATTGCGGCCTGAACGGGCAGCGCGCCAGTCGCGTCTGCCCATCAGAGCCGCGGGGTGACGGCTATCCTTTGAGCACCCATGGTCGGCCCCCACGAACAACGCTCACTCTTCGGCGAGATCCTCGACTGGATGCTTGCGCCGCTGCTGTTGCTGTGGCCGATGAGCGTCGTGCTGACCTGGCTGGTCGCCCAAGGCATCGCGAATCAGCCCTATGACCGCGAACTCGCCGAGATGGTGCGGGTGCTGTCGAAGCAGGTGGTCGTCAAGACGGTGAAAGGCTACGCGACTGCCGGTTTCGAGCTGCCGGTGGGCGCATCTGAAATCCTGCGCGCCGACGAATCGGACGATGTTTTCTACCAGGTGCTGGGCCTGCGCGGCGAGTACCTGAGCGGCGACCGCACGCTGGCGGTGCCGCCCGAGGAAGACCGCGTGCCGCCCGGCGAGCTGCGCTACCGCGACGAGACGATCCACGACACGAATGTGCGGGTCGCGTACATGTGGGTCGACGTGCCGGGGCGTCCCGGCGATGCGGCGCCGCTGGTGCAGGTCGCCGAGACCCTGGGCAAACGCTCGCGGCTGGCCACCGAGATCATCAAGGGCGTGATCCTGCCGCAGTTCGTGATCCTGCCGCTGGCGGTGCTGCTGGTGTGGCTGGCGCTGGCGCGCGGCATCGCGCCGCTCAACGAATTGCAGCAACGCATCCGCAAGCGCGACAGCAGCGACCTGAGCCCGATCGACGAGCGCGATGCGCCCGAAGAGGTGTCGCCGCTGGTGCGCGCGATCAACGACCTGCTGGCCAGGCTCGACCGCTCGATCGGCTCGCAGAAGCATTTCCTGGCCGATGCCGCGCACCAGTTGAAGACGCCACTGGCCGGCCTGCGCATGCAGGCTGAACTTGCGCAGCGCGACATCGACGCCGGCAAGACCGACCCGGTCGACATCAAGCGCTCGCTGCGGCAGATCGCGCTGTCGAGCCAGCGTGCGGCCCACATGGTCAACCAGCTGCTGGCGATGGCGCGTGCGGAGGACAAGGAGCACGCGCAGAACCTCGACGCCGTCGACCTGGCCGAGCTGGCCGTCGAGACGGTGCAGGACTTCGTGCCGCACGCGCTCGAGAAACGCATCGACCTCGGCTACGAAGGCCCCGAACGCCGCATCGGCGAGGAGGCGCCGGCGTCCGGTGGGCTGAAGGTACGGGGCCACCGTTTGCTGCTGGGCGAATTGATCCGCAACCTGGTGGACAACGCGCTGCACTACACCCCCACGGGTGGCACGGTGACGGTACGCATCATCGACGACCCGTTCGGCCAGGTGGTCGTTCTGCAGGTCGAAGACTCCGGCCCCGGCATACCGGCGTCCGAGCGCGAGCAGGTGTTTCGCCCGTTCTACCGAATGCTGGGCACGCAGGTCGACGGGTCCGGACTCGGGCTTGCGATCGTGCGCCAGATCGCGACCCAGCACGGAGCCGAATTGATCCTCGAGGACGCGAACCTGCGGCATCGCCCGGGGCTGACCGACCAGGGCGGCGCAGCCTTCGGGCCGGGCGCGCGATTCACCTTGCGCTTCCCCGCCGTGCGCGAGAAGCCGGTTCAGCCGGAAGGTGCGGTCCTACACTGATCTCGAATCGAACCGGAGCCCGCTGATGAACGCACGCGACCCTTCTCTGCCCATGGCGCCCGATGAAGCGTCCGCCATCGCCGCCTTCTGCGATCTCACCTGGGACGAGACCATCGTCCCGGCGCTGGTCGACTACATCGCGATCCCTGCGAAAAGCCCGCTGTTCGACGCCGACTGGCAAACCCACGGCCACATCGAGCGCGTGATCCGCGACGCCGCGCAATGGGTCGAGCGGCAGCCGGTGGCCGGGCTGAAGCTCGAGATCGTTCGCCTGCCGGGTCGCACGCCGGTGATCTTTTTCGAAGCGCCCGCCACCCGGCCGGGCGGCAACGATCGCGACGCCGAAACGGTGCTGATGTACGGCCATCTCGACAAGCAGCCCGAGTTCACCGGCTGGCGCCACGACCTCGGCCCGTGGACGCCGAAGTACGAGAACGGCCTGCTCTACGGGCGCGGCGGTGCCGACGACGGCTACGCGGTGTACGCGTCGCTGACCGCGATCCGGGCGCTCGATGCGCAGGGCATACCGCGCCCGCGCTGCGTTGGGGTCATCGAGAGCTGCGAGGAAAGCGGCTCGTTCGACCTGCCCGCCTACATCGACGCGTTGAAGCCGAGGCTCGGACACATCGGCCTGGTGGTGTGCCTGGACAGCGGCGCCGGCAACTACGACCAGCTCTGGCTGACCACCAGCCTGCGCGGCATGGTCAGCGGCGTGCTGAGGGTCGAGGTGCTGACCGAAGGCGTGCACTCGGGCGATTCGAGCGGACTGGTTCCGTCGAGCTTTCGCATCCTGCGCCAGGTGCTCGACCGGCTCGAGGATTCGAAGACCGGCGAGTTGCTGCCGGCAAGCTTTCACTGCGAGATCCCGGCCGATCGCATCGAGCAGGCGCGCGCTACCGCGAGTGCCCTTGGCGACGAGGTGTGGAAGCGCTTTCCGTGGGCCTGTGGCGCCGACGGCGGGCCGACGCTGCCGACCACCACCGACCCGCTCGATGCGCTGATCCGCCGCACCTGGAAACCGACGCTCAGCGTGACCGGCGTCGACGGCTTTCCCGAGATGCACAGCGCGGGCAACGTGCTGCGGCCGTGCACCGCGTTCAAGCTGAGCCTGCGTCTGCCGCCGCTGGTCGACGGCAACGTCGCCGCCGCGAAGCTGAAGACGCTGCTCGAGGACAACGCGCCGTACAACGCGAAGGTGACCTTCAGCGCCGATGGCCGCGCCGGTGCCACATCCGGCCAGCCGTCAGGCGCCACGGGCTGGAACGCCCCGACGCTCGCGCCGTGGCTCGACGCCGCGCTGAACGCCGCGTCGCAAACCCATTTCGGCGCACCCTGCGGCTACATCGGGCAAGGCGGCACGATCCCGCTGATGAGCCTGTTGCAGCGGGGCTTCCCGTCGGCACAGATGATGGTGTGCGGCGTGCTCGGCCCGAAGAGCAATGCACACGGACCGAATGAATTTCTGCACGTGCCCTACGGCAAGAAGCTCACCGCTGCGGTGGCGCACGTGATCGCTGCTGCGGCTTGAACTGACGCTGGATTCAGGAGCGTCCGTCGGGTCGCCGATGCGCCAGCGCCGGCAATTGCGCGCGCACCGCCGCGAGCCGGTCGAGATCAAGTTCGGCCAGCACCACACCTTCGCCCTCGGGCTGCACCGCGATCACGTCGCCCCACGGGTCGATGACCATGCTGTGGCCCCAGGTGCGGCGGCCATTCTCGTGCAGACCGCCCTGCGCCGGGGCAATCACATAGCACTGATTCTCGACCGCCCGGGCGCGCAGCAGCAGCTCCCAATGCGCCTGCCCGGTGGTGTGGGTGAAGGCGGCCGGTACCGCGATCAGGTCGCACGGCGACTGTCCCGGCAGCGCCATCAGCGAGCGGTACAGCTCGGGGAAGCGCAGGTCGTAGCAGATGCTCAAGCCGACCCGCAGCGGCGCTGGGTCAACGCCTGCGGAGGTCACCGCGCACGCACCGCTGAACGCCACCGGCTCGGTGCCGGCGCGCAGCACCCGCCCCTCGTCGTAGCGCTCGCGGCCGTTGTCGAAGCAGAACAGGTGGATCTTGTCGTAGCGCGCGGCCAGCGAGCCGTCGGGCGCATAGACGCAGCAAGCGTTGAACACCCGCTCGGGGTCGTCGCTGCGGATCGGCAGCGTGCCGCCGATCACCCACAGGCCGTGGCGTCGGGCCGCGTCGGAAAGCATGCCCTGGATCGGACCCGACCCCGCTGCTTCGGCGATCCGCAGCTTGTCGCGGTCGGTCAGGCCCATCTGGCAGAAGTACTCGGGCAGCGCCACCCATTGCGCGCCAGCCTCGGCGGCCTGCGAGATCAGGGCCGCGGCGGTCGCGAGGTTGCGCTCGACGCTGGGCGTCGAGACCATTTGCAGGGCGGCAATCTTCATGGCTTGTTCTGCGACTCGTTGGCCGAGGCGGCCGGCGGAGTGGCCGGCATCGACGAACTGGGCGCCGGAATGTCGGGCACCGGCGCGCCGAACTTGCGATCGACCTTGTCGACCTTCGGGTCGGCCCAGGAGCCGGTGACCCGGAATTCGCGGGTGTTGGCCGCAATCAGCGGCTTGCTGAACAGGGCCTGCGCGAGAAACGCGCCCAGACCAAGCGCCGGGTTGATGGCGGCGTAGGCGAGCGAGGCGGTGCCGGCATCGATCTCGGGCACGATGATCACGCGCAGATCCTGGGTTTCCTGTTCGATGTCGGCCTTGCCCTCCATCAGCACCGCCGCCTGCACTCCCCGCATGCGCAGGTTGTTGGTCTGCGCGACACCCTCCGCGATCTGCAGGTCGCCGCTGATGTCGTCGAAGGCGAAGCCCTGCTGGAACACGTCGCGGAAATCGAGCACCAGACGCCTCGGCAGCGCCTGCAAGCTGAGCACCCCGAGCAGGCGCCCGACGCCAGGCTCGACCTTCAGGAACTGACCCTTCGCGATCGAGAGGTTGACCTGGCCGGTCAGGCTCGGATAGTCCAGCGACAGCGGCGATCCAGCCCAGGCGATTTGTCCCGACAAACCGCCCTTGCCGCCGCGCACGACCTTGCCGAAGCCGAGCCGTTCGATCAGCGCCCCGCTGTCGCTCAGCTCCAGCTTGAAGTTCAGCACGACCCGACGCGGCCCCCCAGGCGCAGCGCCCGCGCTGGCGCCCAGCGCCGCCCAGTTGCCACTGGCCGTCAGCCGCGCTTCCGGCGTGGTCAGCGCCAGGCGGTTCAGCCGCCATTCACGGGCGCCAGGGCGATTCACCGCCTCGAGCTCCATGCGCCCGAGCCGTTTGCCGCGCAACTCGAGGTCGTCGACGACGATGTCGAGCGCGGGCACGCTTTGCGCCGGCTGGTCGAGCAGGTTCTCGACATCGGCGACATCTTCCCTGGGGAGCGAAAGGCGGCTCAATCGCGCATAGACCCGCCCTGCAGAGCCGGCTCCGGCGACGGCCCCGGAAGCACTGCTCGCAGCCGCGCGAGGAGCTCGATATTCGACGTAGCCTTTGGCTTGGTCGGCGTCGAGGTTGACGCGCCACACCGAACCCTCCTGCGACGCGCTTGCGACCACCCGGTTCAGACGATGCGAGCCGGCGTGCAGTTCCTGGGCTCGCAGGCCGATCGTGGTCGGGAGGTAGCCCGCGACGGACAGTGCGGCCGAGGCCGACTCGCCGCCGGCCGGGCCACCCGTGGAAACACCGCCGTGGTTGGCCGTCGGGACCGCCGCCGGGCCGCTCAATCGTGCGGCCACCTGCTCCCAGGCGTCGATGTTCAGGGTGCCCAGGTTGAGCGTCGCCGCAACCCCGCTGGCCGGGTTGGGCGCCGGTTCCATCACCCCGATGCCGCCGCGCAGCACGCGCGGTGTGCTGCCCGAGACATCGCGTACGTAATGCACCTGGAGCAGGTTGCCGAGGTCGAGACGCACGACGTCTTGCGCCGAGGTCCCCGGCGCGGTGCCAGGAGCAGCGTCCGTCAGCGGCGCGTTCTGGTAACGCAGCGCCAGCGGCGCCTCGGCCGCCTTGTTCAGCGGTGCCGGCAGCTCGCTCGCCAGACCCACCAGGTTGCTGGTGACCGTCAGGTCGGCCTGACCGCGAACCAGATTCAATGCGACGCGGTAGGCGGTTTGACCGCTCAGCGAGGCCGCGAGGCGGGCCAGCGCCGCACCGCCGACATCGCTGCCCCGCCGCAACCCTTCGGCCGTCGCGGTGCCCTGCCCGACGAAGCGCATCGAGCCATCGGGTTGCAGGCCACCATCGACGCTCAGATCGCCGCCGAGCAGCCGGCCCGATACGCCGACGATGGAGAACCCCTTCTGCGTGAAATCGATGCGGCCGCGCGCCGCGCCGAGCAGCGGCGTGTCGGGGCGCAGGCGGAAATCGCTGGCGGTGAGCGTGACGCTGCCGCGCACCGCCGTGGCTTCGACGTCGATCAGGGGTATCGACAACGCGAGCTTCAGGTCGGCGAGGCCGGTGGCCGCGCTGTGCGCCAGGACGTTGCCGGTCCAGCCGCCGACCGGCGACGCATTGACGAAGCGCAGCATGTCGGCTGCGGCGCCGCGCCCCGTGCCTTCGAGCACCAGCACCGGTCGATCGACGAGACTCTTGATGCCCCCCTGCACCCCGCTCAATTTCACACCCTGCATGCGCGCCTGGGCATGGCGAATCTCCATCGTCAGCCGGTCGAACACCAGCTCACCGGTCAACTCGTCGAGCGCCGGCCACGGCGAGGTGTAGGCCGGCAGGCTGTCGGTCGCGGGCGTGCTGGGCACGTAGGCGAAGCTCGCATCTTCGACCTGCGCTGCGATGCGGAATTCACCGTCCTTGGCGCTGCGCGCATCGGCGAACGGAAACTCGTTCAGGTCGCCCTTGACACGGAAGGTGACGCTGGCGACGCGCCCGCCCCGCACGGCGTGCTCGACGTAGCGCCGCGCTTCGGCCCGGATGCCGAGCGGCAGGTAACGCGAGACCCGCGTGCCGACACCCTGCGTCAGCTTGGCCTCGAGGTCGAGCAAGCCCGGATAACGCGGGCTGCGGACCTTGCCGGTGACAGCGCCTGTTCCCGTTGACCACGTGCCGTGCAACTCGCCCTGCGCGTCGGCATTGGCGAACTGCGCGTCCTTCACCTGCACGGTGACCCGGGGCGCGACACCGGCCGTGGCCGAAGGCTCGACGCGCCAGCTCAGCTGCGCGCCGAGGCGGTCGAGCGGCAACAGCGGCTCCTCGAACACGCCGGGCAGGTCGAGCTCGCCGTGCGTCATCGCGATGCGGGCCTCACCGCCGCTCTGGTCGGCGGTCAGCTGGACATCGGCTTGCCGCAGGCCGGGCCGCCCCATCAGCGATGGATCGGTCGCCGGTGAGGCCGCCAGTGACAGTCCGCTGACGGTTACCCGCACCTGATAGCGGGGCGGCAGCGTCACCGCGACTGCCGAAGCGGCCGAACCGGCGACAGCCGCACGCGCCCCGTCCCAGCTCAGGCTGAGTGCGGTCGCAGTGCCACGCGGATTGAAATCGGCCAGCACACGGTGCGCGGCGTCGCCAGCCGGCAGGCGCTGCACCACCTGCGCCATCAGCGCGAGATCGAGTCTCTCGGCAGTCAGCTCGCCACCGGTCACGTCACCGGACGGACTGCGCCGCCATTTGAGCGCCACATTGCTGGCCGGCCAGCGCACGCCATCGCTGGTGACAAAGCCGAACTGCCGCGCCGCCAGTTCGACGTCGCGCTCGCCGTGTCGGCCGACCAGACGACCCGTGACCTCGGCAAAGCCCAGCGGATCCAGCTCGGGTTGCAGCCGCAGCGCCACATCGCGCAGCGCCACGTCGAGCGTCGCCGCTTGGGCCTGCCCGTCGACGATGTCGACCCAGGCCCGCAGTGCGCCCTGCCCCTGCGTCAGGTCGAACGGCAGCGTCGCGTGCCGACGCAGCGTACTGACGTCGGCGCCGGGCAGGTGGGCATACGCCGTGCCACGCCAGCGCCGCCAGTCTGCGCTGTCGGCCAGCAGTGGCTGCGTGAAGCGGCCCGCCACGGTGAAACGATCGCCCCAAGCGGACGGCGGAGTCGCATCAACGCGCAGGTCGTGGTGCCGCAAGGTGTTGCGCACCACCAGTTGCACATCGGTGAGTGCCAGCGCCGCACCCGGATGCAGATCGTCCGTCCAGTTCACCGAGCCGCCACGGATCACGAATTCATGCTGCCGGAAGAACCAGTTGGCCATCGTGCGGTCGCCCTGGCTGGGACCGCTGAAATCGAGGCCGGCGACGAACAGCCGTCCGGCGGCGTCGCGATGCATCTCGAGGTGGGCACCATCGATCAGCAGTTGCGCGAAGCGCGGCTCGAGCGACAACAGCGAATGCGTCGACAACGCCGCCACCACCCGGGGCAGGCGCAGCGCCGGCTTCGATTGGGCGTCGAGCAGCACGACATCTTTCAGCTCGAAGGCGGGCACCCAGCCGCTGGACGTGACGATGACCGCGCCGATCCGCACCGTTTGACCGAGCACCTGGCTGGCACGCCGTTCGATCGGCTCTCGCCATTGGTCGATGTGCGGCAAAATGAGCCAGTGCAACGCTACCCATGCCACGATCAACAGGCTCCATGCCGCGATGAGCAGCAGACCCAAGAACTTCGCTGTGCGAAACAACAACCGTGTCAACGAGAGTCGATTGCCAGGCGCCGCAGCAGAAACATCGACTTCTTGGACAGGCATGTGTGGGTTCGGGCGCCGGATGGGGCGAGTTCGGATGAACGGGTTCAGCGTGGGGGCCTGCGGGGCTTGCGCGACGTTCGCAACATTCTGAGCGTCGCTCGCGTTCACCTCGAAGCAATCTAGCACAGAGCCCCAGTCGGTCCATGGGTTCCCTGCCGTCAGACATCGTCGCGAATTCGAGCCCTGCGGTCATCCCGGCTCGCGCTGATCACAGCCGCTTCGTGCAGCGCATCCGCCGCCGCTATGTCGACGAGTTGGCCCTGCTGCCGGAAGGCCTTCCACGCACTGCGGTCATCACCGACCTGATCCACCGCTTCCAGGACGGCGGCCGCACGCTGGCGAGTGCCCTGCGCGTGACCCGTCAATTGGTGCTCGAACGCCTAGCGGTGCTCGACATCGAGCAAGGCGCCAGCATGATCGACATCACCGTCGCGATGACCGAGCTGGCCGAAACCACGCTCGACCTCGCGCTGGCGCAGGCGATGGCCGAGCAGGACGCCCGCTGCGGACCGCCGCTCAATGCCGCCGGCAAGCGAATCGAGTTCTGGATCGTCGGCATGGGCAAGCTCGGCGCGCGCGAGCTGAACGTGTCGTCGGACATCGACCTGATCTACGTCTACGAGGACGGTGGCGAAACCAGCGGGCCGCAGCCGATGAGCGCCCACGAGTACTTTTCGCAGGTAGTGCGCAGTCTGTACACCCTGATCGGCGAGACGACCGAAGACGGCTTCGTGTTCCGGGTCGACCTCGCTCTGCGACCGAACGGCAATTCCGGCCCGCCGGTCGTGAGCCTGCCGATGCTGGAGGAGTACCTGCAGTCCCACGGCCGCGAATGGGAGCGCTTCGCCTGGCTGAAGAGCCGCGTCGTCGCGCCGCGCGCCTGCATCGCGTCGGCCCCGATCCAGGCGCTGCGCAGCACGGTCAATGCGTTCGTCTACCGGCGTTACCTCGACTACGGCGTCTTCGAAGGATTGAGGCAACTGCATCGCAAGGTGCGTGACGAAGCGCAGCGCCGCGCGGCAGGTCGCCCCGAAAGGGCCAACGACGTGAAGCTGTCGCGTGGTGGTATCCGCGAGATCGAATTCATCGTGCAGCTGCTGCTGGTGGTGCGTGGCGGGCAGTTCCCCGAGATCCGCACGCGGTCGACCTTGAAGGCGCTCGACAAGCTGGCCGCGGGTGGCCTGATGAAGCCCGCCAGTGCGGCCCGACTGGCCGAGGGGTATGTCTTCCTGCGACGTCTGGAACACCGCATCCAGTTCCTCGACGACCAGCAGACCCACCTGCTGCCGAGTTCCGACGCCGATCTGGGCTGGATCGCCCGCAGTCTCGGCATGCGATGCAACGCCGATGCCTGCGAGCTGCTCGATCGCCTGTGCGAGACCCGCGAGTTCGTCGCCACCGAGTTCGACGCGCTGCTGCACGAGGGGCAGCCGACGCCGGTCAGCCCCACCGGCAGCCCTTGCCGCGGTTGCGCGCCGCCGCTGCAGCCCGTGGACAGCGAAGACTTTCTCGGCAAGCTGCCCGCCGAACTGGCGGCGCGCGTCAAGCCCTGGTGCGAGCACCCGAAGATCAAGGTGCTTCGCGACGAGAGCAAGGCGCGGCTGGCGCGGCTGGTGCTGCGCGCCGCCGACGCCGTGAAAGAAGGCCGCTGCACGATCGAAGCTGCAGCGCGCTTCATCGACTGGCTGGAGCCGCTGCTGCGCCGCGAAAGCTACATCGCGCTGCTGGCCGAGCGGCCCGAAGTGCAGAACCGGCTGCTGCGCCTGCTGGGCCTGGCGCGCTGGCCGATCCGCTACCTGATGCTGCACCCGGGCGTCATCGACGAGCTGGCCGACGAGCGGCTGCTGCACGGCCGCTTCGATGCGACCGAGTTCACCGCCGAACTGGAGGCACGCTACGCGGCCTGGGGACGCTCGGGGCAGGTCGATGAAGAGGCGTTGCTGGACACGCTGCGCCGCGCCCATCACGCCGAGGTGTTTCGCACGCTGGTGCGCGATGTCGAGGGTCACATCAGTGTCGAGCAGGTAGCCGATGACCTGTCGGCGCTGGCCGATGCCACCCTGGCCTGTGTGCTGCGCTGGGCCTGGAAGCACCTGAAGCAGCGACACCGCGAGCAACCCCAGATCGCCGTCATCGCCTACGGCAAGCTCGGCGGCAAGGAGCTCGGCTACGGCAGCGACCTCGACGTCGTGTT
>JARXKP010000112.1 GCA_030271615.1 Pseudomonadota bacterium
CCTAGGCGGCCGTGAAGGCTCGGGCGCCGTCCCCCGTCGATGCGACGGCGGGCGGCGCCACGAGCAGCAACTCGCCGCCCAGCGCATCGATCAGCTCGGGGATCAGCTGCACCAGCTCGCCGGTGGCGATGGCGGCGTCCGCATCGAAGGCGTCGTCCTTGCTGTCGCGGCTGGGGCGACCCTCGAACACCACGTCGAGGAAGTCGATCTTCTTGATCTGCCCGGTCTCGGTCAGCACGAACGACACGCGGCCCTGCCACGTCAGCGCGAGCCGGGTCGGTCGCTTGCCGGTGGCGATGTGCTGGCGCACCTCGTCGATGTCGAGCGGATGGCGAGCGTAGCGCACCACCGATTTCATCTCGTCTTCCGACTTCAGCTCGCACTCGCGGTCGACTGAAAACGACGCCGGTGGCTCGCCGGTCAGCAACCAGTCCGACATCGCGACCGAGGCCGATTCGGTGGTCTGCAGCTGCGTCAGCGTCAGGCCATCGAGCGACTTGATCAGTTGCGTGACCACCTCGCCCGCACGCGCCGGGCTGCTGGCATCGATCATCAGCAGGCGCTGCTTCGCATCGATCCAGACCTTCAGCGTGGAACGCTTCGTGAAGGCCATCGGCAGCAGCTCGAGCACCGCCTGTTCCTTCAGCTCCTTCGTCTGCTTCTTGCCCGGCTTGCGGCCGGTGCTGTGCTCGACCTGCTGCGCCATCTCGTCGGTGCGGCGCTTCACCACCGCGGACGGCAGCGCCTTGCGCTCGACCATCAGCGTCAGCAGCCATTGCCCGCCGATCGATTCGACCAGCGGGCCGTGCTCGGTGCCGCGCGGGGCGACCCAGCCGGCCGACTGCGGCTGCGTCGCGCCGCACTCCGCGAAACGCGCGGCTGCGAGGCCGTCCTCGATCTGCTCCGGCGTGGCCGACCACTCGGGCCCCACGCGATACACCGTCAGGTTCTTGAACAAGCGAAGGGTCTTTCCACAGGAATGCAGTATGTTGATCGGCGCTCGCGATCCGCCGGGGAGGCGGGATTGTCCACGGCGCGCCGTGGTCTGCTGAATCGAGCGCCCTGCGTATCATCCGCCGATCTCCGGCGCTCACTCGCCCTTCATCAGGATTCCATGGAAGCTCTCTTCGTCTCGACCGGTGTCGTCGCCCTCGCTGAAATCGGCGACAAGACCCAGCTGCTTGCCTTCATCCTGGCCGCGCGCTTCAAGAAGCCGGCACCCATCATCCTGGGCATCCTGTGCGCCACCCTCGTCAACCACGGTCTGGCCGGCGCGCTGGGCGCGTGGATCACCGCGACGATCAGCCCGGGCACCCTGCGATGGGTCCTAGGCGCGTCGTTCATCGGCATGGCCATCTGGACGCTGATCCCCGACAAGATCGAGGAAGAGGAAACGCAGATCGCCAGCAAGCTCGGTGTGTTCGGGGCCACGCTGATCACGTTCTTCCTGGCCGAGATGGGCGACAAGACGCAGATCGCGACCGTCGCGATGGCGGCGCACTACGGCACGCCGGTGCTGGTGGTGATCGGCACCACGCTGGGCATGCTGCTGGCCGATGTGCCGGCGGTGTTCATCGGCGACAAGCTGGCCAGCAAGATCCCGATGAAGCTGGTGCACTCGATCGCCGCAGCCATCTTCGCGGTGCTGGGCGTTGCGACCCTGTTGGGTGCGGGCTCGAAGCTCGGTTTCTGATCGGGCAGCTGCTGCGGCAGCGGGTGATTGCCCTGCCTGAAAGAGGGCTCGCGATGTTCTAGAGTCGCGGCTGCTTCCCGGCCGACAGGGCGACGCCGGGCAGGCCGATCCGACCCGCCCCCAGACCCAGGAGACATCGATGAACGACAAACTGAAGCAAGCCGCCGACAGGGTGCTCGCCAACACCGTGGGCGCTGCGGGCGGTGCGCCGGGCGTGGTCGCGATGGTGACCGACCGCAGCGCCAATGTGTATGAAGGCGCCGCTGGCTGCCGCGAACTCGGCAAGGACGTGCCGATGACCACCGACTCGGTGATGGCGATCTTCTCGACCACCAAGGCGCTGACCGGCACGACGCTGATGCAGCTCGTCGAAGAGGGCAAGGTCCGCCTCGACGATCCGGTCAGGAAGTACGTGCCCGAGATCGCCGAGATCCAGGTGCTCGAAGGCTTCGACGCCAGCGGCCAACCGAAGCTGCGCGCACCCAAGCGCGACATCACCATCAACCACCTGATGCTGCACACCGCTGGTTTTAGCTACGAGTTCTTCAGCCCCGACGACCTGAAGCTGCGCGGCGCCAAGGGCATTCCGACCGTCGTGTCGAGCACCTTCGCCTCGGTCAAAACCTGCCTGCTGTGGGATCCGGGCGAGAAGTGGGGCTACGGTGTCAACATGGACTGGGTCGGCAAGGTCGTCGAGGCCGTTCGCGGCAAGCGCCTGGGCGAAGTGATGCAGGACCGCATCCTCAACCCGCTCGGCATGACCGACACCAGCTTCGTGATGACCCCGTCGATGCAGGCACGCCGTGCCGTCATCCACGACCGCGCGATGGACGGCAAGCTGACCCCGCTGCCCGACCTGGTGCTGCCGCAGCCGCCCGAGATGGACATGGGCGGCCACGGGCTGTACTCGACCGTCGGCGACTACATGAAATTCATCCGCATGCTGCTCAACGACGGGGCCGGGCCGAATGCCCGCGTGCTGAAGGCGGAAACCGTCGAGCAGATGTCGCGCAACGGCCTGGGCACGCTGAAGGTCGGCGGGTGGACCACGTCGATCCCGTCGCTGTCCAACACCGGCGAGTTCTTCCCCGGGCTCCCGAAGTCGTGGGGCTACACCTTCATGATCAACGATGAACCCACGCCATCCGGCCGCCCTGCCGGCGCGCTGATGTGGGCGGGCCTGGCCAACCTGTTCTACTGGATCGACCGCCAGAACGGCATCGGCGGCTTCTGGGGTTCGCAGATCCTGCCGTTCCAGGACGTGTCGTCGTACCCCGGATTCGTCGAGTTCGAGACCGCCGTCTATCGCCATCTGGTGCGCTAGGTCGCCCCACCGGCACTTGCGCTCACTGCGGCAGGGGGCGTCATGACAGGCCCGTCGATCGACCCGTTGCCTTCTTCAGCCGCGACCGCTGCGGCGCCGGATCCAGACCGCGCTCCGCCCGGAGAGCGCCGCGCGCTGGTGTGGCTGTTCCTGGCGAACCTGCTGGCGATCACCTTGGTGGCGACCCTGTCGGTCGTCCTGCTGGACGCGAGCCGATCGGTGTTCAGGCAGCGCGCGCTGGACGCCACCGAGAACATCGCCAGCGGGCTGCAGAGCAGCCTTTTCGGCTCGATCGGACGCGTCGACATGGCGCTCCAGACGGTGGTTCTCGCGCACCGAAACGATGCCGCCGACGGCTCCGTCGACCCGGTGGCGCTCGCCCGGTCCCTCGAGGAGCAGCGGTCGCTCGTGACCGACCTGGAGAGCCTGCGCATCGCCGATGAGGCCGGCATCGTGAGGTTTGGCCGAGGCGTCTCGCCCGACGTGCAAGTGGACCTCAGCGACCGGGACTTCTTTGTGCGGGCGCGCGACACCAATGCCCCGACGCTGATCGTTTCCGAGCCGACGCTGGCGCGCATCAGCCAGAAGTGGGTGATCGTCCTGGCCCGTCGCCTGAACCACGCGGACGGCTCCTTCGCCGGGGTCGTCTATGCCAACCTCGCCAGCGAGCATTTCGAGAAGCTGTTCGCCGCGGTGAACGTGGGACCACAGGGTGCGATCAGCCTGCGCACCGCCACGCTTCGGCTGGTGGCGCGGCGTGCGGGGGCAGGAGGCCCGACCGCCGGTATCGGCAGTTCCAACGTGTCGCCGCAGTTGAGTGAAGCGGTTCTTCGCAGCCCGCACTCCGGCAGCTACATCGCTCAGACCGCGCTTGATCAGATCGAGCGTGCCAACAGCTATCGGCAGGTCGAACCGTACCCGTTGATCGTCGTGGCGGGCCTGGCCACGCGCGACTATCTGGCGCCGTGGCGCGCCGAGATGGCCACGGTCGCCACCCTGGCGTCGCTGGTCGCTCTCGTGCTGATGGTCTCGTCAGGGCTCTTCTACCGGGCCTGGCGCCGTGAATCGACGAGCAGTCGGGCCTTGCTGCACGAAGGCGATCGGCATCGCGCCATCATGGTCGCGGCGAGCGATGGTCTTCACGTGCTCGACCGGGCGGGCAACCTCACGGAGGTGAGCGAGTCGTTTGCGTCCATGCTCGGCTACCGACGCGATCAGATGATCGGAATGAACCTCGCCGAGTGGGATGCGGGATCGGCCGCAGATGGCGTTGCCGAAACGATGCGACGGTTCCGCGTCGGCGATCGCGTCGAGTTTGAAGGCCGATACCGCCGCAGCGACGGTTGCATCATCGATGTGGAGGTGGTCGGCGTGGGCGTCCGCGTCGCCGACGAGGACGTTCTGTACTGGTCCGCCCGAGATGTCACCGCCCGCAAGCGCGCCGATGCGGCGCTGCGGGCCAGCGAAGCCTTCCTGGACCGCACCGGCCGTCTCGCGCGAGTCGGAGGCTGGGAGCTGGACGTGGCGAGCGGCGTCATCACCTGGTCGGAGCAGACCTGCCGCATCCACGACGTCGAGCCCGGATTCCGGCCGACGCTCGAACAGGCGATCCAGTTCTATCCGCCCGAAGTCCGATCCGTCGTCGAGAACGGAGTACAGGAGGGCTTGCGCACCGGCAAACCCTGGGATCTGGAGTTGCCGCTGGTCACCGCCACCGGTCGCTCGATCTGGGTGCGTGCTTATGGCGATGTGGAGTTCGCCGGTGATCAGCCGATCCGACTGGTCGGCTCGTTGCAGGACATCACCGAAGATCTGGCCTGTCGCGCGGAGTTCGCGCGCGAGCAGGCTCTGCGTCACCAGATCGAGCGCGACGCCGAGGATCTGCAGCGGCTCCTGGCCGAACGCAGCGAGATGCTGGACGTGCTGGCGCACGAAGTGCGTCAGCCCTTGAACAACGCCTCTGCGGCGCTGCAGAGCGCCGCCTTCGCGCTTGCAGGCCGCGGTGAACCGATGGTCCTGGTGCTGCTCGAACGCGCGCAGAACGTGATGGGTCAGGTGATGGCCGGTGTCGACAACACGCTGGCGGCTGCTTCGCTGCTGGTCGGCCGCGGGCCGCTGGAGTTGCATGACACCGACATCGACACGCTGATCGGTGTGTCGATTGCCGACATGGCGGCAATCGACCGGCAACGCATCGTCATCGACCGCAGGACCGCGACGCGAACGGCAAGGATGGACATGGGGTTGATGCGGCTCGCGCTGCGCAACCTGCTCGCCAATGCACTGAAGTACTCACCGACCGACTCCGTCGTCACCGTGGGCGTGGCCGACTCCGACGACCCGCTTGCACTGATCATCGAAGTCAGCGATGCGGGTGTCGGCTTCGCGGGCGGGCTCCTGCATCGGATGTTCCAGCGCGGCGTGCTGGGGACGCAGGACCGAAGTGGACACGGTCTGGGCCTCTACATCGTGAGGCGGGTGATGGACCTGCACGGCGGATTCGTCGAACTCGCGCGCAACACCAATTGGGGCAGCACGCTGCGCCTGGTGATCGTGCAAAGCAAGCACTGAAGCCGCGTGACCGCGGCGCGAGCCGGCGCCCTCAGACCGCGACCAGCGGCGCCTTGAACACGTAGCCGATGCGTGACTTCGACTGCAGGGGCACGGGCAGCGGGGTGGCGCGCTCGATGCGCCTGCGCAGTCGATAGATCGTCGCGTTCAAGCCGTCCTCGTTGTCGAGGCTGACCTCCCGTCCCAGACGATTGCACAACGTGACCCGTGCGACCGGCTCGCCGTTGGCGTCGAGAAAACATTCCATGACCCCGCGGTCGATCTCGCTCAGGCTCACGCAGGTGCCGTCGGGCGCCAGCAGTTCGCCGGCTCGGCGATCGAGTTTCCATTCGGCGCTCACCGACTGCGGCTTGCCGACGCGGCGGTGCACCGCCTTGACAGCCAATGCCACCTGCTCGAACTGAACCGGTTTGGCCAGGTACATGTCGGCACCTGCCTCGATCACGCTCTTGAAGGCATCGGGGTCGAGGCGACCCGAGACCACGACCAGGCCGACATCGCTGCGGCGTCGCAGGATCTTGATCAGCTCGACGCCGTCGACGCCCGGCAGCATCAGGTCGACAAGGTAGAAGTCGTGGTCGAACGCCGCCGGGTCGGCGAGGAACTCGTTGCTGTCGCTGTAGAACGGCACCACGCAGCCGAGGTGCTGCAGGTACTGCGATAGAAACTCCGAGTACTCGGGGTCGTCGTCGATGAGCGCGATGGTCTTCGGGAGCATGGGTCGTCAACGTCTGGGGGTGAAAAACCGGTGGTGCGCTTGAATTGTAGGCAGCGCTGTGCGCCTGGGATCGACTGGAGGTGGCGGCCAATAAGTGATTGAAATAATCATTTATTCTGTAGGCCCTTCAAGAAGGCTACCAAATCCCGGTGACCTTCGGTGCCATGACCTTCCCAGGGTGCTTGCGATGCGATACACCGAACCCAAAGAGCGAACTGCCGAACTGCTTCGGCTGACGATCGGCCACATGGGTCGTCACGATGCGGCTTTCAATCCGGTGACCTTCACGCTGTGGTACGAATACGTGGCCGGCATCAACCCGAAGCTCAACGCGGCGCTCGACGCGGCCACCGGTGAAGCCGCACGCCTCGACGACGCAACGGTGCTGCGGCTGTACACGGACCACATCGCACCGGCCGATGCCGAGACGATGCAGCGCATCGGGGTCGAGATGGACCGGTTGATGAAAGGCATGGTGCAGTCGGCCTCGCACACCGGCCATCGCGCCGGAACCTATGGCGAGCAGCTCAGCGGGCTCGCCGATGCGCTGACGTCCAAGGACGTCTATCAACTCAAGCCGCGCCTGAGCGAAGTGCTGGTCGGCACCGCCGAGATGAAGAGTTCGGTCGAGGCGCTGCAGCGTCGGGTCACCGTCAGTCAGGACGAGATCAACCGCCTGCGCAGCGACCTCGAGGTCGCCCGCAGCGAAGTGCTGCTCGACCCGATGACCGGCATCCTCAACCGCAAGGGTTTCGATCAGAGGTTGCAGGCGATGCTGGATCGGCAAACGCGCGACCACCCCGGGCACTGTCTGGTCATGCTCGACATCGATCACTTCAAGAAAGTCAACGACACCCACGGCCATCTGATGGGCGACCAGGTGATCCGGGCGGTGGGGCAGATCCTGCGCACCGTGGTCACCGACAAGGCGCATTCGGCGGCGCGCTACGGCGGCGAGGAATTCGCGATCCTGCTGCCGCAGACCACGCTCGAGCAGTCGGCGCAATTGGCCGAAGCGGTGCGCAAGCGCACCAAGGCGATGAAGATCCGCAACCGGCAGACGCAGGAATTGCTGCTGGAGGTGACGATCTCGGGCGGAGTCACGGCGATGAGGGACGGTGACGACGCCGAGTCGCTGATCTCGCGCGCCGATGCGGCGCTTTACGAAGCGAAGAAGAGCGGGCGCGATCGGGTGATCCGCGCCTGAACCTCGGCATCGCACAGGCGCGGCCCCGGGCGCCTGCCGGGCTACTTCACGACCGTCGTGTACTTCAGGCTGTTCGGGGTGTCGAGGTCGAACGAGAACAGCTTCGGGTCAATCGCCTGCATGAATGAGGCTTTGCCAACCAGCCCGACCACGAAATTCGAGGGCCCGGGGAGTTCGATGCCGATGTCCGTCTCTCCATCGGCGTTGCTTGGCAAAGTGCCGAACGTCGTGGCCGTGCGTGTGGTGGTGTCGTAGCCGATCAACATGGCGTTGGCGAGGTTGGGTGAATTACTCGAAGCAAAGACAAAACGAGTGTGGTTTTCGCTGCTGTCGAAGTTCACCGCGTCCCCTTCATAGGACACGAACAACTGTCCATGGTCGGCCGTATACAGCGTGGTGTCGTTCTCGTCCACGATCCGGAGCGCCGTCCGCACCACCTGCCCTCCGGGGACCTCCGAATGCTCAACCTGAGTGAACTGCAACATGTGCACGCCGGCAGGGGTCGTCTGCAAGCTGGTTTGGACGCCGACGGGCAGCACTGTCTGCCCGGCAATGCCGCCCGACTTGTTGATGCGGATCAGGCGTGCTGGCTGATCGGTGCCAGTGTCTTGAACTGACACGTACAGCAGGTTGCGGCCGATGCCTTCAGGGACGAAGTAGCCGGTGCCCGTGGCGAGTACCGACGCCACCGGGCTGGACCGCGTGACCTTCAGGACGGTCCAACTGAGGAAGTCGGGGGCGCCAGCGCTGGCTTCGTTGGACAGATAAAGGGCGTCTGCATCGAAGCCGATGAGTTCCCAGTTGTTGCCTGCGGTGAGCACCGGGCTCAGTGCGGTCTCGTGGATCGTGGTGCCGCCCGGAAAGTCGAGCACGCTGAGTCCGCCATGGCGTCGCACGATCGCCGATCGATCGGTGCTGGCCACCACGATGTGGGTGTCGGTGGTGCCTGCGGGGCTCAGCGGGACGGTGGTGCCCGAGCCGTTGTTCCACAGCACGATGCTGTCCGCGTAGAGCCAAGCTCGCGGCGCCAGCGTGGCTGTATCTCGCAACACACCGACCGGGGTTTGACGCGACGTGCCGGAATGGGTGGTAATCAGTTCACCGCTGGCAGAGAACCGCAGCTCGGAATTTCCCAGCGAACCCGGGCCTTCCGAGTCAGGTAATGACTCTGAGCAGTCGTTCGCGGCGCTCTTGCCCAAAACAAGGATGCGCGACTTCAACGGATGCGCATAGTCGTTCGCCACCATCAGGAATCCACACGCACCCGCCGATCCCGAGACCGGCGGACGCCACGTCGGCGCGGTCCCGTCGGCTTGCAAGGACAGACTGCGCACGGATTCGCCTGCGATGAAGACCAGCGTGGACGGCTGAAGTGCGGTGACCTGTCGCGTGCTGGCGTTGACCGTTCCGCTGGAGATCTGCCGCCGGTAGCGCACCAGGTCGCTGGTGTCGGCGCCAAGCACGGTGACCGCGTACTCGGTGTCGGGTTGACTCGGGTGAACGAAGGAAAGCGTGGGCAGGCTGGTGAACGGCTTCAAGATCCAGCCGTAGGCGCCCGAGGTCGGGAAGGTCGACGGCACCACGCCGTCATGACCACCACCGCCTCCGCAACTCGACAGTCCGATCAGCGTGGCGATCAGGGCCGTCAGGCCTAGGGTGCGGGGCAAGGCCATGAAATCTCCGATGCGCGGGTGAGTCTGGAACAGACAGGGGGACGAACTCGACATCGAGTCGTGCCGCCCTCTGAACGCAGGCCGGCGCCAATGCGCCGACAGTAGCTACCCCCCTAGAACCTCGTCGAGCACCTCGACCCAGTGCTTCACCGGCGTCGGTGTGCCGGTCTGCAAGTGCTGGATGCAGCCGACGTTGGCCGACACGATGACCTGCGCCTCGACCTCGGCCAGATTGGCCAGCTTGCGGTCGCGCAGCTGATATGCCAGCGTCGGTTGCAGTACCGAGTAGGTGCCGGCCGAGCCGCAGCACAGGTGGCTTTCGTTCGGTGACACCTGCACGTCGAAGCCGAGTGCGCCCAGGTGGGTTTCGACGCCGCCGCGCAGTTGCTGCGCGTGCTGCAAGGTGCAGGGTGGGTGGAAGGCCAGGCGCGTCGTCGGCTTGCGGTGCAGGCGCGGCCTCAGCAGCGGCACCAGCTCGGGCAGCAGTTCGCTCAGGTCTCGCGTCAGTTCGCTGATGCGCCGGGCCTTGTCGGCATAGGCCTCGTCGTGCGCGAGCGCGTGACCGTAGTCCTTGACGGTGGCCCCGCAGCCCGAGGCGTTCATCACGATGGCCTCGACCTTGTTCGACATCACGCTCGGCCACCACGCGTCGATGTTGCGGCGCATGTCGGCGAGGCCGCCCTGTTGATCGCCGAGGTGGCTGCGGATCGCGCCGCAGCAGCCGGCTTCCTCGGCGACCATCGTCTGGATGCCGGCGGCGTCGAGCACGCGCGCGGTGGCGCTGTTGATGTTGGGCAGCAGGGCGGGCTGCACGCAGCCCATCAGCATCAGCACCTTGCGCGGATGTTCGCGCTGCGGCCAGCGGTGCGCGCGGGCCTGTTCGGCCGCGCCGGGCCTTGGCGCGACCTTGCCCTTGAGGGCCGACGGCAGCAGCGGCCGCACCAGTTGACCGAGCTTCATCGCCGGGGCGAACAGGGGCGACGTCAACCCTTCCTTCAGCAGCCAGCGCACCGCCTTCTCGCCGCGCGGGCGCGGCACCTTGTCGTCGACGATGCGCCGGCCGATCTCGACCAGCTCGCCGTACTGCACGCCCGAGGGGCAGGTGGTCTCGCAGTTGCGGCACGTCAGGCAGCGGTCGAGGTGACCCTGCGTCTTGCGCGTCACCGGCTCGCCTTCGAGCACCTGCTTGATCAGGTAGATGCGGCCACGCGGTCCGTCGAGCTCGTCGCCCAGCAGCTGGTAGGTCGGGCAGGTGGCGGTGCAGAAGC
>JARXKP010000113.1 GCA_030271615.1 Pseudomonadota bacterium
GCCGAAGCCGACCAGAACGACATGGACGTGCTGCTCACCGTGCTGGGTGTGGCGGGCTGCAGCTTCATCATGGGCATCCCCGGTTCCGACGACGTGATGCTGAACTACCAGACCACCTCGTTCCACGACGCGCTGTATGCGCGTCGCGTGCTCGGGCTGCGTCCCGCCCCCGAGTTTGAAGGCTGGCTCGAGCGCATGGGCGTGTTCAAGCCCAGCGAGACAGCGCGGCTGGTGCCTCACGCGAGCGGCCTGCCGCCGGCGTTCGAGCATGCGCTGCCGAGCCCGGCGCTGCGGTGAATCGGCGATGTGCGACTGATCTCCATGGCCACCGATCCCGACGCCACCCGCTCCGACGCAGCGCCAGCCGCAACGAGCACGCTCGCGACCGTCGCCGGCTCGTCGGTCGTCACCAACCCGTGGAGCGTGCTGAGGCGATTCACCCCGGCGCGCATCGGTCTCGGCCGCACCGGCATCAGCCTGCCGACGGCCGCGCAGCTCGACTTTCAGCTGGCGCATGCCCGGGCGCGCGACGCAGTTCACCGTCCGCTGGAAGTTCAGGCGCTGTGCGCCGAGATCGAAGCGCTGGGCCTCTCCGCCGTGCCGCTGCACAGCGCGGCGACGACGCGGGCGATGTACCTGCAGCGCCCCGATCTCGGCCGCCAGCTCGGTGCCGCGTCGCGCCAGCAGCTCGACGCCTTGCGCGCGCAGCGACAGGCGCGAGGTGTCCGCTCGCACGACCTGGCGTTCGCGGTGGTCGACGGCCTTTCCGCGCTTGCAGTGCAGCGCCACACCGCGCCGTTGTTGACGGAGGTGCTTGCGCTGTTGAACGGGCCCGCCGGCGAGGGCACTCCGCGCTGGTCGATTGCCCCGGTCGCGGTCGTCGAGCAAGGGCGCGTGGCGGTCGGCGACGACATCGGCGAGTTGCTCGACAGCCGGATCGTCGTCGTGCTGATCGGCGAACGACCGGGGCTCAGCTCACCCGACAGCCTCGGCCTCTACCTGACCTGGGCGCCGCAGCCCGGCCGCAACGACGCCGAGCGCAACTGCATCTCGAACGTGCGCCCCGAAGGTCTGGGCTACCGCGACGCGGCAACGCGTCTGGTCTACCTGCTGGAGCAGGCTCGCAGCCGACAACTCACGGGAGTGGGCCTGAAGGACGAGAGCGGTTCGGCAGGCGACGAGATTGCGGTTCAGCCCAACTTCCTGCTGGGCGAGCATTGATGGACCTGCGACGCTGTGCACCCGAGTACTTGCTTCCCTATTTCGACGTCTTCGCTTCCTCGGACTGATGCTGGTAGGAGTCGAACGAGGTTGCCGCCTTGTCCAGGCAGCGCTTGCGATCCTGGGCGTCGACGATCTTGTTGCATTCGTCGCGTTGCCAGGTCTGGCCTGCCGAGTAGAGCTGCTGTGATGAGCAGCTGGAAATGAACGCGAAGCTCGCGAACGCCAGTGGCAGCCAAGAAACACGCATGTCGGACTCCCTGAAGAGGTTGAAGAAACGGTGACGGGTGGGATCGAAAAAGCGGCTCGACTTCTTGACGAGGGGGCGGAGCGTGCCTGCGAGGTCCCGCTCAGCGCAGCACCAACCCCACCGGCCCGTCAGTCACCTCGCCGATCACCGCCGCCTGCGCGAAGCCTTGCTGGCGGAAGATCGACAGCACCTCGTCCACCGCGTCGGCGCTGCATGACACGAGCAGACCCCCACTGGTCTGTGGGTCGTTGAGCAGTGCGATGTCGATGTCGGAGAAGCCCGCGGGCAGGGTGGTGTGCGGGCCGTGAGCGGTCCAGTTGCGACCCGATGCGCCGGTCACCATGCCTTGCTCGGCCAGTTCGCGCACTCCCGCCAGCAGCGGGACCTGCGCCCAGTCGATGCTCACCCGCAGCCCGGCGCCGCGCGCGAGTTCGAGGGTGTGGCCGGCCAGGCCGAAGCCGGTGATGTCGGTCAGCGCATGCACGCCGTCGAGCTTGGCCAGCGCGATGCCTGGCTTGTTGAGCTTCGTCGTGCACTCGATCATCTGCGCATAGCCGTCGGGGCCGAGCGCGTTCTTCTTCAACGCCGCCGATAACACGCCGACGCCGATCGGCTTGCCCAGAACCAGTTGGTCGCCGGGTCGCGCATCGGCGTTGCGCTTGACGCGGCTCGGGTGCACCAGCCCCAGCACGACCAGGCCGTAGATCGGCTCGACCGAATCGATGGTGTGGCCGCCGGCGATCGGGATGCCGGCCTCGGCGCAGACGCTTTCACCACCTTGCAGGATCGCGGCAATGGTGTCGAGCGGCAGCACGTTGATCGGCATGCCGACCAGCGCCAGCGCAAAGATCGGCGTGCCGCCCATCGCGTAGACATCGCTGATCGCGTTGGTCGCGGCGATGCGGCCGAAATCACGCGGGTCGTCGACGATCGGCATGAAGAAATCGGTGGTCGCGATCAACGCCTGCTCGTCGTTCAACTGGTACACAGCGGCGTCATCGGCGGTCTCGATGCCGACCAGCAGTTCCTTCGGCATCGGGAAGCCCGAACTGCGCTTGAGGATCTGCGACAGCACGCCGGGCGCGATCTTGCAGCCGCAGCCGCCGCCGTGGGCCAGCGAGGTCAGACGCGGAACGGCGACCGTTTCGGAGCGCGTGGGTGTCGGGTTGGCAGTCATCGTCGGGAGTCCTGTGGTGCGGTGGCGCGCTGTGCGGTATCGCGCAGCGCCGTGGTGATCAGTTCATGCAGCCGTCGTTGCTCGGTGGCCGGGGCGAACAGCGCCGAGCGCTGTTCGCCCTGAGCGCGCAGCCGCGCCAGAAATGGCGCGTCGTCGCGGGCCCGTTCGATCAGGCGGGCCAACCCCTCATCATCGCCCAGCTCGAAATAACCTGCGTGCGCCGGACCCAGCATCCCGACATTGCCGTCGATGTGCGAGGCCAGCACGGCGGTGCCGCTTTGCACCGCTTCCAGCACGACGTGCGCGCCGCCTTCCATGCGGCTGCTGTTGACCAGCAGGTGCGCGCGCTGGATGCGCTGTCGCGTCTCGGCATGCGGCAGGCCGCCGAGCCACCGGAATTGCGGCAGCGTCGCCTGCGCGCGGCGGGCCGCATCCGCCAATGCCGCATCGTGGCCCTCGCCGATCAGGTCGACGCGGATGTCGCGCCGGTGAGCCAGTCGCGCCGTCGCGCGCAGCAAGGTCAGCGGGTCTTTCTCGGCACGCAGATGGCCGACAGCGATCACGCGCAGCCCGCGCTTCGGCGGCGGTGCGGGCCTTCGCGAGGGTGCCGATTGAAAGATCACGCGCGCCTTGTCGCGCATGGCGGTCGGCAGCGCCGCCAGACCCTGGTCCTGCAGCACGACCAGGTGCGTGGCCCGGCGCAGCGACGCCTGCGCCGAGGCGTCGTCGCGGATGTCGCGGTACAGGTCGGTGCCGGTCAGCACGACGATGCAGGGTCGTGTCGGGTGGGTGGCCGTGAAAGCCGCGACCGCATCGGCGGAGCGTCGGGCGTGCAATGCGATCAACACGTCGCAGGGTTCACCACGCCATGCGTCGATCACCCCGGTGTGAAAATCCGGTCGCAACAGCCGGGCCCATCGCGAAGCGGTCTGCCAGTTGCCGTTGTTGGCCGCCGCCATCGCGGGGCTTGCGATCAGCACCACAGGCCGGCGAGTCGTTGCGGTCACGTTGGAGTGCCTGGCTGAAGAAGGTGTGAGTTCGACAAGAACGTGGGCAAAGACGTGAACAAGAACGCGCCGCAAAAAAAGAGGTCTGAATCCGGTGGGCGTGACTTGAACTCGCCGCTGCTGCGCACCGCAGGCAAGGACCTGCTGTCGCTTGCCTTGCTGGATGCCAGAAATCATACGTTGCGCTGGCTGGCGGTCTACGAGGCCGGGCTGGACGCCATCGACTGGCGGGTTCCGATGCGGACCGAACTGAATCCGCCGCTGTGGGAGGCCGGCCACATCGGCTGGTTTCAGGAACACTGGATCGGCCGGCATGTGCAACGCCAGCGTGGCACCGCCTGCGATCCGAGCGGCGTCCGTCTCGCGTCGATCGAGCCGCGCGCCGACGGCTGGTACGACTCGTCGGCCGTTCCGCACGCAAGCCGATGGTCGCTCGACCTGCCCGGCTTGCAGTCCACCAAGGACTACCTCGCCGCGACGATGGAGATCACGCTCGATCTGCTCGACACAGCCGATGTCGACGGTGCCGATCGGGACGCGGGGTTGTACTTCTACCGGCTCGCGCTGTTCCATGAAGACATGCACGGCGAGTCGTTCGCCGCGATGGCGCAGACCCTGGGGTTGCGCACGAACACCGGCGATGACCTCGTGCGCGACCTGTTGCAGACCGCCTCCGGTCGGAGCAGCGCAGTGCAGCGTCCGCCGTTGACGTTTTCGCCGATGCGCTGGACGCTGGGGTTGCCGCGTGGCGACGGGTTCGTGTTCGACAACGAAACCGGGGAGCACGAGGTTGCGCTGCCCGAGTTCGAGATCGACGCGCAGGCGGTGACCTGGGCGCAGTACGCCGACTTCGTCGAGGATGGCGGCTATGACGACGCCCGTTGGTGGTCGACCGCCGGCTGGCAGTGGGTGCAGCGCGAGGGTCGGCGCGTGCCGCGCCATGTCGATCAGATGCGCCAGGGGGTGTTGCAGCGGCGCTTTGGCGTGCTGGTGCAACGGCCTATGCAGGAACCGGTGGTCCACGTCAGTTGGCACGAAGCCGACGCCTGGTGCCGCTGGGCCGGACGGCGGCTGCCGACCGAAGTCGAATGGGAGGCAGCCGCGCACACTGGCGCCGCGCGAGGCTTTCGCTGGGGCGATGTCTGGGAATGGACCGAGACTCCCTTCCGCGCGTATCCGGGTTTCACCACCGACCCGTACCGTGACTATTCGCAGCCGTGGTTCGGCACGCACAAGGTGCTGCGTGGCGCCTCGTTCGCGACCAGCGGTCGCCTGCGACACCCGAAATTCCGCAATTTCTACCGCCCGGAACGCGACGATCTGTTCAGCGGATTTCGAAGTTCCGCTGCCTGATGCGTCGCGCCGCATGCCCCTTCGTGGGGGGGTTGTATTTGTCCCGCTGAGGTATTCTGGGCGGCCGTGTGCGGTGTGTATCAAAGGTGCTCGCAGAAGCACCGCAGTTCGGCCCGTTCGCCCGGTCTGCCGGACCGCGCCGCAACCAGCGAGTACCCCGTGATGTACGTTTTCCACCCCCTGCGTCGAAGCCGGCCCGCCGCGATCGCGGCCTTCTTGTGCGCTGCGCTGGCGGTGGGCCTGGAATGTTCGTTCCGGCGTCGAGCCGTGCTTCGGATGCCGGCAAGAAAATCGAGGTTGATGCGCAGGCGTGGTCCTACCTCATCGTCAAGGGCGACACGCTGATCGGTATTTCGGGTGAGTACCTCGATCGACCCGCCGACTGGCCGCGCCTGCAGCGCCTGAACCGGATCGCCGACCCGCTGCGACTGGTGCCGGGCAGCGAGGTGCGCATTCCCACTGCGTGGCTGCGCCAGACCGCCACCGTCGCCGAGGCGGTATTCGTGCGCGGCGACGTGACGGTGCAGCGCACGCCAACCGAGCCCGCGGTTGCCGTGCAGTCAGGTGGCACCCTGAGCGCCGGCGATGTAGTGCGCACGGCGGCCGACTCGTCGCTCACCCTGCGATTCGCGGACGGTTCGCGGCTGCTGGTCGTGCCTGACAGTGAGGTTGCGATCGTGCAGTTGCTTGCGGTCGGTCGCGCCGCGCGGCCTGTCCTGCGGGTGCGGCTGGAGCGCGGCAGCGCGGACGCGCAGGTGGTGCCCGGCCGGGTTCCCGGCCGCGACACCCGCTTCGAGATCGGCACGCCGGCCATCAATCTCGGTGTGCGGGGCACCGAGTTCCGTGCCCGCGTCGATCCGAAGCGCACCACCACGCGGGTCGAGGTGCTCGAAGGCCGCGTGCTCGCGGCGAGCGCCGGAAGCGGCGTGATGGTCGAGGCCGGGCTCGGCCTTGTGGCCGAACTCGGCCAGCCGGCTTCCGCGCTGCAGCGATTGATCGGCGCACCCGATCTGAGTGGCCTGGTGCCGCTGGTCGAGCGTCTGCCGCTGCATCTGGCGTGGCCGGCGCTGCCGGGTGCGCAGGGCTATCGGGCGCAGGTCTATGCCGCCGATTCGAACGATCAACTGCTGCTCGACGGTGTGTTCGACGACGCTGCGGCACGCTGGGCCGATCTTCCAGACGGTCGCTACCGGCTGCGCGCGCGGGCCCTCGATGCGCAAGCGCTCGAAGGACTCGACGCGAGTGCGGAGTTCGTGCTCAACGCGCGACCCGAGCCGCCGTTCACCAGCGCGCCAGCGGACGGCGGCATGGCCTATGGCGCGGGTGCCGAGCTGCGCTGGGCGCGCTCGACTGCAGCGGCGCGTTACCGGTTGCAGGTGGCGGCCACGGCCGACTTCAAGAGCCCGCTGCTCGACAGCGACGACCTCACCGCGACCTCTCGCACCGTGTCGCTGCCTCCTGGCGTCTACCACTGGCGTGTCGCCAGCATTGCGGCCGACGGCGACCTCGGGCCGTTCGGCGACGCGCAGTCGTACACGCAAAAGCCGGAACCGATCCGCCCCAACGTCGAGGCGCCGCAATCCGGGGCCGATGGGCTGCTGTTCCGCTGGCAGGCGCCCGCTCCAGGGCAGAAGGTGCGCTTCCAGGTCGCCACCGACAGCACCTTCGACCAGATCGTGCTCGACGAAACGACCGCCGACTCGCAGACGGTGTTGAAGGACCCCCCGCCAGGCACCTATTTCCTGCGTGCTCGAACCATTGAATCCGATGGTTTCGAAGGTCCGTTCGGCGCGACGCAGCAGGTCGAGGTATCGCGATCGCCGTGGTGGTGGCTGGTACCAGGCGGCGTCTTGCTGCTGTTGCTTTGAGTCGAACCGGACCGTGGCGATTGCACCGGCATCGATGAGCAAGGGCGGGCCCGATACCGATCCCTGGTACCGCTTTTTCTGGGTACCGATCGCAGCGCTCGTACTGGCCTGGCTCGCGGCGCAGACCCCCTTGCACGATCGCCTCACCGACGCGATTGGCGACGTGGGCATGCGCTGGGTGGCCCGTCCTGCGCAGTTCGACGAACTGGTCATCGTCGACATCGACGACGCATCGCTGCAAGCCTTGGCACCCCAGCTCGGTGACTGGCCGTTCCGGCGCGATACCTATGCGTTGCTGCTCGATTTCCTGCGCGATGCAGGCGCGCGTGCGGTCGTCTTCGACATCGTGTTCGGCGGTCCGCGGCAGGGCGACGACCTGCTGGCGCGGTCGATCACGAAGCGCTCCGACGTGGTGCTGGCCGCGTCCGGCATGAAGCAGACGACCGAAGACAGCGCCGCCACCCGGCTCGACATCGACCGCCTGTCGACGACCGCGACACCGGACAACGGTGCGACGCGCTGGCCGGCGATGTCGATTCCGTCGCAGCCGCTGCTGGCTGCCCTCGATCGTCCGGGTGCGCTCGGCGTCATCAGCACGCCGCTCGATGCCGATGGCCGGCTGCGCAGGCTGCCGCTGGCGCAGCAGGTCGACACTCGCGTGCTGCCCTCGTTGCCCGTGGCGGGTTTGCTGGTCGGGATGGATGAGGCAGCGCGAACCCTCAGCTACTCCGTGCGCGAATTGCGTGTCGGCGAGCATCGCTGGCCGGTCGACGCGCAGGGCAGGGCTCACGTGATGCTGCCGGCCAACGACAACGCGGTGCGCACGCTGAGCTTCGAGTCCGTCATGCGCGCTGCGCTCGGTGCCGAAGACGATCCGGCGTTGCGCGCGTCGCTCGACGGACGCACGGTGTACGTCGGCAGCAGCGCCTTCCTGGGCGACGACGTGATCACGCCGCTCGGCCCGCGTTCGGGCACGGCCCTGCTCGCGATGGCCCACGGTGCCCTGGCGCGTGATCAGGTGCTGCGGCCGGTGAGTACGCCGGTGCAGGCGCTGCTGATGACCATGGCGCTGCTGCCGTGCGTCGCGCTGTGGCGTCGCGGTCGGCCCGCTCTCGCTGGCGACGGGATCGCGGCGCTGCTGGCCATCGCCGCGATCCTGGCCGTCGGCGCGGCGTGGTTGCGGGGCGGGTGGCAGTGGATCGACGCCGTGACACCCCTGTCCGTGGTCGCGTTCGGATTCCTGCTGTCCGTCGCGGCGCAGTTGCGCTGGACGATGCAGGCCAACCGTCAGCTGGTGCATGAACGCGCCGTGGCCGAGGCCGCCAATCAGGCCAAGAGCGACTTCCTTGCCAGCGTCAGTCACGAGATCCGCACGCCGCTGAATGCGGTGCTCGGCATGGCCGAGGTGCTGTCGCGCACCGATCTGACGGCGGAGCAACGTCGCTACGTCGATGTGTTCCGCAGTTCTGGCGCGACTTTGTGCAACTTGATCGACGACCTCCTCGACCTGTCGAAGATCGAGGCCGGAAAGCTGGAACTCGAGCGTTCGGTGTTTTCGCTGCACGAACTGCTGGACGATCAGATGGCGCTGCTGATGCCGCTGGCCGAAGCCCGGCAGCTGGCGCTGACATGGCACATCGACGACGGGGTCGGCCCGCGCATCGAAGGCGATCGCCAGCGGCTCACGCAGGCGATCGTCAACCTGGTTGGCAATGCGATCAAGTTCACGCATCAAGGCGGCGTGTCGATTGACGTGCATCGTGTGCCATCCGGGCGGGTGCGCTTCGAGATCAGCGACACCGGGATCGGGATCGCGAGCAGCAAGTTCGAGCTGATCTTCCAGCCGTTCACGCAGGCCGATGGCGGTGTGACGCGTTCGTATGGTGGTACCGGTCTGGGGCTGTCGATCACCAAGAGCCTGGTCGAGTTGATGGGCGGGCGCATCTCGGTGGAGAGCCGACCGGGCATCGGCTCGACGTTCAGGTTCACGATCGATGCGCCGTTGGTTGCCGGTGTCGCCGCGTCGCCGCCGGTCGGCGCGAATCCGGCTGGCTCAAGCACGCGGTCGTCGATGACAGCACCGCCTGCGCCGAGGACCTCGCTGGCGACCGCTGAATCCAGCGACGACGCTCCGAAGCTGCCGATCCTGCTCGTCGACGACAACGATGTGAACCTGATCGTGACCGAGGCGCTGCTTCGCGACACCGGCTACCCGGTCGAGCTGGCGCGCAGCGGCGAAGCGGCGATCGGCAAGTTCATCAGCGGCCGGTATGGCCTGGTGATGATGGACGTGCAGATGCCCGGCATGGACGGTCTGGCCGCCACGCGGGAGATCCGTCGCATCGAGGTCGAGGAAGGTCGAGCGCGCACCCCCGTCGTGGCGCTCACTGCCAACGCCTTCGAGAGCGACGAGCGGCGCAGCCTCGAAGCCGGATGCGACGGTCACCTCACCAAGCCGCTGAGCCGTCAGCGGCTGATCGACGCGGTCGTGGCGATGGCCACCTGCGGTCGACCGCAGGGGCACACGGCATCCGCGGTGATGGCTGAAACCGAGGCAGGCCGCGAAGCCTCGCCGCCTGCCGCACCGATGGTCGACGTCGCGCTGTCAGTGGCTGCGCTGGCGGCGGACAGCGTCGAGACGTCGTCGGCTCTGTTCGCCTTGAATGGCGACACGGTGCTCTATCAGCGACTGCTCGCGCACGCCAGGGTCTTCATGGGTTCCTGGAGCCAGGACCTCGCCACCGCACTGAACGCAGCCGACGCTGCGCCTGCACTGCGCCTCGCGCACGACCTGCAGTCGATCGCGGCACGCATCGGCGCGCACCCGCTCGCCGATGCTGCGGGTTCACTGGACGCCGCATTGCGTTTCGGCGATCTCGAGGGCGTGCAGCGCGCTCGTGCTCTGATTTCGCAGCGCCTGCAGGAAGCCCTGCTGTCGCCGTCGCTCGCGGGCGATCAGACTGCCGCGGCCGAGGTGCGGCGCCGCTAAGCCTTCGGCTTGCGATAGGTCCACCACGGCAGCACGGCGCGCAGCGACAGCACTTCGCCGCTGCCATGGGCCGTGTAGCCGGGGATGGCCTCGATGATGGTTTTCCACTCCGGCGCGCGCAGCGCATGCAGCAGTGCGTTGACGTGCGGGTGGTCGAGCTGTGCGGCGAGTGCGACGAGAAAGTAGTTCTCGCGCGCCAGCGGCACAAAGTCGAGACCGTTGTCGAGGGCGGCCACTTCGATGCCGAAGGCGGCGTCGGCGTGGCCGCTGGCGACCACCACCGCCGCAGCCTGGTGCGAGGGCTCGGTGCGGTCGAAGCCTTGGATGCGCTGCGGATCCAGGCGCTGGGCCGCGAGCAGCTCTTCGAGCACGACGCGGGTGCCGGTGCCGCGTGGGCGGTGCACGAAGCGCAGAGCCGGGCGCGTCAGGTCGTGCAGCGAGCGGATGTTCAGCGGGTTGCCCGGCGCCACCATCAGGCCATGGTTGCGTTGCGCGAAGCCGATCAGCTTGTGCCGG
>JARXKP010000114.1 GCA_030271615.1 Pseudomonadota bacterium
CGATCGATTCGGGGTAGGTCGATTAGTTCAATGAACTTCTAACTCACGACACTAGAGGCCCGTTGCGCCCGCTTCTGACTCGATCCGATTCCGTTCTTTACTTCCATCACCTCAAAGGAGCCACACCATGTCTGCACGCACCACCCTCGCCGCCCTCGCTGCCTGCGTCGCCCTGATCACCCTGTCGGGTTGCGCCGTCACGCGCGACCAGTCGACCGTCGGCGCCTACATCGACGACACGGCAATCACCACGTCGGTGAAAGCCCGCTTCGTGGACAACAAGGATGTCGACGCCTCCGCGATCAGCGTCGAGACCCTGAACGGCACCGTCCTGCTGTCGGGCTTTGCCAAGAACGCCACCGAGAAAGTCCGTGCCGAAGAGATCGCTCGCGCCGTGAAAGGCGTGAAGTCTGTCAAGAACGAGATCGTGCTGCGCGGCTGATCAAGCCAGATATGCCTGCTCGGTGCGGCGTTGGCGGTGATCCCGGCACCGGCCATCCGTGAGGTCGCAACCGGATGAGCGCCTGAAGATTGCCGATCGTCAGTACGCAAAAAAGCCCGCTTTCGCGGGCCTTTTTTTCATCAAGCGCCGACGCTGTCGATGCTCAGCGGCTGAACCCACCGGTGCGTGGGCGCGCCGGCTTGAATCCACCCTTGCTCGGTGCAGCCGGGCCGCCTTCGGTGCGACGTGCCGGTGCGCGGTCGAACGGACCCGCGGAACGCGGTGCAAAGCTGTCGTCACGGCGAGGCGCAAAACCACCTTCTTCACGACGCGGGGCGAACGACGGCTTGCTGAAGCGGTTGTTCGACGGCGCACCCGACCGGTTGCCGAAGCCACCAGGGCGACGCTCGTTGTCACTTCCAGGACGCGGTGCGTACATGCGCGGCTCGGGGCTCTTCGGCTCGAGGCCGACGATGGTGCTCACCGGAATGTTCTGCGTCGTGAACTGCTGGATGCGGCGGATCATGCCGGTGTCCATGCGTTCGCCTAGCGTGATCGCCAGACCGTTCTTGCCGGCACGGCCGGTGCGGCCGATGCGGTGAACGTAGTCCTCGGCCTTCATCGGCAGACCGTAGTTGATGACGTGGCTGATGCTCGGCACGTCGATGCCGCGTGCGGCGACGTCGGTGGCGACCAGCACCTTCAACTGACGCGAGCGCAGGCCTTGCAACACGCGGTTGCGGCGGCCTTGCGGCATGCCGCCGTGCAGCGAGGCAACGGCATGGCCCATCTCGGCCAGACGATCGGCCAGCCAGTCGGCATCGCGTTGCGTGCTGGTGAACACCAGCGCCTGTTCCATCTCGCGCTCGGTCAGGATGTGATCGAGCAGCGCGTTCTTGTGGTTGTGGTTGTCGGCCCAGTGCAGGCGCTGCTCGATGTTCTCGTGCGTGTCGGTGTGCGAAGACACGTCGATTCGCTTCGGGTCACGCAACAGGTTCTGCGCCAGGCGGCCGACGTGGCCGGCGAAGGTGGCGCTGAACATCACCGTCTGGCGTGCGGCAGGCACGTGGTCGGCGATGGTGTTGATGTCGTCGATGAAGCCCATGTCGAGCATGCGGTCAGCTTCGTCGAGCACCAGCATGTCGACGTTCTCGAGCACGGCCTTGCCGGTCTGCAGGTGGTCGAGCAGGCGGCCCGGGGTCGAGATCAGGATGTCCAGCGGGCCGCGCAGAGCCTTGATCTGCGCCGGGTAAGGAACACCGCCGACCACCGTGGCGACGCGCAGGCCCTGCACGTGGCGACCGTAGGTCGACGCGGCCTTGGCGACCTGCATCGCGAGTTCGCGCGTCGGCGTCAGCACCAGGATGCGCGGACCATAGACGACGGCGCGATCGCGGCGCTGGGTGGTGTCGGCGCGGGCGGCGATGATGCGTTCCAGCGCTGGCAGGATGAACGATGCGGTCTTGCCGCTGCCGGTGCTCGAAGACACCATCAGGTCCTTGCCGGCGAGGGCCAGCGGAATGGCCTTCATCTGGACTTCGGTGGCGGTTTCATAGCCGGCGTCGGCGACGGCCTTGATCAGGGACTCGTGCAGGCCCAGGGATGCGAATGTCATATCGTGCTTTCAAATGCGGTGCCGGCGCTGCGCATTTGCGCAACACCAAGAGGCACCTGCCGGTTCAATGAACCGACGAGGTCAGGTCGCCAGGAGAAGGTTCGCGAGGGAACAGTCAAAAGCGACGGCATCGCCGCCGACCGTTTGCCTGCAGGTGCCATCGAATGCGGCACCAACTGAAGCGATATCGAGACCTGCCGCACCTGAAAGCGTGGGCTGACTCGAAGGAGGTCAGAGGGGATGAACGAACATCGATCACAACAACTGCACAAATGAACTTGCGATTGATCGTCGATGCGAGCGAAGCCTTAGAGTTTACCCTGAATCGCTAATCAATGAAAGCCCCCGATTTCATCGGCCGAGACTCGTGCAGATCAAGAGCGCGGCGGCGGTGTCCCCTGCTCGACGGACGACAGGGACGCGGGCAGTATCCTTGCGCCCCCCGCACCCTCGCAGTCCCATGGCCGGCATCCACATTACCGACATCGAGGCCGCCATCAACTGGTGGCGCGAACGTTCGCCGTCACCCGATGGCATCACCGCCTGCCCCGAAGTTCGTGCGCTGGCCGAGGTGTATGCGCTGATGGTTTATCACCACGAGAGCGAATGCGACGACACCAGCATGCCCACCGCCTCGCGCACCGCGTGGCTCGCCTGGTACGCGACCACCCCCGACGCGCCGTGCATCGCGATCTGCTCGACCAGCCAGGGCGACGATGTCTGCAAGGGCTGCGGCCGCAGCTTCGACGAAGTCCAGAACTGGACGGTCATGACGCCCGCCGAAAAGCGCGTGACCTGGCGCCGCATCACGATGGACGGCACCGCATGGCGCTTCAACCGCTATGCCGAACGGGCTCACGAAGCGGTCAAGCCGGCCGCGGATTGGCCGACGGAGCCGCTGCCTGGCGCGGGCCCGGGTGCTGCGTGATCCGATCCGGCGCACCGGCAACGACGACACGTCGATCGATGCGGCGGGCGCACTGCTGACACACCGCAGAGAGCCATTTGCCTGGCAGATTTGATCTTCGTCAATCGAGTCCGCCTCCAGACGCACATCGGGCTCTTGAAAACCTCGCGGCACGCAGTCATTTCATCTCCATCGGGCCCTGAGGCGGGCCTTCATCACGATGGAGAACGAACCATGTATGACTCTTACCTGAGCGCCCCGAGCGGGTTTCTTGCCGACCTCGACCGCATGCGCGGCGACGTCGATTCGTTGTTCGGCTGGGGAGGGCCATCCCGCGCGATCCGTTCCACCAGCGGCAGTGCTTTCCCGGCCATCAACGTGGCACAAAGCCCGCAAGGCGTCGACGTCTACGTGTTTGCGCCGGGCATTGATGCCAGCCGCACCGAGGTCACGCTCGACCGCGGGGTGCTGACCATCTCGGGAGAACGCGCCAGCGACCTGCCCGCCGAGGCACCGAAGACCAGTGTGCATGGCCACGAGCGGTACGCCGGCAAGTTCCGCCGCGCGGTCGCGCTGCCGGACGACGTCGACCCGAACCAGGTCAGCGCCAGCTACCGGGACGGTGTGCTGCGCGTGAACGTCCGGCGCCGCGAGGCGGTGCAGCCCAAGCGCATCGCGATCGAGTGAACCAGCACACCCTCAACACAGGAGTTCCTTCATGAGCAACACGAAGCAAACCAGCATCCCGGCCGCATCCACGCCTTATCTGGTGCCACGGGTCGACGTGATCGAAGACAGCACCGGCATCACCCTGCTGGCCGACCTGCCCGGCGTCACGAAAGACGGGCTCGACATCAAGGTCGACGGCCCGACGCTGAGCCTGGAAGGCGCGGTCGCACTGGACACGCCGCAGGCCCTCGACGCGGTGTTCGCCGAAGTGCGCGCCTCGCGCTATCGCCGCTCGTTCACGCTGAGCAACGAGCTCGACACGTCCGCGATCGATGCCCAGCTGAAAGACGGCGTGCTGCGACTGCGCATCCCGAAAGTCGCCGAAGCACAGCCCCGCCGCATTGAGGTGCGAGTTGGCTGAACCTGCGGGTTCGACAGCTCGGGTCTGCGGTCGGTCGGGTCGACGCGACCCGGGGAAGTGTTTGTGCCTGCAAGCCCGCTGAAGGGCCGACCGTCTCATCGTCCCTTCGGACGGGCGGGGACCAGCCTGCTGCTGATCGGCGGGCTCGCCGCCGCCATGTTCTGGCTCGGTCGGCACAGCGGGCCCGAAGCCATCGCGGTTGCGCCAACCACCGCAGAGGTCACACCGCGCGCCGTGGTCGCACGCGGCGAACTGGCGGCCGACGAGCGCAACAACATCGACGTATTCAAGTCGGTATCGCCATCGGTCGTTCACATCACGACGCTCGAACGCGCGGCCAGCCTGTTCTCGATCGACGCCACGCAGGTGCCGCGCGGCACCGGCACCGGCTTCATGTGGGACGACCGCGGCCACATCGTGACCAACTTTCACGTGATCCAGGGCGCCAACGGCGCCCGGGTCACGCTGTCGGACAAGAGCACCTACAGCGCATCCCTCGTCGGCGTGTTTCCGGACCGCGACCTCGCGGTGCTTCGCATCGACGCGCCCCGCGACAAGCTGAAGGCCACCGCCCTCGGCCAAAGCGGCAATCTGCTGGTGGGGCAGAAGGTCTACGCGATCGGCAACCCCTTCGGTCTCGACCAGACGCTCACCACCGGCATCGTCAGCGCGCTCAACCGCGAAATCGAATCGGTGACGCGGCGCCCGATCCGCGGTGCGATCCAGACCGATGCGGCCATCAACCCCGGCAACTCCGGCGGACCGCTGCTCGATTCGGCCGGCCGGCTGATCGGCATCAACACCGCCATCTACAGCCCGAGCGGCGCCAGCGCGGGCATCGGCTTCGCGATCCCGGTGGACGAAGTCAACCGCATCGTGCCGCGGCTGATCCGCGACGGGCGCCTGATCCGGCCGTCGCTGGGCATCTCGGCGGCACCGCCCGAGTTCAACCGCGCGCTCGGGCTGCCGGACGGCGTGGCCATCATCGAGGTGGCGCCGGGCAGCACGGCCGCTCAGGCGGGTCTGCGACCGTTCAGGCGATCGGATACAGGCGCGGTGGTGGCAGGCGACCTGATCACATCGATCGACAAGCAGCCGGTCGCGGCGCTCGAATCGATGCTCGAACAGCTCGAACGCCATCAGCCCGGCGACTCGGTCACGCTCGGCGTGTGGCGCGACGGCGCACACATCGATCTGCGCGTGCGCCTGGGTCAGTCCGAGTGAGGCGCCGGGTGACCGCTATCGACAGGCTGGAATTCAATCGCAAGAGTCGGAGTGCGTGGCGGATCGACGGGGTCTAAATTCCACGCCTCAGACCCGCCCCGCGCGGTTGCAAGGAACCTCCGATGAGCCGCACCGACACACGACGACGCGCCGATGCCACCTCGAGCGACCCCCGCTGGGCAGCGGTCGTGGCCCGCGATGCGGCGGCCGACGGAACGTTTTTCTATTCGGTGCGCACCACCGGCGTCTATTGCTGCCCCTCGTGTGCAGCCCGCCCGGCCCGACCCGAAAACGTCGCTTTCCACGCCAGCGGTGCCGATGCCGAGCGCGCGGGTTTCCGACCCTGCAAGCGCTGCAAGCCGGACCAACCGCCGCGCGCCGAGCAGCAGGCCACGCTCGTGGCCACGCTGTGCCGCCACATCGAAAGCGCCGAGCAGCCGCCGACCCTTGACGAATTGGCAGCGAAGGCGGGCCTCAGCACATACCACCTGCACCGCATCTTCAAGACGGTCACCGGCGTGACGCCGAAAGCCTATGTGCGCTCGCACCGCGCCAAGCGGGTGCGGCAGGAGCTCGCAGGCAGCGGGTCGGTAACCGACGCGATCTACGGTGCGGGCTACCCCTCGAACAGCCGTTTCTACGAGGAATCTGCGCAGGTTCTGGGCATGACGCCGACGGCCTACCGCAGCGGCGGCGCCGACACCGAGATCCGCTTCGCGATCGGCCAGTGTTCGCTCGGCGCGATCCTGGTGGCGCAAAGCGCGCGCGGCGTCTGCGCGATCCTGATCGGCGACGACCCCGAGGTGCTTGCACGCGACCTGCAGGACCGATTCCCGAAGGCGAACCTCATCGGCGGCGACGCCGACTTCGAGCAGCTGGTGGCGCGCGTGGTCGGCTTCGTCGAAGCCCCCGGGATCGGCCTCGACCTGCCGCTCGATCTGCGCGGCACCGCGTTCCAGCAGCGCGTGTGGCAAGCGCTGCGAGAAATCCCCGCAGGCCGCACGGCAAGCTACACCGACATCGCGCTGCACATCGGCGCGCCGAAATCGGTGCGCGCGGTGGCGCAGGCCTGCGGTGCCAATCCGCTGGCCATCGCGATCCCGTGCCACCGCGTGGTGCGACTCGACGGCGGGCTCTCGGGCTACCGCTGGGGTGTCGAACGCAAGCGCGCACTGCTGGATCGCGAGGCCATGGGCACGAAGAAGCCGTGACCCCGCACCAAACCCCCATCGGGTCGAACCTGACGCTCTTCGAGGAAGACGAGGGTCCCCGACTCGAACCGCTGTGCCCTGGCGCCGTCGTGTGGCGTGCCGGCGCGCGGAACTGCGACACGGCCTTGCTGGCGGCGGTGCAGGCGGTGACCACGCAGGCGCCGTGGCGACACCTGATCACGCCGGGCGGGTTCCGCATGTCGGTCGCGATGACGAGCTGCGGCTCGCTGGGTTGGGTCAGTGACCGGCGCGGCTACCGCTATGACCCGGTCGATCCCGACAGCGGGCGCCCCTGGCCGCCAATGCCGGCGGTGTTTCTCGGCCTCGCCGACGCGGCAGCAACGCAGGCCGGTTTCGACGGCTTCGAGCCTGACGCCTGCCTGATCAACCGCTACGAGCCTGGCGCCCGGCTGAGCCTGCACCAGGACCGCGACGAGCGCGACGCGCACTCGCCGATCGTGTCGGTGTCGCTCGGACTGCCGGCGATATTCCTGTTCGGTGGACCGGTACGCAGCGATCCGACACGACGCATCGCGCTCGTGCACGGCGATGTCGTCGTGTGGGGCGGGCCGGCGCGATTTCACTACCACGGCGTGCTGCCGCTGAAGGCCGGATGCCACTCGACAGTCGGTGAGCAGCGCATCAACCTGACCTTTCGCCGGGCGCGCTGAGGCCTCGCAACCGAAGCGCCGCATCCCGGCGCGCAGCGTTCAGCCGAACAGTTCGGCGTAGCTGACGCTCGCGGTGCCGAACTTGCCGACCACGATGCCACCGGCGCGGTTGGCATGCGGCATCGCTTCGCGCGCGTCCAGGCCCGCTGCCATCAGCGCCGTCATCGCAGCGATCACGGTATCGCCCGCACCGGTAACGTCGAACACCTCGCGCGTCTGCGCCGGTTCGTTCGATTCGCCACGGTCGTCGAACAACGTCATGCCGTCTTCCGATCGGGTCAGCAGCAGCGCATGCACGCGCAGCTGGGCTCGCAGTGCCTGGGCCCGTTCGACGAGCTGCGCTTCACTGCTCCAGGCGCCGACCACCTGCGCCAGCTCAGCGCGGTTGGGCGTGATCACCGTGGCACCGGCGTAGCGGGCGTAGTCGCTGCCCTTCGGGTCGACGAGCACCGGCTTGCCGGCCGTCCGTGCCGACTCGATCATTCGCGTGATGTGCGTCAGACCGCCTTTTCCGTAATCGGAGAACAGCACCGCATCGTGCAGCGGCAGTTCGCGCTCGAAGGCACCCAGCATCTGCTCGAGCACCTCGTGGTCGGGCTCGTTCTCGAAGTCGATGCGCAGCAGCTGCTGCGACCGCCCGATCACACGCAGCTTGACGATGGTGCGCAGCCGCGCGTCCTCGCCGAGTCGGGTTTCGATACCCTGCTGTTCGAGCAACACCTTGAGGCGTGACGCGGCCTCATCGCTGCCGACCACCGTCAGCAGGGTCACGCGAGCACCCAGCGTCTTGATGTTCAGCGCCACGTTGGCGGCGCCGCCGAGCCGCTCCTCTTCGCGCGACACCCGCACCACCGGCACCGGTGCCTCGGGCGAAATGCGATCCACCGAACCGTGCCAGTAACGATCCAGCATCACGTCGCCGACCACCAGCACGCGGCGCTGCGCGAGGGCCTCCGGTGTGGGAATCACGACTGCACTCCCGGCATCGCGTCGATCGAGCGCCCCCATCGGCGCCTCGATGGCTTCAGACAGGTTCGGCAGGCGGCAATGGGGAGGTTCATGGTGGGCGCGGGATCAGTTCAGGGCCGGGTTATATCAAGCACGGGCCGCCGATCGGCGCATGCGCCGGACTGGGGGGTGGCGTTCGAGACGCCTCCACACACCGACCCACTTCGGGGGGACGTCCGATATCGCGCGGGTTCGTGCGTCCTGCGCAGCACAAATGTGCAGTCGCCCCCGGCCGAGTGCCCTCGCGCAGGGGACAGCCAAGCGCGACCGTCATCTCCAGAATTTCCTACAGGTCGCGGCTGGCAGGCCACCGACCTGAAACATCAATCCATCTCAACCCACTCTCTGGAGAACCTCATGATTCGCACCCTCGTCGCCGTGCTCGTCGCCGCCTTCGCCTTTGCCGCCCATGCGGCAGTCGACGTCAACAAGGCGTCTCAAGCCGAACTCGAAACCATCAAGGGCATCGGACCGAGCATGTCGGGCAAGATCCTCGACGAGCGCAAGAAGAGCTCGTTCAAGGACTGGACCGACGTGGTGACGCGCGTCAAGGGCGTCGGTCCCGGCAACGCCACCAAGTTCGCGGCCGATGGCCTGACCGTCAACGGAGCCGGATTCAAGCCCGAGCTGATCGCTTCCAGCAAACCGGTGGCGTCGATGGACAGGAAAGACGCCGCCGCAACGGACGCCAAGCCGCACCCGATGGCCTCGCCGAAGAAGTGAGGCACCGGCATCGCAGCCCGGCGCCCCGCCGAGGCGGGGCGCCGAAAATCGGGGCTCTGTCTGCCGCCTGCGAACCACCGATGCCCACGCCACCCGCTCCGTGCCCTTGCGGCACCGGCCTGCCCTACACCGACTGCTGCGCCCGCTTCCACGCCGGCCCGCTGCACCTGCTCGCCCCCACCGCGGAGGCGCTGATGCGCTCGCGCTACAGCGCCTATACCCTGCAGCTCGATGACTACCTGCTGGCCACCTGGCATCCCAGCACTCGCCCCGACGGCCCACTGCAGCACGAACCCGGGCTGCGCTGGCTGGGCTTGCAGGTGCTTCGTCACGAGACCCTCGACGCCGACCACGCGCGGGTCGAGTTCGTGGCACGCAGCAAGCTCGGCGGGCGTGCCCACCGCTTGCGCGAACTCAGCCGCTTCGTGCGCGAAGGCGGACGGTGGTTCTATGTCGATGCGGCCGCAGACTGACGCTTGCGATAGACTCCGCCGACGTGTGGGGGGGTAGCTCAGCTGGGAGAGCGCCGCGTTCGCAATGCGGAGGTCGTGAGTTCGATCCTCATCCTCTCCACCACTATTCTTCCAAGGCCTTGATTCTCAAGGCCTTTTTTCATGTCCGTCGCGCTTGGCCATCGAGGTGATCCAAATCGTGCGTCGGCAGTGAACCTTCAAGCCCCCCATCTGTTCAAGAGTCGCCATGGTGTCTGGTACGTGCGCATCGTCGTGCCAAACGCGATTCGCAAGCGTCACCCCGAACTTCCGGCCGAGCTGAAGAGGTCAGGTCAAAGGTCTGACACAGCGTGAACCAAAGGCTGCAGCACACGGCGAGCCTGAATCTTTAGGCCGCTATCAGGCGGCCCGCTTGTGAAGTCGACCGTCGGCAACGGGTCGGGATATTGAGGTCATCGCTTCAAAGACCGGACGTTCCGTCCTCGGCGGATTGAGTGGCGGCTGTCGGCGTCTACCGCAAAAACATTCCCGGCCATCAGCCGCCGCAGGCGACGATCAGGATCCTGGTCGCTTGTCGCGTAGACCGGCTTTAACGCTCATCACAAACATCCGCACGGCGGACAAGCCTCGGGCTCGAGGACCGATCACCGAGGAACTGCCACCGCTTGGGCCCAGGTCTGACTCTGTAAGTGGCGGATAGCGAATCGAAGAGCCGGCGGCGGACTACGCCTGGCCCGAGGACGCCTGAGGCCGCTGTCGGGCCGCCACGTCAGCAACGAAGCGGCCGAAGGCGTCGAGCAGCGGAGCGGCGTCGAAGGACGGGCCCTCCAGCATCACCAGCGCCTGCACGGTGGCTTCCAGCGTCGAGACGTGGTCGGCTCGCCGCGCCGCGCGGATCGCGCGGTAGCAGGACGGCGCCGGAGCGACCAGCGACAGCCGCGGCAGTGCAGCCAGGGCCGGGTGCTCCAGAAGCATCCGCAGGCTCTTGCGCCACGTCGCGTCGATGACCACCAGACGCAGGGG
>JARXKP010000115.1 GCA_030271615.1 Pseudomonadota bacterium
CCCTCGTTGCCTTTGCCACCAGCACCCGTGGGCCAGTTGACTGCGGTGCCCTCACCCGCCTTGGCTTTCCAGTCGGCATTGACTTTGGAAAGGTAGTTGGTAAAGACAAACGTGGTGCCCGAACCGTCGGCACGTCGAACGACCGAGATGGCGGCATCAGGCAAAGGAACCCCTGGGTTCAGCGCCATCAATGCCGCGTCATTCCACTTGGTGATCTTGCCCAGGTAGATGTCACCGAGTACGGGCCCGGTCAACTTGATCTGACCTGGAGCGATGCCCTTGATGTTCACCACGGGGACCACACCGCCGATCACGGTCGGGAACTGGACCAGCCCGTCCTTCGTCAGTTCGTCGTCCTTCAGCGGCATGTCGGATGCACCGAAGTCGACCGTCTTGCTGCGAATCTGCTTCAGACCCGCACCTGAACCGACAGACTGGTAATTCACCTTCGCGCCCGTGGCCTTGTTATAGGCATCGGCCCATTTTGCGTAGAGCGGAGCAGGAAAGGTGGCACCCGCGCCGGTTGCATCCTGAGCCATCGAGGCACTGGAGGCGGCAAAGAATGCGATGGAGATGGCAACGATTCGGTTCAGCGTGAAAGTCATGTTCGAGCCTTTCTGTACCCATGCCGGGCAGTCGATGGATTGCGCTGGACTCTATGTGTCAAATATGACATCGCCATGACACCCTATGACGCCGCCTGGATCATCGGCGACACCCATACCGATCAAGTCGATGCGCCGAAGTAGTCATCTTGCTTTCACCTTCTTGTCACAAATACTCAATAACTTAGGCGATCTCGTCACGCAGAGGCGGCGCGTCAGACATGCGGCGCCTTGTCCAGACCCATCCAGGAGCTCTACATGCAAATGAAGAAGATGTTGATTGCCAGCGCACTGACCGCATTGCTCGCGAGCGGCTGCGCAACCGCGCCTACACCGGTGACGATCAGCGAGACGGTAGCTGCCACGCCGCAGTTGTCTACCTTGACCAAGCTGATCAATGATGCCGGGTTGACCGAGACGCTGAAGGGCCCGGGGCCATACACCGTCTTTGCCCCGACCGATGACGCCTTCAAGGCGGTATCGGCGAAGACCCTCGATGCGCTGGCCAAAGACAAGGCATTGCTGACGTCAGTCCTGACCTACCACGTGCTGCCAGGCAAGGTGGTGTCGGCAGACGTCAAGAACGGTCCGACGCCGACGCTGCAGGGCACACCCATTTCGCTCTACAAGTCAGGAACGTTTGTGACCGTCGAGGAAGCGGTGATCACCACACCGGACATAGAAGCGTCGAACGGCGTGGTGCACATCGTCGACCGGGTGTTGATCCCGCCAGTCAAGAAGTAATCAGCTCTTCAGCGAATCGGCCAGACGCTCGGCGCAGCTTCTGGCCGTACGCTCGTCGCTGGCTTCGACCATGATGCGCAGCACCGGCTCGGTCCCCGAGGCGCGAATCAGAACGCGACCGGAGCTGCCCAAGTCCTTCTCGATGTCGCGCTGGATGCACTGCAGAGGCAGGTGGGACTTCCAGTCCATACCGTCCTGCAGCCGTACATTGATCATCACCTGCGGAAACAGCTTCACCGTCTGGAGTTGGCTCGCCAGTGCGACGCCGCTGCGTCTGACGGCCTGCAGGATCTGCAATGCGCTGACGATGCCATCGCCAGTCGTGTGCCTGTCCAACGAGAGCAGATGCCCTGAGCTCTCTCCGCCCAAGGTCCAGCCACGGGCGAGCAGTTCTTCCAGCACGTATCGATCGCCGACACGTGCCCGGACAAAATCAAGTCCGCGCTGCCGCAATGCGCTTTCGACCGCCATATTGGTCATCAAAGTGCCGACCACACCTGAGACCGCCTGTCCTTGCGCGAGGCGATCGGCCGCCACCACATAGAGCAACTCGTCGCCGTTGTAGAGCCGCCCGGCGGCATCGACCAGTTGAAGGCGATCGGCGTCGCCGTCGAGGGCCACACCGAAATCCGCCTTGTGCTCGTGGACCGCTCGGACCAGAGCGGCCGGTGCGGTGGCGCCGAAGCCCGCGTTGATGTTGGTGCCGTCGGGGCTGCAGCCGATCGCAATCACCTCGGCACCCAGTTCGTGGAACACGCTCGGCGCCACGTTGTAGGCCGCACCGTGGGCCGCATCGACGACGATCTTCAGTCCCTTGAGCGACAGCTCGCTGCCGAAGGTGCTCTTGCAAAACTCGATGTATCTGCCGCGCGCATCTTCCAGCTTTCGGGCCTTGCCCAGGTCGGCCGATGTCACCCACTGCGGCGGCTGGTCGAGTGCAGCTTCGACCTGCAGTTCCCATTCGTCGGGCAGCTTCTCGCCCCGCGCCGAAAAGAACTTGATGCCGTTGTCGCCATACGGGTTGTGCGAGGCGCTGATGACCACGCCCAGACTCAATCGCAAAGCCCGCGTCAAGTAGGCCACTCCCGGCGTCGGAAGCGGGCCCGTCAAGAGCACATCGACCCCGGCCGAGGCAAACCCGGCTTCCAGCGCCGATTCGATCATGTAGCCCGAGATGCGCGTGTCCTTGCCGATCAACACCGTGGGCTTCGAGTCGGACGCCTTCAGCACGCGCCCCACCGAATGACCCAGACGGAGCATGAAATCCGGCGTGATGGGGCTCTGCCCCACCGCGCCGCGGATGCCATCGGTACCGAAAAACGATCTGCTCATCGCAGTCTTCTCCTCAGGGTGAAACTTGAAGTGCGGCCGCAGGCAAACCCGCAGCCCGCCAGACTTTCAACGCGTCGACCGTTGCTGCGACGTCGTGGACACGGACGACGCTGGCGCCATTGAGCACCGCCGCCAGCGCGGCGGCCACACTGCCTACCAGACGATCCGCAGGATCACGTCCTGTCACCACACCGATCGATGACTTGCGTGACCATCCGGCCAACAGCGGATGGCCCAACACGAGCAACTCCCGCTGACGCCGCAGCAACTCGAAATTGTGGTCTACCGACTTGCCGAAACCAATGCCCGGATCGAGCACGATGCGGTCAGCGCCGACGCCTCTGGATCTCAGCGCGTCAACGCGTGCACCCAGCATCTGAATGACGTGCACCACCACGTCGGCATAGCTCGTCTGGGTCTGCATCGACTGCGGATCACCCTGCATGTGCATCAGGCAGATGCCGCAACTGCGATGCGCCGCGATGACATCAAGGGCTCCGGGGGAGTTCAACGCGTTGATGTCATTGACGATGTCGACGCCGAGCGCGAGAGCTTCTGCCATCAATGCTGGTTTGGTGGTGTCGAGCGAGATAGGAATTTCCATCGAGAGCGCGGCTTCCAGCACTGGCAACACGCGCAGCCGCTCTTCTTCCAAGGACACCGGCACCGCACCGGGGCGGCTGGACTCTCCACCGATGTCGAGGATGTCTGCCCCGTCATCGATCAGGCGCCGGCAGTGATCCACGGTCGCCCTCAAGTCGGCAAACTGCCCGCCGTCAGAGAACGAGTCGGGCGTCGTGTTGACGATGCCCATGACCAACGGCCGGCTGAGGTCGATGCGATGGTTTGTGGTTTGCCAGAACATGCGGCAGGGCGATCAGCGAGGTCGGTTTTGAGTCAGCAATGAAAACGGGGCCGAAGCCCCGTCAAAAAATCACCGGCCAACCTTCACGCAGCGGCTGGAGCGCTGTCCGTCGACACCGGCGTCGATGGTCCACTCGTGCGGCTGGATGAAGGCGTCCAGTCCTTCGGCGGCCGAGGTGGCTTGCCGTTCATGATGTCCTCGATCTGATCGCTGTCGATGGTTTCCCACTCCAGCAGCGCCTTGGCCATCGCATGCATCTTGTCCTTGTTGTCCTCGATGTGCTTGCGGGCAATGACGTACTGCTCATCGATGATGCGGCGGATCACGCCGTCGACCTTGCGCATCGTCTCTTCAGACATCGTGGTCGTCTTGGTGACCGAGCGGCCGAGGAAGACCTCGCCTTCATTCTCGGCGTAGACCATCGGACCGAGTTCATCGGTCATGCCATAACGGGTGACCATGTCACGCGCAATCGACGTCGCCCGTTCGAAGTCGTTGCTGGCGCCGGTGGTCATCTGGTTCATGAACACCTCTTCGGCGATTCGCCCACCGAACAACACCGAAATGGTCGACAGCATGCGCTCCTTGTCGAGGCTGTATCGATCCCCTTCGGGCAACTGCATCGTCACGCCCAATGCGCGGCCACGAGGAATCACCGTCACCTTGTGAACCGGATCGGTCTTCGGCATCAGGCGTGCGACCAACGCATGTCCGGATTCGTGATACGCGGTGTTCTTGCGCTCCTCCTCCGGCATGATCATCGACTTGCGCTCCGGGCCCATCATGATCTTGTCCTTGGCCTTCTCGAAGTCCATCATCTCGACGACACGACCGGCGCGACGCGCCGCGAACAGCGCAGCCTCGTTGACCAGATTGGCCAGGTCGGCACCCGAGAAACCAGGCGTCCCACGCGCCAGGATATCGGCGCGAATGTCTTGTCCCACTGGCACCTTGCGCATGTGCACGTTGAGGATCTGCTCACGACCCCGCACGTCGGGCAAGGTCACGTAAACCTGACGGTCGAAGCGTCCTGGACGCAGCAGCGCCGGATCAAGAATGTCGGGCCGGTTGGTCGCCGCCATCACGATGACGCCGAGGTTGGTCTCGAATCCGTCCATCTCGACCAGCATCTGGTTCAGGGTCTGCTCGCGCTCGTCATTTCCGCCACCCAGGCCAGCGCCGCGATGACGACCGACGGCATCGATTTCGTCGACGAAGATGATGCACGGAGCACTCTTCTTCGCCTGCTCGAACATGTCGCGCACACGGGCCGCTCCCACTCCGACGAACATTTCGACGAAATCGGAACCGGAAATGCTGAAGAAGGGAACCTTCGCTTCACCAGCGATGGCTTTGGCAAGCAAGGTCTTGCCGGTCCCCGGAGGGCCGACCAGCAACACGCCGCGTGGAATACGACCGCCGAGTTTCTGGAAACGCTGTGGATCTTTCAGGAAATCGACCAATTCCTTGACTTCTTCCTTGGCCTCGTCGCAACCTGCAACATCGGCAAAGGTGGTCGTATTGTTGGCCTCATCGAGCATCCGCGCCTTCGACTTGCCGAAACTGAACGCACCGCCTTTGCCGCCGCCTTGCATCTGACGCATGAAATAGATCCACACCCCGATCAGCAACAGCATCGGTCCCCAGGAAACCAGGATGTTCATCAGCAGCGACGGTTCTTCACGCGGCTTGACATCAAACTTGACGCCGCTGTTGATCAGATCCCCGACCAGACCGCGATCAAGATAGGTAGCCGTGCTTCGAAGGCGCTTGTCATCATTGGTGGTGGCGATGATTTCCGTGCCCGCCGGACCTTCCTGCAACGTGACGGTTCGAATGCGCTTGTTGCGAACTTCTTCCAGGAAGTCGGAATACCCGATTTGGCCACCGGATGCGGCGCTTCGATCAAATTGCTTGAAAACGGTGAAAAGCACGAGGGCAATCACCAACCAGACAGCAATTTTCGAGAACCATTGATTGTTCACCGAGGCTCCAATTCTTCAACTTCAGATGTCGGCATACAAAGCGAATCCGACCAGTACCACATATAGAGGCGAGTTTATGCGAGTCAAGCACACCGTGAACTTTGTCATCACCCCTCGCTACGCAGGTGTGTCACGGTCGCGACGGTTTATCTGAGCGGTCATCGACCACTTTGCGGGAGGTCTTGAGACCGACGCCCACGAGAAAGGTTTCAGACGATCGGTCACGCGAAGCCTTTGGCTTGATTGATTTCACAGTGCGGAAATTTGTTTTCAGCAGTCCGACGAGTTCGCTGTAATTACCTCCGTTGAATACCTTGCAGACCAGGGTTCCGCCTTGAACCAAGTGCCGAGTCGCAAAGTCCACCGCCAATTCGACCAGGTGCGTCACTCGGGCAGCATCGGAACTGGCAATGCCCGTGAGGTTGGGGGCCAGGTCGGAAACAACCACGTCGACAGGCCTGCCGCTGACGGCCATCTCCAGCAACGCCAGCACCGCCTCGTCCCGGAAATCACCCTGGATGAAGACCACACCGTCGATCGGTTCGAAATCGAGCAGATCGAGCGCGATGATGGTGCCGTTCAATGGGCCCAGCCCTGCGCCCACCGCATCGGGAACCTTGACGGACAACTTGCGCCGCACGTACTGACTCCAAGCCCCCGGCGCAGCGCCCAGATCGACGACGATCTGGCCGGGTTTCAACAGGCCCAGCGTTTCGTCGATCTCCTTGAGCTTGTAGGCAGCGCGGGCTCGGTAACCTTCTTTTTTCGACAACTTGACGTAGGTGTCGTTCAGGTGGTCCAGCAGCCATGCTTTGTTGATCTTCTTGCTTTTGGATTTGACTTTCATGCTGCGTCGATAATAGGTTGATGACTGCTATCACTCTCACATCCCATCAGCGCAAGGAAAAGCGCGCTGACGCCCACCATCTCGACCCGGTGGTATTGATCGGAGGCGACGGCCTCACGCCTGCCGTGATCCGCGAGATCGATGCCGCGCTGAACGCGCACGGGCTGATCAAGGTCCGGGTCTTCTCGGACGAACGGGCGTCGCGCGAAACCATGCTGGCCACCTTGACGGACCAGCTCAACGCCGCCCCCATCCAGCACATCGGAAAACTACTGGTGCTGTGGCGTCTGATCCCGCCGAAGGAAAAGGAAGAACGCGACGACCGCATGCCCGGCCCGAAGGTCGTCAAGCTCTTGAAGTTTTCAAAAAGTGGCAACCACCGGCCTCAGGTCAAGAAAATCAGGGTGCTGGGCAACGAGCGCATCGCGGCGGGTGGCGAGATCAAGCGGGCCCGCAAACGCGTCACCAGCGTCAAGCGCAAGGCCGTCGACTGACGCAGCCTCGGGCGATCGAGTCGATCGGCCCGTTTTTTCGACACAGTCAACTTGCTGTGAGCCGCCAAGCGAGCGCCAGCACCAGCAGCGCTTTCAACGCGAAGAATCCGGCCGACAAGCCATGCAAGGCACCGAACGACAGGCTACCCTGCCCGGCTCTGGCGGGGGCCATCATCGGCTGGATCACGAAGCCGCTCACGATCGTGCAGAACAACGTGCCGAGCACCAGCAGCACATTCGTGTTGAACGCGGGAACCACCGCCTGCCCCGGCTGAACGCCGGCGAACTTGCGTGTGAGGATCAACAGCGTCAGTGCAGCCGCCAAGCTCACGTAGGCTTCCACAGCGAACATGCGTGCCGCACTCCGCCCGGCGATCTCGGCCGCGGCCACCGCAAATCCTGCTGGCGCACCGACGAAGCCGACTCCCAACAGCAGGCCGCCCCACAAACCAGACACCCAGACGGCGAAACGATGGTGCATGGCTCGGCGCACGATCAGACGTAGCGTACGGCCATGACCTCGTAACTCTTGACACCCCCGGGTGCCTGCACCTCGGCGATGTCGCCGACTTCCTTGCCGATAAGCGCACGCGCAATCGGCGAGCTGATCGAGATCAGGCCAAGCTTCAGGTCGGCCTCATCGTCGCCGACGATCTGATAGGTCACGGCGGCACCGCTGGACTCGTCTTCCAGATCGACAGTGGTGCCGAACACGACCTTGCCTTCGGCATCCAGCACCGACGGATCGATCACATTGGCGGCTGCGAGCTTGCTTTCGATCTCGAGAATGCGTCCTTCGATGAAGCCCTGCTTGTCCTTCGCGGCTTCGTACTCGGCGTTCTCGGACAGGTCACCCTGCGCCCTCGCCTCGGCAATCGCCTGAATGACGGCATGACGTTCGACCGTCTTCAGTCGATGCAATTCGTCCTTGAGTTTTTCGACACCGCGTTGGGTGAGAGGAATGGTCTGCATGTGGGTGACCCAGGGCAAAAAATGAAGCCGCCGCCGGAAAATCCAGCGGCGGCTGTGTGTGGAGGTTCGAAGCTTTTTCGAGTTTAGTGCAACTCGGAATGCAGTTCCTGCAACGACAGAACCACCAGATCGTCTTGGTGCTTCATGCCCTCGACGGCCGCTTCGCAGCCAGCCATGCTGGTGTAGTAAGTGACACGATGGGCCAGCGCTGCTTGCCGGATATGCCGCGAATCGGCGATGGCCGTGCGGGTTTCATCGACCGTGGTAAAGACCAGTTGGATGTCGCCGGCCTTGACCATGTCCACGATGTGTGGGCGACCGTCCTTCACTTTGTTGACCGCCTTGACGGGCACACCACCTCCGGCGATCGCGGCAGCCGTGCCCTTGGTCGCGACGATGGAAAAGCCCAGCGCGACCAGGTCGCGGGCCACAACCACCGCACGGACCTTGTCGCCGTCCTTCACCGTGATGCACACCGTGCCCTTGCTCGGCAAGCGCGAGCCCGCGCCCAACTGGCTCTTGAGCATCGCCTCGCCGAAGCTGCGCCCGACGCCCATCACTTCACCGGTGGATCGCATCTCAGGCCCGAGAACCGGATCGACGCCCGGGAACTTGTTGAACGGGAACACCGCTTCCTTGACGCTGAAGTACGGCGGGATGACTTCCGCCGGCACCTTGCCGTTCTTCTGCTGTTGCGCCGACAGCTTCATGCCGACCATGCAGCGCGCCGCGATCTTCGCCAGCTGCAGCCCGGTGGCCTTCGAAACAAACGGCACCGTCCGCGACGCCCGCGGGTTCACTTCGAGCACGTACACCACCGCGTCAGCGCCCTCGCCCTGAATGGCGAACTGCACGTTCATCAGACCCTTGACCTTCAGCGCGCGAGCCATCAGCGTGGTCTGGCGGCGCATCTCGTCTTGCAGCGCAGCGGGCAATGAATACGGCGGCAGCGAACAAGCCGAATCACCGGAGTGGATGCCGGCCTGCTCGACGTGTTCCATGATGCCGCCGATCATCACGCCCGACGCCTCGTCGCTGCCGTCGGCGATGCAGTCGACATCGACCTCGATCGCATCGTCGAGGAAGCGATCCAGCAGCACCGGCGACTTCTCGCTGACCTTGACCGCCTCGCGCATGTAGCGCTCGAGATCCTTGTCACCGTGGACGATCTCCATCGCGCGGCCGCCGAGCACATAGCTCGGGCGCACCACCAGCGGGTAGCCGATTTCTTTCGCCAGCAAGAGCGCCTGCTCTTCGGTGCGCGCGATGCGGTTCGGCGGCTGCTTCAGGCCGAGTTCGTGAAGCAGCTTCTGGAAGCGCTCGCGGTCTTCGGCGACGTCGATGCTGTCGGGCGAGGTTCCGACGATGGGCACGCCAGCGCGTTCCAGGTCGAGTGCCAGCTTCAGCGGCGTTTGACCGCCGTACTGCACGATCACGCCGATCGGCTTTTCCTTCGCGACGATCTCCAGCACGTCTTCCAGCGTCACCGGCTCGAAGTACAGGCGGTCCGAGGTGTCGTAGTCGGTCGATACGGTCTCGGGGTTGCAGTTGACCATGATGGTCTCGTAGCCGTCCTCGCGCATCGCCAACGCGGCATGCACGCAGCAGTAATCGAACTCGATGCCCTGACCGATGCGGTTCGGCCCGCCGCCCAGCACCATGATCTTCTTGCGGTCGGTCGGCTCGGCCTCGCACTCTTCGTCGTAGGTCGAGTACAGGTACGCGGTCTGTGTCGAGAACTCGGCCGCGCAGGTGTCGACCCGCTTGAACACCGGGCGCACGCCCTGGGTCCAGCGGGCTTGACGCACCAGGTGTTGATTCGTGCCGAGCAGCGTGGCAAGGCGACGATCGGAGAAGCCCTTCTGCTTCAGGTAGCGCAGTTCGTCTTTCGACAAGCTGTCCAGCGCGCGTCCGGCCAGCGCCTGCTCGGTCTGGATCAACTGCTCGATCTGCGCTAGGAACCACGGGTCGATCGCGGTCTCCTCGAATATTTCCTGCAGGCTCATGCCGATGCGGAACGCGTCGCCCACGTAGAGGATGCGCTCGGGTCCGGCCTCACCGATTTCCTCGATGATCTCGTCGCGGTCGGTACTGCGTTCGCTCAGACCGTCGATGCCAGTCTCCAGTCCGCGCAGCGCCTTCTGGAAGCTCTCCTGGAAGGTGCGGCCCATCGCCATCACCTCACCGACCGACTTCATCTGCGTCGTCAGGTGAGAGTCGGCAGCCGGGAATTTCTCGAACGCGAAACGCGGGATTTTCGTCACCACGTAATCGATGCTCGGCTCGAAACTCACCGGAGTTGCGCCACCGGTGATGTCGTTGCGCAGCTCGTCGAGCGTGTAGCCAACGGCCAGCTTCGCGGCCACCTTGGCGATCGGGAAGCCGGTCG
>JARXKP010000003.1:0-14669 GCA_030271615.1 Pseudomonadota bacterium
GGTGGAGAAAACGCCGCGTCGCAGCGTGCGCGCGATGCCGAATTCGACGTGGCCACGGCCCTTTATCGGCAGGCGGTGTTGCAGGGCGTTGCGGAAGCGCAATCGGCGTTGGTTCAGCTCGACCATGAACGACAGCGTGTGGCGGCCGCAGTGGCCGTGGAGGAGGCCGTGCGCATGCGTTCGAAGGCCACCGAAGCGCAGGTTCGACTCGGTCTGGCCGATGGTTTTCAGCAGGCCGATGCGCGGGGTGCGGCGCTGCAGGCCAGCCGCGACACGCTGCGCGCCGGTCTGGCCGAGCAGGTCGCTTACATCGCCTTGTTCACGTCCTTCGGCGGTGCGGTCCTTCCGCCCGCGTCGCCATGATCGTCCCGCTGGCGCGCAAGACACTGCTGCACGAATGGCGGCGCTTTCTCCCGGCGGTGGTCGCTGTCGCGTTCTCGGGCCTGCTGCTGCTGGTGCAGGCGGCGCTGGTGCTGGGCATCTTCGGCAGCGCGGCGGTTTACATCGACGCGTCGCGAGGCGAGTTGTGGGTCGGCCATCCGAACACGCGCACTGTCGAGCAGGGCCGCCCCATGCCGCTGGACACCGAGGTCTGGCTGCGTCTGGACCCTGCCGTTGACCGGGTCGAGGCCTTCAACTGGATGGAGGGTGACTGGCGCTCGCGGGCCGAGCAGGGTGCGATCACCCTGTACGTTTCGGGAGTCGACACCTCGGCCGACGCGCTGCTGTTCGCACGCGTGCTGCCCGCGCCGTTGCGGGCGCGGCTCGATCAGCCCGATTCGGTGATCGTCGACGAGTCCGATCTGGGCAAGCTGGGTATTGCCGTCGGCGACCGGCCCCGCATCAACGGCCACACGGTGCAGGTCGTCGGCACGATGTCGGGCTTGCGCACCCTGGGCGGGGTGAATGTGCTTTCGTCACTGGAGACCGCGGCGCAGTTGCAGCCGGCCGGTCCGTCCGACGAGCGGGCGATGTACTACGTGGTGAAACTGCGCGACCCGGCACAGTTGCCTGCAGCGTGGGCGCGACTCGAAGCCGCCGGACGGCTGCACGGCTTCGCGGTCTGGCCCAGCAAGGTGTTCGCCAAACGTGCGACCGACTATTGGCTGTTCGAAACCGGCGCGGGTCTTGGCGTGCTGTTCATGGCAGTCGTTGTCAGCCTGGTCGGCGCGATCATCACCAGCCAGACGTTGATGGGCGCGGTGGCGGGTTCAGCCACCGAATACGCGGCCTTGCAGGCGCTGGGCATCGGTGTGCCGACGCTGCGCGGCGTGGTGCTGGAACAGGCGGCATGGATCGGCAGCGTCGGTCTGGTGCTCGGCGGACTCGGCGCTGCAGCGGCGCTCCGGTTGGCACAGCACTACCACGTGCCGGTCGCCGTCGAGGGCTGGGCATTGCTGGGCTGCGCGGCACTGGTGCTGGCCATTTCGATGATTTCCGGTTGGGCGGCGGTGCGCGCACTTCGCAGTGCCGATCCGGCCTCGCTGCTGAGATGAATACGCCCGTGCTTCCTGGCGTCCCGCCAGCGACCTTGCGGGGTCGCGATCTCGTCAAGTCCTTTCGAAGTGGCCGCGTCGAGACGCCGATCCTGCGCGGCCTGAGCCTCGAGGTTCTCCCGGGCGAACTGACCTTGATCTCCGGCCCGTCGGGCTGCGGCAAGAGCACCCTGCTCGCGTCGCTGAGCGGGCTGCAGCGGCCCGATGCAGGCGAGGTCGACGCCCTGGGCGAGTCGCTGTGGTCGCTCGACGAGCGAGCGTTGGAGCGCTTTCGGCTGCGTCACACCGGTTTCGTGTTCCAGGGGTTCAACCTGTTCGGGGCGCTGAGCGCGGTTGAACAGGTGATGCTGCCGCTGGGCGCGCTGGGGTTGTCACGTACCGAGGGCCGCGAACGAGCGTTGGCGGCCCTCGACGAAGTCGGCCTTGCCGCGCGTTCGACCCTGCGACCGGGCGAGATGTCCGGCGGCGAGAAGCAGCGCGTCGCCATCGCCCGCGCGCTGGCCAAGCGACCGCAGTTGCTGTTTGCTGATGAACCGACCAGTGCACTCGACGCGGTCAATGGTCAGATGGTGATCGACCTGCTGCACCGTCTGGCGCGCAGCCACGGAGCGGCCGTGTTGTGCGTCAGTCACGATCCGCGGGTCGTGGCGCATGCCGATCGCGTGCTTCACATGGAAGACGGGCGCTTGCTCGACGACACGCGCCCGGGCGCGTCCGAAGGATGAACATGAAGACGATGAACCTCCAGCGCGTTGGCGCGCATGCACTGGCGATGCTGGTCGCCGCCCTCCTGACGGCTTGCTCCGCCGGGGATGGATCGGCGCTGCCCTCCGCTTCAACGGCCGCATCGGCCATCGACGCTCGTTTTGTCGCGATCGCGCGCGGACGGGTCGATGTGTCCGGTGGACTGCTGCATCTGGCAAGCCCGCAGGGCGGTTTGATCCAGAGCTGGTCCGTGCAGCCGGGTGATGTCGTCCGGAAGGGGCAGGTCCTGGCCCAGATCGATGCGCGTGAAACCCGCCACCTGCTGGAGCAGGCCAAGGCCGAACAAGCCCTTGCCGCAGCGCAGCTCGAGGCGCTGCGTGCCCGTCTGCCTGCGCTGCGAACGCGCGCTGAGCGCCTGCAACAGGCCCAGGCTGCCGGCGCAGGCAGCGGGCAGGCGGTAGACGACGCCAAGTCCGCCATGATCGATGCGGAGAAGCAGCTGACCGTGCAGCGGACGGCGCTTTCGGTCGTGCAGCAGCGCGTGGCGCAGGCCGCACAGTTGCTGGCGGCTGCCACGATCCGTTCACCGGTGGCGGGTCGCGTCGTGCAGCGCACCGTCGAGGTGGGTGAATACGTCGCCGCTTACGGGGTGCTGCTGCACCTGCTGCCCGAAGGGCCGCGCATCGTGCGTGCGGACCTCAACGAAGCGCTGATCGGCCGTGTCAAGACCGGCATGCGGGCGGAGGTGGTGTCGGTCGCGGAAGGCGGCGCCGTGCACAAGGCGCAGGTCTTGAGCATCGGCGATGTTTTCGGTCCACCGCGCGTGCCTGAGAGCTCGGGCGGCGAGGTCGTCGTTGACTCCCGGGTGGTCGAATGCCTGCTTCAGCTGGACGAGCCTGATCTGCGCGTCGGACAACGGGTGCTGGTGCGCTTCCTGCCCGTCGAGAAATCGAACTAGACCCGGCGGCGATCAACCGTGACGGGCATCGAGGTCACCCGATCAATCGTTGCGAGTGAACGCGAGCACGACGTTGGTCCCGCCGAACGCGAATGAATTGCTGATCGCCGCATGCATGTTCGGCAATGACGCCGCCGATCCAAGGATCAGCGGGACATCACAAGCGGCGTCCGGGCTCAGGCAGGTCGCGGTCGCGGGTGCGCATCGCTGTTCCAGCGCGAGGACCGTGACGACGGCCTCGAGCGCTCCGGCGGCACCCAGCAGGTGACCGTGCATCGACTTGGTCGAGCTGACTCTCAACGCGTCGATGTCGTCGCCCCAGACGGTGCGCAAGGCCTCGCATTCGACGACATCACCGACCCGCGTCGCGGTGCCGTGGGCATTGCAGTACCCGATGTCACGCGGCGTCAGGCCGCTGGCGCGCAGGGCATTGCGCAGTGCGCGCACCTGTCCCGGAGCCTGCGGTTTGGTCAGGTGTTGCGCGTCGCAGCTGACGCCACTTCCGGCGAACCGCACACGCACCGGCGCCTGCCGGTCGATCGCGTGCTGTCGTGACTCGAGAATGAGCATGGCTGCGCCTTCACCCAAGGCAAAGCCCGAGCGGTTGACGTCGAAGGGGCGGCAGGATTGACTCGGATCAATGGGGTCTGGCGTGGCCAGTGTCTGCAGCGCTTGCCAGGCACGAACGACGCCCGGCACCAGCAAGGCCTCGGTGCCGCCAGCGATGGCGATGTCGATCTCACCCGCGGCAATTGCCTTCGCCGCCTCGGCAATCGCCACCGCCGAAGACGCGCACGCCACCGAGTAGGTATAGACCGGGCCCTGGGCCCCGGCGCGGATCGCGATGTGCGCGGCAGGGGCGTTGGTCATGGCTGCGACGACCGACAGCGGCGAGACGCGCCGACCGGCGCGTGCGGCCTCGTAGCCGTCCTCGAGCGCAGAGGCACCCCCCATGCCGCTGCCGATGAAGACACCGATGCGCTCGGGATCGAGTTTGCTGGGCCAGCGGGCGTCGGCCTTTGCTGATTCGGCTGCGGTGACGGCCATCTGGCTGACCCGATCGACGCCGACGAGCTGAAGCTTGGTGAAGCAACGCTCCGGAGAATAAGCGGCGCTGGCAACCGCTGCCGGTGGCAAACCCTCGCGACCCCAGAGACCGATGGCCGACTGACCGTTCAGCATCGCATCGAAGACGAGCTGTAGGTCGTCGCCGTGTGGGGACACCAGCCCGAGGCCGGAGATCACCACATCACGACCGCTCATTTTGCCGTGACTGCCGACCGCACTTCGTCCACCACCTGGGCCAGTTCGGCCAGGGTCTGCACGCCGGTGCGGGACTCGGGGTAGTCGATGTGGAAGTGATCTTCGATGTTGAACATCAACTCGGCGAGGGCCAGCGAGTCGAGCCCGAATTCGGACAACGGCTTGTATGGATCAATCGTGGCAGGGTCGATGTCGTAGGCCTTCTGGATCAGCCCCAACAATTCGGTCATGGTGTCGGACATAGAAGCGCTCCTGTATGTGCGTCGGCCGGGGTCGGGGCGCCCGCCGGATGCGGTGATGGCATGGCGCATGCGGGTTTGATCGCCGCATCAAGAACCACGTTGCCAGAGCATGTCAACAACTCGGCGGTAACCTGCTGGCGATCATTGTCAATGGTGATCATGTGATACGAATTCTCGAGCTCTACCAACCGGTTTGAGCCGCGCGGCAGGGTGTCGAAAACCCGCTTCACTGCGGCAAGGCTGCAAATTTCGTCGAGTCGAGAATGAATGATTACAGTGTTAACGCTCATGCGCGGGAATCGGCCTACAACGTGATTCATCAATCGTTCTGACTGGCGAATCGCCCACAGGGGCAGGCTGGACGGGCCGATGGCGCTCATGGCGCGCTGGTGCATGTCGCGCTCGACCCATTTGCGAATTTTTTCGTTCTTGATCCCGTAAGGTGGGCTTTCCTTGATCGAGATCCAGCGGTCAAGCCCGAGCGCGTAGCCCAAGCGGCGCAAACGCCACCAGACCGTTCGTGCCCAGCCATCATAGCCAAAACTCGGCGACATCATCACGAGGGTTTGAATGTTGAATTCTCCGCGAGCTGCCACCGCGGCGGCGACCATGCCACCCGTGCACAAGCCACCGAGAACAAAGGGTTGATCGACACCGAGCTGTTCTCTGATGGCCTGGCAGGCAGCGTCGACCCAGGCTGGCCAGTTCGTGACCTGACTTCTGTCTGCTTCGGTGTAGCCCTTGATGTTCAGGATGATCAGCGGTACGCCCCGAGACTGCAAAGGAAGCGAGATCAGGCCGAACTCGCGCGGCGTGCTGAGCAACCCGTGTATCAACACCACGGGTAGAAGGGTCGAATGCGAGTAGTCGGCAACCGTGTTGCTGTCGTGCCTGCGCGCCGGGGACGCACGGAGGGGCCCGGTCTCAGGGGAATCCTGTTCCGGAATCGCCCCCAGGGTGGAGGCCAGCGCTGGCTGCAGCGGAGCTTGAGGCATGATTTTCAACGACGTCAGGTGTGAAACACAGCACCGACCGTCAGTCGAACGCCATGCCCTAGTTTAAGGCTGCGGTGACGCATGGGGTGCAGGTCACCTGTGAGCGCAATCGATTTCATTCAGACCTTTGAATACCGAACCCCCCGGATGCTGCCAAGCAAAAATTGGAAAAAACTTAAGGCAACGCTGAACAAGGCGCTGATTTCATCGAATTGAAGACTTGTCGTGGCGCCCTGCGGGATCGGCCGTGCGAAGGGAGCTTTTGATCTGAAAGGCTTGCCATCTGGCCGCGCTGGAGCGCTTATTGCCCATTTTGGACGCACTCATGCCTAGTGCCTCCTCGACCGATGGATGTGTGCCCGCCCTGCGCGACGGCCCACCCCATGTGCGTCTTCAACTACCGAAGAACCATTGCCGGTTCTTGCGGGTCTGATTTGTCTCGGGGGTCAGGCGACTCGCCGGTGTCCTTCGTCGAACGGGGCGCGCCGACCGCAGAACGATCTCGGTCATCTCCGCCGGGAACACGTCTGTGCGGGTCGCACGGCGGTGAGGATCAGGTCCCGCGCCCTGATCGGACTGGCGTCCGAAGGGCTGCTGCCAGACCTCGCAGCGCGTTACAAACCTTGGGTTGCGGCTTGTGACGCGGTGCCGAGATCACTTCACGCTGGCCAGAAACTCGATCAGATCGGCACGGGCTTTCGCGTCGGGCAAGCCATCGAATTTCATGATTCCGCCCGGAACGACCTTCTTCGGAAGCGTGATGTAGGCGTCCAGTTGCTCGGGCGTCCAGACGAAGCCACCCGCCTTCATCGGGTCCGAATACTTGAAGTCAGCGATCGAAGCGGCCTTGCGGCCCACGACCGCGAACAGCGAAGGCCCTTTCTTGTTCTTGCCTTCCTTCATGCTGTGGCATTCGGCGCACTGAGCGGCAAACACATCGGTGCCTGCCTTGGCGTCGCCGCTGGCCCATGACCCCGCAGGTGCCAGGGTCACTGTGGCGGTCAACAGGCATGAAGCCAGCGAGCCTTGGAGCGGAGAGCGATGTGCAGTCACAGCGGCCTCCCGTTCAGAACGCTGTCCATGCGAACAGGAACAAGGTGTCGTTGTCCGACGCGTTGCGCCCGGCCCCGTCGTAGTTGTGCGACGCACCGTTGTATTTCGAGAATGCCGTGTACTGCAGGCCCAGTCGCACGTTGGCCCACGGCGAACCCCAGGAATCTTCCTTGCCCCAGGGTGTCCAGTCGAGCTGGGCGACGCCGCCTGTGGTGTTCGGCCGCGTGTGCGCGTTCGCCGCGTACAGCGTCGGGTCCGAATCGCCGGTGGTCTTGAACAGGCCCAGCGATGCGCCCCATGTCTGCCTGAAGTTGTACGAGGCGTTCAGCTTCAGCTCGTTGAGGTGACCCACCTTGTGACTGGCCTCGCCAGCGTCGATCAGCGCATGGCGGCGTTGCCGTTCGTGCAGGTAGCTGCCCTGTACCGTGAACACGTGTTCACGCGTGCCGAGGAATTGGTATTGCGCGTCGATGCCGATGTCGTTGTAGTGGTTCGACGGCGTACCCGAGGTTCGATCGGGCTGGATGCTGCTGTTGAGGCCGAACAGGCCCACCGAGTAGGCGCTGGTCTTCATGTCCTTGAACCACGCCAGACGCCAGTAGGCGGAGCCGGCTCCGAGCTTGCCCGGATCGTCGCCCTTGCCCAGCCCCAGTTTCCACTGCGACCAGGTCGAGAGAGAACGGTAGGTTCCGACTTCCGCGTACCAGCTGTTGTCGTAGAACGCGTAGCCCGTCAGCCCCAGCACGCGCTGCTCCAGGCTGCCGTTGATCAGCGAGCCGGTCTCGGCGCCGCCGAATCCGAGGGCCGAACCGACGTACGGATAACCCCACACCGACAGCGTGTTGAACGGATCCTGCACGCCCGGGTTGTTGTTCAGCGACAAGCCGAGGACCAGATCCTTGCCCTGGAAGTTGGTCGAGTGGGCCATGCGCAGGTCCATCTGGTCGAGCGCGGTGTCGCCGGAGATGCCGTCGTAGGTGACCTGGATGAAGGCGCCGACCTTCTCGGCCAGCTTGCCCGCCAGGAATGCCGAGATCTCGTCGACGGCCACGTTGTTGTTCTTCTTGGTGTTCGGGGCCGGTTCTTCGTCCTGGCCCTTGCGGGTGTGCGTGAACGAGGCCACCGCCATGCCCGACAGCGGCACCTTGCCCTCCTTGCCATCACTGTCGGTGTAGCCGCCGATCTTGAACTTGACGCCGTAAGGGGTCAGTTGCGGTCCGTAGGCGCCGACGTGGCAGGCGGCGCACTCCTGTCCGGTCTGACGTGCAAAGCTCGGGACGGCATGGCTGGGCGTGGCCGCCAGCAGCGTGCCGGCGAGCCCGAGCGAGGCCGACAGTCCGCGGAAAAATCGTTTCGACAACATGGGAAGCTCTTTCACGCAAAGATTCAACAAGGGAAACAGCGGGTTTGCTGCAGATCAGGTGCGCGGCCGCAGGCCCGGCCACATCGCCATCAACACCCCGTCGCGGCGAACGCGGTGGTGCCAGACGGCAGCGGCGGCGTGCAGCGCCACCAGAGTGACCAGGCCCCAAGCGGCATAGGTATGCACGAGTTCGAGCGTGTCCGCGAGATCGAGGTCGCGCTCCATCAGCACAGGCAAGCTGCCCATCAGCGGCAGGGCGACCGGCTGGCCGCGCGCATTGGTCAGCAGCCAGCCCAGCACGGGCAGCGACAGCAGCATCAGGTACATCAAGACCTGTGTCAGACGCGACACACGTCGTTGCCAGAGCGCCAGGCCCGTGGCCGGTTCGGCCAGCGGCAACCGGCTGCGCATGCCGAGCCGAAAGATCGCCAGGCCGCCGACCAGCAGGCCTGCAACGCGGTGGGCTTGCAGCAGAAGCGTTCGCGCGGTCTTGTCATCGATCAGCTCGCGCGACAGCACCAGTGCGAAGACGAGCAGCAGCAGGTAGGCGGATACCCAATGACCCACGATCACCGGTTTCGGGTGCGTCGGGGCGGCATCCGAGCCCGCAGAAAGGTGCTTGACAGTCATTGGGTCTCGCCGAAATTGAACATGTCAATAAGGTAGTGCCCTGAACCCTTCAAACGCCTGACAGCGCGATGTCAGTTGTTACGGGAGGCAACGCCGCCTGCTGCGGTATCGACCGCAGCGCCGTGCCCGCGTCGAGGCGTCAGGTCGGCTTCGGGAACCGGACCCGGACCGTCAGGCCCTGGCCGTTCGGGCCGCTGTCGAGCGTCACCTGCGCCCCATGGCGCATGGCCACCTCGCGCACGATGGCGAGGCCCAGGCCGGTGCCGCCGTGGCGGGCTCCGGGTACCTGGTAGAAGCGTTCCAGTACCTTCGAATGCTCGTCCGGCGGGATGCCGGGGCCGTCGTCTTCGACCGCCAGCCAACTGCCGGTATCGGCATCCGCATCGCAGCCACAGCGCACCGTCACGCGGCCGTCCTTCGGGCTGTGCCGGATCGCGTTGTCGATCAGGTTGCCCAGCAGTTCGTGCAGCATCCAGTCCGAGCCGCGGACCGTGGCCGGCTGCGTCTCGAACCCCAGGTCGACGCCTGCGGCCAGCGCGTGATCCAGCCACGTCGAGGCCGCGTCCTCCAGCAGCAGTTGCAGATCGATCGGCTGGAAATCCTCGGTCGATGCCGCCTGCGGGCCCGAGCGGGCGAGCGCCAGCATCTGATGGGTCGTGTGGCCCATGCGCTGGAGGGCTTTCTGCACGTTCGAGAGGCGCTGCTGCTGTGTACCCCCGGCTTCGCGCACCGCCAGTTCGATCTGGGTCTGCACGCCGGCCAGCGGGGTGCGCAGCTGATGGGCCGCGTTCGATAGAAAGGCCTGCTGCGCTTCGACCGACGTCCGGATGTGCTTCATCAGCCGGTTGATCGACCGCACCACCGGCAGCAACTCGCCGGGCAGGCGGTCCAGCGGCAGAGCGCTCAGATCCTCGGGGGCACGCCTGGCCATCGATTCGCTCAACCGGTCGAGCGGCGCCATGGCCCGCCGCACGCCGGTGCGCACCAGCACCAGCGCCAGTCCGATCAACAGCAGGTTGGGCGGCACGGTGTCGAGCAGCACCCGCTGCGCCCGGAGAGCGCGTCGGTGCGTGGTCTCGGCCACCACCACCGTGATCGGTCCCAGCGGTGAACGGTGCGGGAATGTCACCACGCGCATCGCTTCGCCCTGTACCTGTCGATCCGAGTAGATCGCCTGGTCTGTCGCGCTCGCATCCGCCAGCGGTGCCAGCTTGGCATCGCCCCCGATCAGCCCGTGCTGGTTGTCGAGGACCATGAACAGCAGGCGGTCGGTGGTGTCCGTGCGCTGCATCGCGGCCATGGTGCGGCCGAGGTGGGCTCCCATGTCGTCATCGCGCGCGTCGTCGGCATCGACATCGAGGCGCGAGGCCAGCGCGATCGCGATGCGGCTCAGCGTCAGGTCCTGGTCGTCGCGCGCGCGGTCGAGCGCCAGGCGGTATTCGTAGCTCGAGCTCAACAGCAGGACCGCGAGCAGCGGCCACCACAGTCGTTGCAGCAGTCGCCCGCGCAGGGTGCCGAAACGGGGAGTCATCGCGGGCTCAGAAGTCGAGTCGGTAGCCGATGCCGCGCACGGTGCGGATCGACACCCCGCCGTCGCTCAATTTCGCCCGCAGGCGAGAGACGTAGATCTCGATCGCGTTGTCGGTGATCTCCTTGTCCCAGCGGCTCATGCTGTCGGCCAGCCGACGCTTGGCCACCACGCCCGGGGCGGCCAGCACCATCAGCAGCAACAGATCCCACTCCCTGCCGGTCAAGGTCAGGGGCTCGCCCACCAAGCGAGCTTCGTGCGTGGAGATGTCCATCGACAGCGAACCGGCCGTCATGCGCGAACTGGCGGCCGACTGGCTGCGCCGGATCAGGGCCTGCACCCGCGCCATCAGTTCGGGCAACAGAAACGGCTTGATCAGGTAGTCGTCAGCGCCGTCGTTGAGCCCTTGAACCCGATCGGCCAGCCCGTCGCGAGCGGTCAGGATCAGCACCGGCACCTTGTTGCCCGAGGCGCGCAGCCGGCGAACCAGTTCCAGCCCGTCCATTCCCGGCAGACCGATGTCGACGATGGCCAGGTCGTGGACCTGGTGAGCGAACGCATCCAGCGCCGGTTCGGCTGCCGGCAGGTGGTCCATCTCGTAGCCGGCTTGCCCGAAGGCCTCCTGCAGACCGGACAGCAGCAGCTCGTCGTCCTCAACCAGCAGGATGCGCATACGGAACCGGCAAGCAGGCGTCAGGCATGGTCGCAATGCTAGCGGGGGCGCACCCGCCGGACTCGCAAGCGCAGGACAGCACCGGAATTCCCGCCTTCCATTGCGGACCGGCCGGCCGTCGCCACTTCTAGACTGAAACGAGCTTCTGGCCTTGCATGTCGGCCGGACTCCGTCCGGACCTCAACGATTGAACGCCCATGCTCCAACCGATCCCCTCCACGTCTGTGGCGACGCCGCCTTCGCTCCCGCCGAGCCGGGTCGCGGCGGCGGACTGGCGCGACATTCCGGTGTTCATCGTCAACCGGAATCGCTACACCGCCATGCGGCAGCTGATCGACTGGTTGCAGGCCGGCGGCACCCGCAGGATCGTCATCCTCGACAACGCCTCCGATTACCCGCCGCTGCTGACGTATTACGAGTTTCTGCCCGCCGGCGTGAACGTGTTGCGGCTCGACCAGAACCACGGTCCCTGGGTGTTCTGGCAGCAGGGCATCCACACCGTGATGGACACGCCCTACGTGGTGACCGATTCCGACATCGTCCCGACCGATGAATGTCCCGCGGATCTGATCGGCCGGCTGCAGCAGGTGCTGCTGCGCTACCCCGACGTCTCGAAAGTCGGCCCGGCGCTGCGCATCGACAACATCCCCGACGGCTATGTCCAGGCGGACATGGTGCGCAAGTGGGAATCGCAGTTCTGGGAGCATCCGGTCGCGCCGGGTGTCTTCGCCGCGCCGATCGACACGACCTTCGCGCTCTACCCGGCGCACGCCGAGTTCTCGAACGACGGACACAGCCTGCGCCTGGGCCACCCATGCCTCGCCGAACACACGCCGTGGTATGCCGTCGAAAGCCATCTGAGCGACGAGGAGCTCTACTACCGAACGCACACGTCGACCACCTTCAGCAACTGGAGCGTGCGCGGAAATCAGCCGCGCATCAGCCAGTTTCCACGCGTGGTTCATTACGACCAGCGGGCCCGTGTGCTGAACCTCGACGGGCGCGGTGAACGGATCCCGGGATGGATCAACGCAGGCCCGGATGCCCCCCGGGTCGACCTGCATTTCGACTGGGCCAACGTCGGCAGCAAGCGCTTGCCGCTGGCCAACAGCTCCATCGACGGCATCCACCTGAACCATGTGCTCGAAGGCGTGCGCGATGCGCGACCTCTCTTGGACGAGCTTTACCGGGCGGCCAAACCCGAAGCCAAACTGGTCGTTCGCGTGGCGCACGGTGCTCGCGGAGACGCCTGGCAGGATCCGGCGCAGCAGCGCGCCTGGACCGAAGGCTCCTTCGCGCACTTCTCGCAACCGGTGCAACCCCCGGGCACCGTCTACCGGGCCGACTGGCAACTGGAATCGGTGCGATTGGTCATGCCGGCGGAAAGCGAACGAACGATCGGGCAGACGCCGCACGAGTGCGATGGCGTGCGCGAAATGATCGTCATCCTGAAGGCGATCAAGCCTGGTCGAGCGCAGCTGGGCCTGAATCCGGCGCCGCAGACCGAGCCGATGCTTTTTCGTGATGATCGACTCGACCCGGCGTTCACCGTTTGCCCGGAAATCGCCAGGGAATCCGCCGACGGCACGGCCGACGGGACCGCCGAGCCCGACTCCGCCGTGGCCTTCGGTGACGAAGACTCGGTGATTGCGGTCTTTCGCCAGCTGATTGCCCGTTCGGGCGATCAGGCCGACTTCCGCCGCAGGCTCGACCTCCGTCAGCTGTATGCCTACAACCGCGCCCTCGCCGCCGAGTCGCCACGGGTCGCGCGCCTGCTGGCGCCGTGTGGAATCCTGGGACCTGCGGCGAACGCGCTGACGCATCGCGGCGACCGGGTCATCGGGGCCCTGCTCGATGCCGTCTGGGAAGATCTCGAAGCCGGTCGGATCGAGTCGCCTGATCTGGCTGCGCGCTGGAGCGCCGCGCCGGCACCGCAGACACCGCGCCGAATCCTTTGCATCTTTGCGCGGCACATCAACTGCAGCGAGCGCTATGTGGAAAGCGATGTGCTTCAGCATCTGCAGGCGTCCGGCCGAGCGCGTGGACACGCGATCGAGGTGTTCCACGCTGATCGTCTGCTGTACGGCGTGAGTGCCGTGCCGCCGAACCGAATGATCGACGGCGAGGCCTACACGCCCACGCCGCAGGCGCTGACGCCGGAGCTGTCTCGGCTGCGCCAGGTGGTCGAGTCCTTCCAGCCCGACCTGGTCTTGCTGGAGGCGAACTTCCTGCCCACCGACACGACGATCTCACCGGCCTTCATCGACAGCCTGCCGAATCGGCGGCGTTTCCCCGTGGTCGCGGTCGTTCCGGACTTGTACGACAGCGCCCCGGACTTCGCCGGTGCCTGGGCGCCGGAGGTCGACCGCGTGCTGTGCTTCAACGAGCAGGGGGAGCACGCCCGACGTTTGCGCGAAGCGGGCAAGCTCGTCTATTTCCCGAACCTTCCCTTCGTTGCAAACCCGCACGCCCACGCTGAACGATGTTTCGATTTCGTTTTCGCTGGCGGCATGCACCGGGGCCGCGATGCAGTGCTGGCCACGGTGGCGAGGCATGTGCCCAGCCACCGCATCGTCGGCACCGATCGCGAGGCGGACCAGGCATTGCCCACGGTCGACGGCTTCTACCGATTCCTGGCCCAGGGCAAGGTGACCTTCAACACGGGGTTCCTGAATCCCGCGTTGCCGCCCATTCAAACCGGCCGCACCATCGAGGCCATGCTGTCGCGTACCGCGCTGCTGGAAGAGTCACCGGCAGCGCTGTCACGAGCCTGTGTTCCGTACCTGCATTTCCTGCCCGTCGACCGTGCGGAACAGGCCGTGGCCTACACGCAGTTTCTGGCCCGTCACCCGCCGCACTGGCGGCGCCTGGTCGATGCGGCTGCATCCCATGTCGACGCGTGCTATTCGCCGCGGCATTTCTGGACCCAACTCGAATCCCTTGTCTGAGGAGTCAGCTCATGCGTTTCAGTATCCACAGCGGGAACCACGACAACTCACCGGGCATCGGCGACACCGTGCTGTTCCTGAAGAACGCCTTGCAGGACTGTGGCCACACCGCCAGCATTTCGCACCGCATCGTTCCCGGGGTCGTCAATGTCGTGATGGAGCACTTTGTCGAAGAAGCCCACATCCGTCCGTTGCTCGAGGGCCGTGTGGCTGGCGCGCGCTTCATCCTGATCGGCACCGAGCCAGTCGTGGGCGGCACGTTCAACGGGGGCATCGCGGGCAATCATTGGCACTACGGCAACCGCGACTACTGGAAGCTGCGCTTCGAGATGTTCTCGGTGGCGGCGGGGCTGGCCGATGCGATCTGGGTACTGGCCGAAAGCATGGTGCCCGCCTACACCGCGCTGTTCCCCGATGTGCCGGTGCGATTCCTGCCCCATGGCCACGTGAACAACTTCGCCACGGTGCAGCAGCGACCCGAATCCGAACGCGACATCGATTTCTATTTCTCGGGCTCGCTCACCGAGCATCGCAAGCGCATCCTGGCCGTCCTGGGCCAGTTCGGCCAGGTGGCTTGCAACGAACAGTCCACGCCGGAGTACCTGAGGCAGGACATGCTGTCGCGCGCCAAGGTCTGCCTGTCGCTGAGGCTGTCTCCGAACAACGACATCCCGTCGGTCTCGCGGATGCACTTCCATCTGCAGAACCGCAGCTTCCTGCTGCACGAGGCCTATGCCTTGCCGTGCCCTCTCGACCCCTTCGTGCTGCAGGCGCCGAGTGCTGATCTGGTGGAGTGGGCGCAGTTCGCGCTGACC
>JARXKP010000003.1:14769-41972 GCA_030271615.1 Pseudomonadota bacterium
GCATCTTCGTCGCCGGCCACCGCGGCATGGTCGGCTCGGCGCTGGTGCGTCGATTGCAGGCCCTGGGGCACCGCGACATCCTGACCCGCACGCGGGCCGAGCTCGATCTGCTCGACGCGCGCGCAGTGGGTGCCTTCCTGGCCGAGCAGCGGCCGGATTACGTCTTCATCGCCGCCGCGCGGGTCGGCGGCATCCAGGCCAACAACACGCTGCGCGCGGACTTCCTGTACGAGAACCTGCAGATCGCGCTCAACCTGATCGACAGCGCGCATCGCGCGGGCGTGCAGCGTCTGATGTACTTCGCATCCAACTGCATCTACCCGCGTGAATGCCCGCAGCCGATGCACGAGGACCGGCTGTTGACCGGCCCGCTGGAGCCGACCAACGAGCCATATGCGATCGCCAAGATCGCCGGCCTGAAGCTGTGCGAAAGCTACAACCGGCAGCACGCTCGCCAGTACATCGCGGTGATGCCGGCCAGCCTGTACGGGCCGAACGACAACTACGAGCCGGGCTCCAGCCATGTGCTGCCCGCGCTGTTGCGCCGCGCGCACGAGGCGCGGCTGCGCGGTGATGCCGAATTGACCGTGTGGGGCAGCGGCACGCCGCGTCGCGAGTTCCTCTACATCGACGACCTGGCCGAGGCCTGCGTGATGCTGGCCGAATCGGGCTACGACGGCCCGCCGATCAACATCGGCTGCGGCACCGACCTGTCGATCCGCGAACTGGCCGAAACCGTGGTTGACGTCACCGGTTTTCGAGGCCGCCTGATCTTCGACGCCCGTCAACCGGACGGCATCGCCCGCAAGCTGCTCGATTCCTCGCGCATCGGGGCGCTGGGCTGGCGGCCGACGGTGGCGCTGGCCGAAGGTATCCGCCGGGCCTACGCGGTCGCTCCATTCGTCGACCGCTGAACGCGCGACCGGGCGCGCAAGGGCCCAGCGTCAGCCTTCAGGCCGAGCTGGTCTCCGGCGCTTCGGTCGACGGGGTGCAAGCGGCCGAGCCGCAGCCCTGAATCACGCTGGCCGGCAACGACTCGGGCAGCGCGACGTTGCCGCTGTCGACGTCGTAGCCCACCGTTTTCAGATGCTGTGCCAGCGCCGCGTCCATGTTCTTCGCATGCTCGGGGAACCACAGCGCCAGTTCCCGCGCCATCTGCCGAATGATGTCGGAGCGGTCCAGCCGCTCGCCTTCGCGAATGACCTGCATCACCGTCGCGTGCTGCATGCTGTGGCAGTTCGAGGTCGCGAAGCGCGTGTCGCGCATCCAGCGGTCTTCGCGGGCGAAATGCGTGTCCGTGTGCGCGATCAGCTCGCGCCATGCGGTCATCAGCTGCGCGTCGGACGTCTGCTCGACCGCCGCCAGCAAGTCCACGAATTCTCGGTGGGTGTCGTCCATGACCGGCAGGTCCAGGGACAGGTCCGGTGACCATTCCAGGGTACTCAACATCTCGCTCCGTGCGGCACGAATGCCTGTTGCAACTCGGCTCAGGCTAAAACGGGACGCGCGAAAAAGCCTTGATGTGGGTCAAGCAGAGCCTGCGGTGGCGCAGGCTGCGGATGGGGTCAGCGGCGGCTCTCGCCCACCAGCTGCCGGGTGATCGCCGCCTTGATCAGGCCGCTGAATGGCGGGATTTTTTCGGCCAGCGTCAGCACCGCCCGGCGCGCCAGCTTGGGCAGCGCGCGCTCGTCGCAGAACAGCGAGACGACGGCGTTGGTGCCCAGGTAGACCGGCAGCGTCGTGCGCCGGTGCTCGCGCTCGAAGGCCCGCAAGGCCGGCAGCGCGCCGATGTCGCGGCCGGCTGCCATCGCGGCTTTCAGCTCGCGCGCCAGCACCTCCACGCCGTAGAGCCCGAAGTTCCAGCCGTGGGCCGTGACCGGATGCATGCCGACCGCCGCATCGCCGATCAACGCAAAGCGCGGGGCGACGAATCGATGCGCATAGACCCCGACCAGCGGGTAGTGGTGGCGCGCTCCGACGGCTCGCATCGCGCCCAGGCGACGGTCCGACTGCGCCTCGATGCGGGCCGCGAACTCGTCGTCCGGCAAGGCCATCCAGTGCGAAGCCTGGTTGCTCGCCACCGTCACCACCGCCGACGACTGGTCGTTGTTCAGTGGCAGCAGCGCCAGCGTGTTGCCGTAGCGAAAGCACTCCCAGGCGATGCCGGCGTTGTCTCGCTCGTGCGCCACCCGGCCGACGATCACGCTGCGGCCGAAGTCCTGCATCGACGCCCCGATGCCGGCCAGCCGCCGCGTCTGCGAGAAACGGCTGTCGGCGGCGACCACAAATGCCGCGCTCAGGCATCGACCGTCGGCCAGCGTGACCCGGGCGCGCTCGGTGCCGACATCCAGTGCGCTGACCCGGGCGCCGCATTCCCAGCGAACCCCGTGTCTGGCGATCGCGGCGGTCCACGCCGCATGGCGAATCAGGTGGTTGGGCACCAGCCACCCGAGCGCCGAAGCGTCGTCTCGCGTGGCGGCGAAGCGCAGCACGGTGGGACTGTCGCCGTCCAGCACGCGGGCCTCGCGCAGCGGCGCGATCTGGTCGGCAGGCAGATGCTGCCAAAGGCCGAGTTCTTCCATCACCCGGCGAGCGCGGTGCGTCAGCGCGATGTCGCGGCCGTCCTCCGCCGGCGCCTCGAGTGCGCACAGCCGCTGTTGCTCGACCAGCAGCACCGAAAGGCCGAGATCGCTCAGCGCGCAGGCCAGCGTCAAGCCGGCCGGGCCGGCGCCGACGATCAGCACGTCCGCATCGCGGGCGGTCAATGAAGCACGGGATGTCATCGCTGCGAGCATGCCTCGCAGCCCGACCCCGGAAGTTGATGCGCATCAGCTCCCGGACCGACGCTGTCGGTTCAGCGGCTCAGTCTCCGAGCAGGCGCCGTTTCAGGCGGATCTTCGCCATGTCCTCGATGTTGGTCCGCTCCTGGGAGCCGAACTTGTCCTCGACCAGCGCCAGGTAGGGCTGGTGGGTGAAGTAGGTCTGCCACGCCTGGTCGCGGAAACGCAGCACTTCGGCGGCGCTCAGGTGCTTGGTCGCCAGCGGCTGGCATTCGTAGGACAGGAAGGCGTATCCCGCGTAGTCGGTCGGCAGCTGCCAACCTTCACGCAGCGCCTGCCGGTACATCGGGCTGCCGGGCAGGGCCTGGCACGGATACATGTTGGCCATCTCGGTGTTCAGTTCGAGCGCCAGATCCAGCGTCTGCTGCATCGTCTCGTGGGTGTCGTCGGGGAAGCCGAAGATGTAGTTGCTGATCACGTGGATGCCGCTTGCGCGTACGGTGCTGCAGATCTCGCGGATGTTCACTTCCTGGAACGATCCCTTCGACACCTCCTTGCGCACCAGCTGGCTGCCGGCTTCGATGCCGAGCGCCAGCCAGCCGATGCCGGCCTCGCGGAACAGGTCGAGCGCGCCGGGGCGCACCGTGTCGACCCTTGAATACGCCCACATCCGCAGGTTCAGGTCGCGCTCGACGACCTGCTGCAGCAGCGGTTCGTAGTAGCGGCGGTTCAGGAAGAACATCTCGTCGCTGATGCGCACGGTTTCGACACCCATGCGCGCGAGTTTTTCCAGCTCGTCGGCGATGAAACCGGGGCTCCAGTAGCGCATGCCGCGCGACTGGGCGGCGTGCACGTCGTCGCCGCTGTCGGTGCGGTTGATGATGTTGATCATGCAGAAGTCGCAGCCGAAGTTGCAACCCAGCGAGGTGTAGATCGCGGCGAACGGCGTGCGCTTGCCGTGGTCGAAACCGGCATGCCAGAAGTGCGCGCGGTACAGGTCGAGCGGGCGTTCGCGGTACGGCAGCAGGTCCCAGGCGTAGCCGGGCAGGTCGATGCCCATGCGCTCCTGCGGCACCACCGACTGCGACGGGTTCATGAACAGGACGGCCTTGCCCTCGCGGTCGCGTTTCTTGTAGCCGATGCCGGCCACCTTGGCGACGTCGTCGCGCAGGTTGCCTCGCAGCAGGTTGTGCAGCGCGTAGACGCCTTCGTTCTGGAACACGATGTCGATGCTCGGCAGCGCCAGCACCTCTTTCGGCAGCGCGCTGGTGTGCGAGCCGACGAACGCGATCGGGAACTGCGGGAGCTGCGCCCGGATCTCGTCGGCCAGTGCCGTGGCGCCGATCATGCTGGTGGTGCCCGAGTTCGGGTTCTGGCCGTAGACCACGAACACGACCAGTCGCGGCTGCAGCAGCCGCACGCGTGCCACCGCGTCGGACAGCATCAGCTTCTCGGCGTCGCAATCCATGATCGCGCAGCCGAAGCCTTGAGCCCGGCACGACTGCGCGAGCAGCAGCGCCCAGGTCGGCGGCTCGATCGCGGCGTAGGTCGTGGCCAGGCCCTGGTAGGCCCGAGCCGACGAATCGGGGCTGATGAAGAGAACGTCGAGCGGGCGCCCGGCAGCAATCGAAGCGGTAGTCATCGTCGGCCTTTCAACGCCTCAGGCGTCAGTCCCAGTAGAGCGGGGTGATGCCCGTCTGTGTCCATTGCACGATCTGCGCGACCCGGTGCTCCGAGGTGTGGTGCTTGCGCGCATTGACGAGGCTGCGCTCGCCGATGCGCACGGCCAGTCCGGGATCGCTGCGCAGCCGGTTCAGCTGCTGCGCCAGCGCTTCGGGATCGTCGTTGTCGAAGAACACGATCGTCTCGTCCTCGCGGAACAGCCGCGCGGTCATCGGGTGCGCGGGGATGCGCCATGACACCACCGGCTGGCCGATCGCCATGCTTTCGATGACGCGACCGGCATAGGTCTTCACGAAGCTCGGCAGGTTGACCGTGGCCAGGCTGCCGGTGAGGCCGTCGAGGAACAGGTCGAACAGCTTGGCGCGCAGCACATGGGCCGTTTCGACGTAGTTCTCGTGGTCAGCCTGACGGTAGGGCTGCGCCAGCATCGCCGGGCGGATCTCGTTGTGCAGCTTGTCGAACATCGCGGGCAGTTCGGTGCGGTGCTCGCCCGATGCCCGGAATTCGAGCAAACCGCGCAGCCGCTCGTTCTGCAGGTACTTGGCGCGGCGCGCGTAGCCGCTGCCGATGAACACCGCCGGGCGCTGCGCATCGACCGCGGGGCTGCGGAAGAAGCGGCTCGGCACGTGGCACGGCGTCCACAGCGCCTGCGCGCCCATGTTCTCGACGTGGCGCACGTCGTTCTCGTCGACGGTGCAGAAGTGCGTGACGTGCGGCAGCACCGCCTGGCGCATCAGCGGCACGCGGCGGCCCAGCTCGGGCACTTCCGCGTAGTCCGCCGGGTCGTAGTGCAGCGTCTCCATCACGATGCCGACCCGCACCGGCGCCAGCGAGGCCAGCCAGGCGAAGTCTTCCTCGGTGAACGCCGGGGGCGATTCCCACGCCGGGCGCTGACCGAGGATGTGCGTCACGTCGTTGATCCAGACCTGGTCGAAGCGGTGGTCGGCCACGCACGCTCGCGACCACGCCCAGCACGAGGTCAGCACCACCAGCACCTCGTGCCCCTGCGCACGCAGGCCGTCGACGTAGGCCATGTGGGTGGTGTACGACCACTGGCGGGCCGACGACCACACCAGCATGTCGTGCTGGACATAGAGGATTCTCATGAGGCCTGCCGCGCAGTGCTCACACGTTGCCGTGCACGGTGTTCTTCAGCATCACGAAGCCCTTGACCAGCTCGGCGATGCCCGCGTCCAGCGACATCGACGGCTTGAAGCCGGTCGCTTCGAGCTTGGCGTTGGACACGATGTAGTTGCGCTGGTCCGGGTCCTTGCCCACCGGCGCGTCCAGGAACACGAAATCGGGGACCCGCTTCTGGATCGCCTGGCACAGCTCGCGCTTGGACACGTTGGCCTCGGACAGGCCCACGTTGTAGATCTGCCCGCGCATGCGATCGAAGTTCTCGATGCCGTGCATGAAGGCGCGAGCCACGTCGCGCACGTGGATGTAGTTGCGCTTGAAATCGCCTTCGAACAGCACGACGAAGCGGTCGTGCACCGCGCGGTGCACGAAGTCGTTGACCAGCAGGTCGACGCGCATCCGGGGCGACATGCCGAAGACGGTGGCCAGGCGCAGGCTGATCGCGTTCTCGCGCTTCATCAGCGAGTCCTCGACCGCCACCTTTTCGCGGGCGTAGATCGAGATCGGCTTCAGCGGCGACTCTTCGGTGCAGAAGTTGTTCTCGTCGCCCGACCCGTAGGCGCTGTTGGTCGTGGGCATCAGCACGCGCTGCTCGCGCGACATCAGCCCGAGCATCGTCTGGATCGCGTCGTGGTTGATGGTGCGTGCGCCGACCGGGTCGGCATTGCACATTGGCGCGCCGACCAGCGCGGCCAGCGGGATCACGATGTCGGCCTTCTTCAGCAGCGGCGCGATCACGCTCTCGACGCGGATGTCGCCCTTGACGACATTGAAATTCGGGTTGTTGCAGACATGGTTCAGCGTGGTCTGCCTGAACATGAAGTTGTCCAGCACGGTGACGCGGTGGCCCGCGGCCAGCAGCTCGGGGACCAGCGTCGAGCCGAGGTAGCCGGCGCCTCCGGTGACGAGGATGTCGTGGGCCATGGGAATCTCTCCGTGAGTTCGTTGTCGGGTGAAAGGTGTGCGGCCTCAGGAGCCGAACATCGCCGCTTCTACGCATTCGCACAGCGTGTGGGCAACCACGATGTGCAGTTCCTGGATCGTGCTGGTGGCACTGCCCGGCACCGCGATGCAGTGGTCGGCCAGCGCCCGTGCGCTGCCGCCGCTGCGTCCCGCGAGCACCACGCTCGGCAGACCGACGTTGCGGCAGTGCGTCAACGCTTGCAGGATGTTGGCCGATTCACCCGAGGTGGTAATGCCCAGAAAGACATCCTTTTCGGTGGCTTTACCGGCCAGCTGGCGGGCGAAGACCTGGTCGAAACCGTAGTCGTTGCCGATGGCGGTCAGGATCGAGGTGTCGACGGTCAGCGCCTCGGCGGCCAGCGGCGCGCGGTCGCGCGCCAGCTTGCTGACGAACTCGGCCGCCAGGTGCTGCGCGTCGGCCGCCGAGCCGCCGTTGCCGGCGATGTAGAGCCGCCCGCCGGCGCGGTAGCGCGCGACGATCAGATCGGCGGCTGCAGCGAAGCTGTCCAGCACCTCGGGATCGGCCAGCAGCCGCAGCTTGGCGGTGATCGAGGCGTCGATGTTGCGGCGCAGCCGCTCAAGTGCATTCGTCAAGGTGAGGGGCTCCGGTGGTGAGGTCGGCTCGGTGGGGCAGCACGGCGGCGGCACGGTGGTAGTCGTGCGGTACGCCGATGTCGATGAAGCTGCCTTCGCAGGCCATGCCGTAGAAGCGCTGTCCCGCGGCCAGCCACGCCGGGAACAGATCGTTCTCGAGCGACAGCGGACGGCCTTCGTCGAGTGCCGTCTGGCGCAGCGCGCGCGGGTGCACCAGGTAGACGCCGCCGTTGGCGAGGCGCCCGATTGCCTGGTCGTTGTGCGCCAGCGCGGCGATGCGGCCGTCGGCCTCGACCTGCAGCCCCATGTAGCGGCCCGGCTGGTCGGCGCGGAACAGCGAGAAGCACCAGTCCGCGTCGTGCTGCTCGGCGAATACGCGCAGCCGGTCCAGGTTCACGTCGAAATAGGTGTCGCCGTTGAGCAGCAGCACGCGTTCGTTGGGTGGCAACTCACGCGCGGCCAGCAGCAGCGCACCGCCGGTGCCCAGCGGTGTTCGCTCGACCGCGTAGGTCAGTCGCGCTTCGCGGTAGCGGTCGCCGAAGAACTCGACGATGGCCTCGTGGCGGTAGCCGACCGACAGCACGAAATGCCGCACGCCCTGATCGATCCAGTGGTCCATCTGGTGGGCCAGGAACGGACGTCCGGCGATCGGCGCCATTGGCTTGGGCAGGTCGGGCACGGCGCCGCGCAGGCGCGTGCCCAGGCCGCCGGCCAGGATGATGGCGCTGGTCATGTCGAACCCTTTCTAGACCCCATTGACGATCGCGCAGATCGCATCGATCTCGTCGTCGCGCAGACTCGGAAAGTTGCCGATGTAGAAGCCGTAGAAATGCACGTGGTCGGTGTTCGGGAACGCCAGGTGGTGGTTCTCCGGCACGATGCCGCGCAGGTACGGTTGACGCACCTGGTTGCCGCCGCCGGCGCTGCCGCGACGGAACTCGACGCCCTCGGCGCGCAGGTGCTGCATCAGACGCTGCACATAGTCGTCGTCGGCCTCGTTGAGGATCAGGTTGAAGGCGTAGTTGCTGCTGCCCTCGATCACGAAATCGGTCTGATAGCGCTTCGGGTCGATGCGACTCAGGAAGCGCTTCAGGTTGGCGGTGCGTCGCTGCACGTTGGCGTCCAGGCGCGGCAGCTGGCTGCGGCCCATGATTGCGCCGATCTCGGTGTTGCGCACGTTGTAGGCCGGGTACGCGAAGATGAAGTCGGGGTTCAGGTCGGCGTGCTCGGCTCGGTAGGTGGCCTTCAGATCGGTGTCGGTGCTCTCACGCACCATGCCGTGCGAGCGCAGCATGCGCAGCTGCTGGTAGACCTTGCTGTCGTTGGTGCAGATCATCCCGCCTTCGATCGTAGACAGGTGGTGCGCGTAATAGAACGAGAAGTTCGACATCCAGCCGACGCTGCCGAGCTTGGCGCCGTGGTGCGTCGCACCGTGCGACTCGCACACGTCCTCGATCAGCGGGATGTTGCGGCGCTTCAGTTCGGCGACCAGTTCGTCGGTCAGTCCGTCGAAGCCCTGCACGTGCGTCAGGAACACCGCGCGCGTGCGCTCGGTGATCTTGGCGAGGATCTCTTTCGGCGCCATCGCCAGCGTGCGCCGGTCGATGTCGGCGAACACCGGCGTGAAGCCGTTCTGCAGCACGGTGGCCACATCCGACACCCAGGCCAGCGGCGGCACGATGACCTCGCCGCCTTCGGGGTGCTTGAGCTTGAGCACCGCCATCGACAGCAGGTTGGCCGACGCGCCGGCGTTGACGAACACGCTGTGCTTGACGCCCAGCCACTGCGACCATTCGGCCTCGAACGCTGCGCATTGCGGGCCGTTGGTCAGGATCGGATCGTCCTGCTGCAGGTGGCGGATCACCGCGTCGAGGTCTTCTCGCACGATGTTGTTGCGCATCAGGGGGAACTTCATGGGGCGCTTCCTCGGATAGGGCCGGGTTTACTTTTCGCTGTAGTAGTCGCCGTACTCGACGATCAGCGTGCTGCGGCCGTCGTCGCGCAGCAGCGCACGTTCGTAGGCCGGAAAGATCTGGTCGGGCTCGTCGAGGCGGATCACCTCGATCGTGCGGCACATCAGCCGCAGCGCGTCGGTGAAATCGCCGACGTGCTGGTGCTGCGGGTGCAGTGGCCGCTCCGCTCCGATGCCGGTGCGCACGATGGCTTTCGCCTTGTAGCCGCCGCTGGACATCACGTCGATCTTGTCGAGGTGGTTGATCAGCTGGCTCATGCCGCTGAGCAGGAAATTCCAGCGCGGGAACAGGCTCACCGGCACCAGCCCGGCGAGCGCCATGCCGGTGGTCATGCCCATCTGCATTTCCTCGGCCACCGGCAGTTCGAGCAGCCGCGCCGGGTCCACGCCCTTCAGCGTGTTGCTCATCGCGGTGCCGGGCACCGCCACCGCCTGGCCGATGAAGACCGTGCGCGGGTCCTGCGCGAGGAATTCCATCGAGCGCTTGAGTTCGTCGAAATAGGCCATCGCGGGCTCCTCAGAACTGGACCCGCACGCCCGCGCCCGCATGCGGGTAGTGCGTGGTGTAGCGGTAGTAGTGGACGTAGTCGTCGCACACGTCTTCGAAGCTCAGTCGCGGCTGGTTCCACGCCTCGCGGGTGTCGGTGCACACCGACTTGGCGTTGTCCTCGACGATGAAGCGGATCGGCAGCTTGTGGTTGCGGCTGTACTTGATCGACTCGTGCGCGATGCCGGTCTCGGCCGTCATGTCGCCGACGAAGCAGTGCACCATCGCGCGCTCGCCGCTGCGCTGCAGGGCCATCGCTGCGCCCACCGCGATCGGCAGCACGCCGCCGACGATGGCCGATGAATAGATGCGGTGTTCGGGGAAGCACAGCGAGATCGATCGTCCGGCCATGATCTCGTCGAGCACCTGCTGCTCGGGCACGCCCTTGAGCAGGCACTGGTAGTGCGAGCGCCACGAGCAGAACACCCAGTCCGCCGGCCGAACGTCCTTGAAGACATCGATCAACGCGGCTTCGTTGCCTGCGTACAGGTGCACCGGTGCGCGGATCTTGCCGGCGTTGAACAGCGCGGCCACCTGGTCCTCGAACGCGATCAGTTCTTCCTTGGTTTTCATGGTCGTCCCTCAGTTCAGGCCGTTGGGTTGGTACATCACCACGCGACTGCCCGACTCGTCGAAGTTGAACGGCACGTGCACCAGGTCCTTCAGCGCTTCGCGCACCTGGGCGTGGTGTTCGGGCCTCACGAACAGCAGCATGAAGCCGCCGCCGCCGGCGCCGAGCAGCTTGCCGCCGATGGCGCCGGCGCTGCGGGCCGTCTCGTAGAGCTGGTCGATCTCGGGCGTGCTGACCTTGTCGGACAGCGCACGCTTGCACAGCCAGCTCTCGTGCATCAGGTCGCCGAACTCGGCGATCGGGCGCGTGCAGGCGTGCAGGATCTTGACGGCTTCTTCCACCATGTCGCGCATGCGCTTGAGTTCGGTCTCGCGCTGGCGGAAGTTGGCGATCTGGGCTTCCGCCACTTCGGACGAGTAGCGGGACAGTCCGGTGAAGCACAGCATCAGGTGCTTGTTCAGTTCCTTCATGCGGGTCTTCTTGACCACCATCGGCGCGACCTGGAAGTTGCCGCTGCGCAGGAACTCGATGCGGTTGAAGCCGCCGTAGGCCGCGGCGATCTGGTCCTGCGAACCGACGTTCTCGCCGATCACCTTCTGCTCGACGTGGATCGCATCGCGGGCGAGTTGATCCTTCGAGATGTAGTTGCCCTTCAGCGCCGCCAGCGCGTGCAGCAGGCCGACGGTGAACGACGAGCTCGAACCGAGGCCCGAGCGCGCCGGCAGGTCGCCGTCGTGGTGGATCTCGAGGCCCTTGGTGCAGTTCAGCGTGCTCAGCACGCCTCGCACCGCCGGGTGCTTGATCTCGTCCCAGTGCTTCACGTTCTCGATCGCCGAGTAGACGATGCGGTGCTTGTGCTCGAAGAACGGAGGCAGGTGCCGGCACGTGATGTAGCAGTACTTGTCGATCGTCGTCGACAGCACCTCGCCACCGTGCTTCTGGAACCAGGCCGGGTAGTCGGTGCCGCCACCGAAGAACGAGATGCGGAACGGAGTGCGCGTGATGATCATGGCGTGTGCGGAGTGGGTCCGGGGGTCACGCCATCAAGGCGGTTCGAATCGCATCGAGCGAGATCGACGAGGCGCTGGGCGTTGCCGCTGAATTCATCACGGCGGCTGGCGCGGCCTGCGCCGGGGCGCCACGACCCGGTCGGTACAGCTCCTCGGGCAGCACCTCGTCGTCCGGCACGCGCAGTTCGGCTTGCAGCGTACGTGCGGTGGTGCGCTCCTTCGGCGTGGTCTCGACCTTGCGCAGCACCAGACGCATGAAGGCCGCCTGGTCGCGTTCGCACGGCTTCAGGCCGAGGTCGAGGTAGGTCGATTCGAGCGCCTCGAAGCGGTGCTCGAACCAGCCGAGGTACCAGAACCACTCGGTGTAGTAGATCCACGAGTTCTCGTTCATCGCCCGCACGTGGGTCGGGTCCTGCCAGGCGGTCGGCGACCGTTCGCACGGCACTTCGATGCGCAGTTCGCCGCCGAGGTCCAGCAGCCGCAGGCAGTTGCCCATCAGCGCGGCCAGATCGGGCACGTGCTCGAGCACGTTGTTGGCGTTGATGACCTGCACGCTGCCTTCTGCCAGCAGCAACGGCCCGGCCGAAGGCGAAGACGCCTGCAGCGGCAGCGTCAGCGGCTGCGACAGGTCGAGCAGCAGGTCCGGGTGGGCGCTGTCCTGCACGTCGAGGTTGAGCCAGCCGCTGCGGTAGTCCTTGCCCGAACCGAGGTTGATGCGGGTCGGGCGCCACGCGGCCTTGTCGCGGCGCTCGGCGTGCTGCGTGCCGAAGCCGGACGCAAACGCCAGCAGGTCGGCATAGGCCTCGATCGGGTCGGCGCTGCGGAAGCGATCCAGCCCGGCGCGCATCGCGTCGAAGCAGGCCGGCGTGCCGAAGTCCTCGCCGAAGAACTGCGCCACTTCCTCGTCGCTCTGCAGCCACAGCACGCTGTCCTCGAAATCGGGGTGCGGGCGGGTCTGCGCGGTGCGCTCGGAAATCACCGGCGTGCCCAGCGACAGGCAGTGCGAGACGCGCGCCTGCTCGAAGCGGCTGCTCTCGTAGAAATGCACGTTCAGCACCGCCTTGGCCTGCGCGATGTAGTGGTCGCGCTCGGGCCCGTACAGCGCGCTGTCGAACACCGAGACGGTCCGGCCGAGCGCTTCGATGCGGTCGATCCAGGCGCGGCGGCGCGGGTTCATGCTGCCGAAGAACAGCAGGTCGATCGGGCGTTCTTCCAGCGGCAGCGGCTCGGGTGGCGTCAGGTACGGCGCATACAGGAACGGAACCAGCGGCACATCGAGCGCGTCGCGTGCATAGCCGGCCACGTTGTCCGCGTCGTAGTCGACCACCGCGGAAGCCGCCAGCAGCTTCAGATACTCGGGCGTGACCTGCGCCCCGCCGTCACCGAGCTGTTCGAGGTTGACGAAGATGCAGGCGTTGCGCTGGCTCAGTTCGGTATCGAAGCCGAGATGCGCGCCGAAGACGAAGTTGACCGCGTCGTGGCGCAGCCGGTTCTTGGCCATGCTGACCGTGGCGCCGAGTCGCCGGAACTGGAAGCGGAAGTAGCGTGCCTGGTCCAGCAGACCGAGCGAGTGCACGTAGCCCGTGGGCTGCACGATGCAGAGGTGGATGTGGGGGAGGGCGCTCATCGGTCGAACCTTTCTCAACGGAGGCCCGATCAACGTCAGGCGCGGTATCGGCAGTGTTTGGCGACACTGGACTTTCCGAAGGGCCGATGTGCGGCGAAATTCACCGCCAAATGTTCACGGTCCGCCGGCAGCGCGAGACGCGACGCAGGGCCCGTGATTCAGAGCGCGGGCAGGTGCTCCGGCGGCAGGCCGGCCACGGCGCGCGCCCACATGCGGTCGTACAGCGCCTCGATGTCGCGGGCGAAGCGCTCGCCGTCGAACAGCGGGCTGCCGGTGCGGCAGGCCTCGACCTGCCCGCGCAATTCGGCGCGGCGCACCGGATCACGGGCCAGATCGACGACGGTGTCGACATAACGTTGCCGGTCGTCGCAGATCAGTTGCGGCAGCCCCGCGGTGTCGAGCAGGCTGGCCGCTACGCGCTGCGCGAAGATCTCTCCGGTCAGCGTGACCACCGGCACACCCACCCACAGCGCCTCGCCGGCGGTCGTGTGGGCGTTGCAGGGCCAGGTGTCGAGGTACACATCGGCGCAGGCCAGGCGGCTCAGGTGCTGGTCGTTCGGCAGCAGCGGGGCGAACAGCAGCCGGTCCTCGGCGATGCCGCGGGCACGGGCTGCCGCGGTCAGGGTGGCCTGCACATTGGTGTTCCAGCGCAGCAGCCACAGCACCGCCTCGGGCACCCGTTCGAGGATGCGGCACCAGTGGTCGAACACCTCTTCCGAGATCTTGTACGACTGGTGAAAGGCGCACAGCAGCACCTTGTCCTGCGGCGCATCCCAGTCGGCGCGATGGCTTGCCTGCGGTCGCAGCCGATGCGCGTCGTTCGGCTGGTAGCAGTGCGGCATCTGCGCGATCTTCTCGCTGTAGTGGCCGGCCAGCGCCAGCGGTGTGACGATGCGGTCACCTATGAAGTAGTCGACGTAAGGCGCGCCGCTGGTGCCCGGAAAGCCCAGCCAGCTCACCTGCAGCGGCGCCGCGCGGTGCGCGGTGACCGGCATCAGCGTGCCGTAGGTCGCGCCCTTGGCGTCGATCAGGATGTCGATGTTCAGCTCGCGAATGCGCCGCGCGATCGTCGCGGGGTTCTTTCCGCGCAGGTCCTCGAAGTGCTCGCTCGAGGCGCGGATGCGGTGCCGCATCGGGCTGTCGTCGTCGGGCCCGGCGGAAATCAGCGTCACGTCGTAGCGCGTGCGGTCGTGGCATTCGAGCATCTGCACCATCAGCTGGCTGGTGGCGTGCTGGTGGAAGTCGGCCGACAGGTAGGCGATGCGCAGCCGCCCGTCGTGCGCCTGGGCCGCACGGCGCGGCAACGGCGTCACGAACGACGCGACCCGCAGCGCATACAGGTGCGCGACCTTGCGCAGTTCCAGCGGATCGTCGCCGACCACCGCGTGGGTGAACGGCCCGGTCTCGAGGGCGGCGTCGTCCGGTGCGGCTTGGACCGCTGCGCGCAGACGCGTCAATTCCTGTTCGGCCGGTGCCCAGCGGCAGGCCTCGCGTTCGAGGAAGACGAGCTGCGCGCGCGCGGCCAGCTCGCTGGCGTTCAGACCGAGCAGCAGCGCGGTGCGCACGCACTCGGCGGCCTCGGCCTTCATGCCCTTGTCCTTGAACGACATGCCTAGATGGAAGTGCAGCACCGCGTCGTCCATCTTCAGGGCGAGCGCCTGCATGAAGGCAGCGATCGCCTCGTCGTCGCGCCGGCAGCGCTGCAGCGACAACCCGAGCGACAGCCAGTGCGCGCGGTCGCGCGGCGCGTCGGTCGGCAGCGCGAGCAGGCATTCTGCCGCGTCGGCGGGCCGCCCGCGTTCGAGCAGCGCGTGCGATTCGAGGGTGTAGGCCAGCGCCAGCCGCGGTTGCCGCTTGCGCAGTTCGCCGGTGCGTTTCACCGCGGTGTCGGACTGCCCGGCACAGATCAGCGCATGCGCTGCCGCGAGCCCGTAGGCCTCGTCCGGATGCAGGCGAAACGCCTGCTCGAACTTCGCCGCGGCGTCGGACCAGTGTTCACGTTCGGCCTGCGCCTGGCCGGCTTGCCAGCTTCGGTACGCGCGGCCGTGCGCGGCAGAGCCGGTGCGTGGCGGGGTGGGGGTCGGCAGGACCAGGGCCATGGCGTGTCGCGCCGCAGGTGCTGGCGCAGGGAAGTGTGTTGAGCGGGCAGGGTAGACGCGGCGGGCTTGGTCCCGTGGCCGGAAAAGCGCTACTAGTCGGCGGCATTTCGGGCGTGCGGTGGGTCGCGGTCTGGTGTCGGAACGCGATATGCGCGGTCAGCCGATCGGCGAATCGTCCGCCGCTACGCGCCAGCGCCGCGCACGTTCGCGCCAGGTCTCGGCCTCCACGGCCCGACCCAGGCTGGCGTGAAACGCCGCCAGGTTGTGCGCCGCGAGGTAGCTGCCGCGCCCGCGCAGGCTGTCGGGCAGATCGGGGCGCTCGCCGATGTCGATGGCGCGCAGCCAGGCGCGCTCGATCAGCGGCAGCCACTCGGCCGCCCTGGTCGGCCGCGCCAGCGCGGCGTCGAGCAGCACGTCGCCCAGCGTGAAGAAGTAGTCGGGCGAGTGCTGCCAGCGCGGCAGTTCGCGCTCAGCCAGTTCCAGGGCGGCTTCGTGGCGGCCGAGTTTCTTCAGGGTGAACAGCCTGCGCAGCATCAGATCGTGCCGCCAGGACGCGGTTGCGTCGTTGTCGCCCCAGGCCGCTTCGTAGTGCGGCAACGCCTGTGCGAACTCGCCGTGCACCTCGCAGTCCTTGCCCAGCTGGTAGCGCAGGTAGCAGTCGCCCGGACGCTCGGCCAGCGCCGTCAGCAGCAACGATCGGTTGCGGCCACCCTTCGGCCCCATCTGCGCGGGCAGGTAGCCGTCGTGGCCGATGACCAGACCGAGGCACTGGCGTGGCAGTGTCGACGCGGGTTGCTCATGAATGCGGCCGGTGTAGGCCACGCCGAGCGGCAGCACGCGTGGCAGCCAGCTCGGCGCCTGCTGAAGCTGGTCGCGTTCGTCGCTCACCTGGCTGTCGACGCGCACGAGGCCCAGAAACTCCGGGGGCCGGGAGCGCAGCTCGGCGAGCGCTTCGGTGCCCGAGGCGATCCATTCGTCGGCATCGAGCACCAGACGCCACGGTGCGTCGACCTGCGCCAGGGCCGCATTGCGGGCGGCCGAGAAATCATCGACCCACGGGAACCGGGCGACCCGTGCGCCGCAGCGGCGGGCGATATCGGGCGTGCCGTCGGTGGAGCCGGTGTCGAGCACCAGCATGTCGTCCACGTGCGCGCGCACGCTGTCGAGGCAACGAGCCAGGCAACGGGCTTCGTTGCGAACGATCATGACGAGAGCGATCGGATTCATCGGGTGGCGCATCGAACTTTCATTGTCGAGCGGGCGCCCTGTCAGGTGAATGCCGCCGATCGCCGGAGAAGTGCGGCAAGGCCTGCGCTGATCCGGAGATCGCTGCCCGGTGTGCCGTTGTGCTCTTTTTTGCAGCCGCCGTTCGACCGACGCTCAAGTTCCGCCGCGAGCACTCCGATATGCCTCTCAACGGGCCTGGAAACAGGGTCGTTGTCCGGTTAGCCGGCCCAGGGTAGAGCAGATTTTTCTTGGCTGCGAAGCACACGGTTGACTAGCGCGGGTGGTGCCGGTGGACGGGATAACCGTCTCGTGCACGGGTACAGGCAAGGACAGCAAGGGGAAGTTCCCGAGAGGTCCGAGTTAACGCCGGCGGCTAGGCCGGGATTTTTTCTAACTGACAGGAGATCATCATGTCTACCATCAATACCAACGTCAATTCGCTGAACGCTCAGCGCAACCTCTCGATGTCGCAGGGTTCGCTTGCGACATCCATGCAGCGCCTCTCATCAGGCCTGCGCATCAACAACGCGAAGGACGACGCCGCCGGCCTCGCCATCGCCGACCGGATGAACGCCCAGATCAAGGGCATCAACGTCGCGGTGCGCAATGCCAACGACGGCATCTCGCTGGCGCAGACCGCTGAAGGCGCGCTGTCCACCGTAACCGACGTGCTGCAACGCATGCGTGAGCTGTCGGTGCAGGCACAGAACGGTTCCAACGGCACCTCCGACCGCGCCAACCTCGACACTGAATTCCAGGAGCTTAGCAGCGAAGTCACCCGCATTGCTGCGCAGACCAAGTTCAACGGCTCGGCCATCGTCGGTGCCAGCGCCGGCACCCAGGTGTTCCAGGTCGGCGCCAACAACGGCGACACGCTGTCGATCACGACCTCGACGGTGACCACGGTAGGCGGTGGTCTCACCACCTCGAGCGCAGCGTCGACGGCTGTGGCTGCCATCGACACGGCGCTCGACACCATCACGACCTCTCGTGCCACCTACGGTGCGGCGATCAACCGCTTCCAGTTCGCGATCGCCAACCTGCAGGTCACCGGCGAGAACCAGACCGCTGCTCGGGGTCGCATCATGGACGCCGACTTCGCGTCGGAAACGTCCAACCTGTCCCGCTCGCAGATCCTGCAGCAGGCCGGCACGGCGATGGTGGCTCAGGCCAACCAGTTGCCGCAGCAAGTGCTGCAGCTGCTGCGCTGATCCGGGTCTGCACGGTTCCGTCCGTCACGCCATCAGGCCGCCCTTCGGGGCGGCTTTTTCATTTTTGAACTGACCTGCAGAGTCCCTGCTTTTCATCGGACTGCGTCCGTACTGCCTGCCGAAGAATCCATAGGACAGGCCGCGTTTGCGAAAGGCCTGAAGCCGCCGAGTCGCCGACCCGGTTGTCTCATCGGATTGTTCAGGAGTGCTCTACATGTCGCAGACCATCAACACCAACGTCTCGTCGCTGAACGCTCAGCGAAACCTGTCGATGTCGCAGAATTCACTTGCGACCTCGATGCAGCGCCTGTCTTCGGGCCTGCGCGTCAACAACGCCAAGGACGACGCGGCCGGCCTGGCGATCGCCGACCGGATGAACGCGCAGATTCGCGGCATCAACGTCGCGATCCGCAACGCCAACGACGGCATCTCGCTGGCGCAGACCGCTGAAGGCGCGCTGGCCACCGTGACCGACGTGCTGCAACGCATGCGTGAGCTGGCGGTGCAGGCGCAGAACGGTTCCAACGGCACCTCGGACCGCGCCAACCTCGACACCGAATATCAGGAGTTGAGCAGCGAAGTTACCCGCATTGCCACCCAGACCAAATTCAACGGATCGGCCATCGTCGGCGCGAGTTCAGGAACCCAGGTGTTCCAGGTCGGCGCCAACAACGGCGACACGCTGTCGATCACCACGTCAACCGTGACCACCGTCGCTGGCGGCGTCACGACGTCGGCCCTTGCCTCGACCGCGCTGGCCGCGATCGACACGGCGCTCGACACCATCACGACCCAGCGCGCCACCTACGGTGCAGCGATCAACCGCTTCCAGTTCGCGATCTCCAGTCTGCAGATCACCGGCGAGAACCAGAGTGCCGCACGCGGTCGCATCATGGACGCCGACTTCGCGGCGGAAACGGCCAACCTGTCGCGTTCGCAGATCCTGCAGCAGGCCGGCACCGCGATGGTGGCGCAGGCCAACCAGTTGCCGCAGCAGGTGTTGCAACTGCTCAAGGGCTGATCGGTCCGGCTGAAACGGCGGGCGCTGCGAGGCGTTTGCCGTTCACGCGGCTCAAGTCGCGTGTGCCGCTGCCGATACAGCGTCTGACGTGGCGCTATTTGATGCGCCCGTCCTGGCGCCGCCGGGTCCGTTTGCGGTCCGTCGGCGCCTGTTCCTTTTGCGCAAGGAGATTTCATGGCCACCATCAGTTCCGCCGGTATCGGCAGCGGTCTGGACGTCGCGTCCATCGTGTCCCAGTTGATGGCGATCGAGCGCCAGCCGAAGACCGACCTGGCGACTGCGGCCACGAAGATCCAGACCCAGATCTCGGAGGTCGGCAAGATCACCAGCGCCGTGTCCAAGCTGCGCGACCTGAGCTCGAAGCTGTCGTCCAGCACCTTCTGGCAGCAGACCACCGCCAGCTCGAGCAGCACCGCCGTCGCGGTCACCTCGAGCAGCAGTGCGCTCGCGGCGAACTACTCGGTCGAAGTCCAGCAGCTGGCGAGTTCGCAGTCGCTGCTGGCCGGTCAGACATTCACCTCCTCGACCGCCGCGGTGGGCACCGGGACGCTGACGCTGGAGATGGGAACCTGGGGCACGGGACAAACCACCTTCGCGTCGCGCGCGCCAGCGGCGACGGCCAGCATCACCATCGACGGGACCGACACCGTCGAGACCCTGCGCGACAAGATCAACGCTGCGGGGCTGGGCGTGTCGGCCAGCATCCTCACCGATGCGTCGGGCTCGCGGCTTGTGATGCGCTCGAAGGAGACGGGCGAGATCAACGGCTTTCGCGTCAGCGTGGCCGGCGGCACTGGCGGTCTGACCAGCCTGGGCTTCGACCCGTCGACCGGTGTGACAGGCGCCACCCAGAAAACCGCGGCGGCGAACTCGAAGGCCACCGTCGACGGTGTCGGCGTGACCTCGGCCAGCAACACGCTCGCCGACGTGCTCGACGGCGTGTCGATGACGCTCACGGCGCTCACCACCGCGCCGGTGAGCGTGAAGGTGGCCGGTGACACCGAGACGATCAAGAAGACGCTGCAGGATTTCGCCACCGCCTACACCGATCTGGCCAAGCTCATCTCCACCGACACCAAGTACGACGCTGCAGCCAAGAAGGCCGGGCCGTTGCAGGGCGACGGCTCCATCATCGGCATGCAGTCGCGGTTGCGCAGTCTGCTCAGCGCGAGTTCGACGGCATCGACGGCGTTCAAGACCATGTCGGATGCCGGCTTCGAGCAGCAGCGCGACGGCAGCCTCACCGTCAACGCGACCAAGCTCGACAAGGCGCTGGCCAACCTGCCGCAGCTGAAGGCACTGTTCTCGAACACCAACCTGACCGACGTCAACAACGACGGCTTCGGACGGCGGTTCCGCAATATCGCCGACGATTTGCTGAACACCGGCGGCGCGCTGACCTCGCGCACCAGCGGGCTCAACGACAAGCTGCAGCGCAATCAGAAATCGCAGGATGCTCTCGAGCAGCGTCTCGTGATGACGCAGAAGCGCCTGGAGACGCAGTACGGCGCGCTCGACACCAAGATCGCGTCGCTCAACGGCCTGTCGACCTACGTTACCCAGCAGATCAGTCAGTGGAACAAGGCCTGAGGCCGGGCTGCGGGCGAAGCGGTTGCACTGAAGCAAGCGGTTCGTCACCTCAAGTCGACCCCGGCCCCGCCGATATTCAGTACAGCAACCACCACTGACATCGGACACCATGTTTGCAGACACCTACTCCGCAACACGCAGCGCCCCTTCGCTGGCCAATGCCTACCGTCAGGTCGGCACCGAGACGGGCGTCTCGGGCGCCAGTCCGCACAAACTGATCCAGATGTTGTTCGACGGTTTCCAGGAGGCGGTGGCGCAGGCGCGCGGTGCCTTGCGCAGCCGGGTGATCGAAGCCAAGGGCCGGGCCATCAGCCGCGCCCTGCGCATCGTCGACGAGGGCCTGCATGCGGGTCTGAACATGTCGGCCGGGGGTGAACTGGCCGCCGATCTCGATGCGCTGTACACCTATGTGGCCCTGCGCCTCACCCACGCGAACCTGCACAACGACGAAGCGGCGCTGGACGAATGTGTCCGGTTGATCGAGCCGATCCGCAGCGCCTGGGCTGCCATCGGACCCCAGGTCAACGGCGTGCGCCAGTGAGTGCCCCCCTCTTCATGGACTGCTCGGAATCCGTCGCCATGCAACCTGATCTTCTGAACTATTACGAAGCCATCGAGCGTGCCAGCCAGGACATGCTCGAAGCGGCCCGCAATGGCAACTGGGACGCCGTCGTCAAGCTCGAAGGCGCCTGTGCACTGCTCATCTCGCAACTGAAGCACGCCGCCGCCGATCGCAAGCTCGCGGCCGACGAGGCCCAGTTGAAGTCGCGCATCATGCAGCGCATCCTCGTCAACGACGCCGAAGTCCGCGTGCTCGCCGAGCCCTGGCTCGAAGGGCTGGACGAGTTGCTGGCGGGGCGCTCCGCCACCCTGCATTGAACCCCGGACCTCGCATGGACACCTTGCCGATGCCGATGGACACGATGCCGATGCCGCTGGATGCGGTGGCGGCGGCGCACGGGGGCCTCGACGACTTTCGCATCACCGCGCCGACCGAGCTGGCGACGATGCTCAAGCGGCTGCTGGACGCGAACGTCGTGGTGAACCTGAATGCGCCGAATGGCACCGCGGTGGCCGCCTCGCTGTGGACGGTCGACGCAACGCGAGGGGCCATCAGCTTCAGCGCCGATGCCCATGCGCCGCAGCTTCAGGCATTGATCGAATGCAACGAAGCGGTGGCGGTCGCCTACCTCGACAGCGTCAAGGTCCAGTTCGACGTGCAAGGCATGATGCTTGTGCACAACGGCCGCTCGAGCGCCATCAGTTGCGGTTACCCGCGCGAGATATTCCGCTTCCAGCGGCGCAACGCCTACCGTGTTCGACCGCTGCTGCGCAACGCGCCGACGGCAAGCCTGCGCCATCCGATGATTCCCGACATGCAGCTCAACCTGCGCGTGCTCGACGTGAGCATCGGGGGTTGCGCGCTGTTCCTGCCCGAAGACGTGCCGATGATCGAGCCCGGCGTGCTGCTCAACGGCGTCGAACTCGATCTCGATGTCGATACGCACATCACCGCACCGCTGCGCCTGCAGCATGTGACCTCGCTGCACCTCGAGGCGCGCGGCGTTCGCCTGGGCTGCGAGATGGTCAACGCCAGCAACGACAGCCTGCGTGCGCTGCAGCGCTACATCGATCAGACGCAGAAGAGACGGCGTCTGATGGTGCTCGATTGAGCGAGCCCGCCGCCCGCCGCGCATCGACTTGATCTGGTCCGCCCGACTCCCTCGGAAACATTAAGTTACAACTTGATGGCGCTGCGCTGTCAAGTTCGGCGCCTTGACGCCGATGTCCTGGGAAGAGGCACCAACGCCCCGTTCTCAGGAGCGAATCATGAGCGTCACCAAGATCACTGCAGTCGGTCGTGTCGAGTTGCCGAACGCGGCTGCGCATCCGTCCGACGGCAACCCTGCGCCATCTGTCGAATCACGGAACCAGAAGTCGGTGTCGCAAGGCTCCGACGAGCCAGCCGCGCGGCGCTTCCCGTGGCTGAGCTGGCAGACCCATCAGCTCGAGGCGGCGACCAAGCAACCCTCCCCGTACGGACGCGTTCCGGTACTCGGCCAGGCGCTCGATCTGGAGGCCTGACGGGCGGTACCGCCCGCAGGCGTCAGATCTGCATGTTCATGATCTCGCTGTAGGCCTGCACCAGCTTGTTGCGGACCTGCATCGTGGCCTGGAAGCCGATCTGCGCTTTCTGCATTGCCACCATCGTCTCTTCGATGCTGACATTCGGGTTGTCCAGTTGCACCTCGCGCTGCATCTGCGTGGCCTGAATCTGGCTGTTGCTGACCGACTGCATCGCCTGCGTCAAGGCCTGCTGGAAGCCGGCACCCTCGGGCACCTGCACCTTCTTCAGCGGCTGACCTTGCGGGTTCAGCCCCGCGCGCGCCACCGCCTGGGCAAAGTCGAACGGCTTGAGCGTGACATTCATCGCGGACCCCTTGAAATCGGCCTTTGCCGGCACGGCGACTGCGCGCCGGCCGGCGATGGCTCGATGAATGAAATCGTAATCGCGCCGCTTTTCAGCGAAGGCGCGAACTGGGCGGGGTTTGCTTCGCTGTTCGGTCCTTGGGCCACGGGTGTCGCTTCGAATAATGATCGATATCGGCCGTGCACTTTCGGCCCCGCTTCCGTCTTGAGCGAGAACGATGGACAACGCAGTCACCCTGAAGACACCCACCGCCGTCGTCACCGTGCCGGACTTCGGTTCGCGCCTCGCGGCCTTGCCGGCGAAGAGCAAGTTCAACCTGGCCCTCGGTGCCGTCGCGCTGGTCGGCGTGGTGCTGGCCATGCTGATGTGGAGCCGCGACGGCGACTACAAGGTGCTGTACGCCAACCTGTCCGACAAGGACGGCGGAGCGATCATTGCGCAGCTGTCGCAGATGAACATCCCGTACCGCCATTCCGACGGCGGCGCGGCGATCCTGGTGCCCGCGGCCCAGGTGCACGATGCCCGCCTCAAGCTGGCGTCGGCGGGGCTGCCCAAGGCTTCGGTCGGCGGCTTCGAGATGATGGACAGCGCGCGGTTCGGCCAGACGCAGTTCCAGGAGCGCTTGACCTTCCAGCGCGGTCTCGAAGGCGAACTGAGCCGCTCGATCAGCTCGCTCGCTGCGGTCGAAAGCGCCCGCGTGCATCTGGCCCTGCCGAACCAGAACGGCTTCTTCCGCGAGCAGCAGAAGCCCAGCGCCTCGGTGGTGCTGTCGCTGCATGCCGGTCGCACGCTCGATCGCGGCCAGGTCGCCGGCATCGTCCACCTGGTGTCGAGCAGCGTGCCCGAAATGAATCCGAAGGCGGTCAGCGTGCTCGACCAGACCGGCGCGCTGATCTCGTCGCCGCCCGACTCGGGCCAGCAGGCCGGGCTCGACGCGCAGCAGCTTCAGTACGTGGCGCAGATCGAGCAGGGCTACAGCAAGCGCATCTTCGAGATGCTCGAGCCGGTCGTGGGCCGCGAGAACCTGCGCGCCAACGTGACCGCCGACATCGATTTCGCGCAGATCGAGTCGACCGAGGAGGCCTTCAAGCCGAACCAGGGCGCCAGCGCTCCGGCCACCGTGCGCAGTCAGCAGACGACCGAGCAATCCGGGACCAACCCTGCGTTGGCATCGGGTGTGCCGGGTGCCGCGAGCAACCAGCCTCCGACACCGGCCACCGCACCGATCACCGGCGCGGCACAGCCATTGCAGGCCGCGCAGGGCGGCGGCGCGGGCGGCAACAGCCGGCGCGAGGCGGTGACGAATTTCGAGGTCGACAAGACAGTGCGCGTGACACGCAATGCGACCGGCAACATCAAGCGCCTGAATGCCGCGGTGGTGGTCAACAACCGCAGCGTCACCGACCCGAAGGGCAAGGTCACGCAGGTTCCGCTGGCCCCCGAAGAACTGGAAAAACTGACCGCGCTGGTTCAGGAAAGCGTGGGTTTCAACAAGGAGCGGGGCGACTCGGTGCGGGTCATCAACGCGCCATTCAAGGTGGAGCCCGTGACCGTGGTCGACACCCCGCTGTGGAAGCAGCAGGAACTGCTCGACATGCTGCGCGCCGCAGCCGTGCCGGCCGGCCTCTCGCTGGTGGCGCTGCTGGTGTTCTTCGGGATGATCAAGCCCAGCCTGAAGGCGGCACTCGAACCGGCGATCCCGCTGCCCGGCAGTGCAGTCGATGCCAGCGTCGACGACGTCGAGGACATGCCCGACATCTCGAAGGCGGCCACCAAGCTGCTCGAAGCGCCGCGCGACACCGCGAAACTCGACGCGGCTCGCACGCTGGCCAAGGACAACCCGGCGGCGGTGGCGCAGATCGTGCGCGGCTGGGTCGCCGGGCAGCCCGCGTGATGTGCACGTCTCCGCATCCCCGTCTTGAACGGATGAACCCACGATGAGCGCCGAGTCCAACGAGGGCGGCCTGGAAGACGCAGCCATCCTGCTGATGTCCCTCGGCGAGGAAGAGGCGGCCGAAGTGTTCAAGCACCTGGCCCCGAAGGAAGTCCAGGCGCTCGGCGAGACCATCGCGAAGATGAAGGCGGTCACGCGCGATCGGGTCGAGGGTGTGCTGGGCAAGTTCACCGACGTGGCGGGTGCGCAGCACATGCTGGTGGCCGACAACGACGAGTACGTGAAGAGCGTGCTGCGCCGCGCGCTCGGCGACGAGAAGGCCAACCTGCTGATCGACCGCATCCTGCAGGGCAACGACGTGTCGGGCATCGAGAGCCTGAAATGGATGGACCCGGGATCGGTCGCCGAACTGATGCGCAACGAGCACCCGCAGATCGTGGCGGCCATCCTGGTGCACCTCGATTTCGACCAGGCGTCCTCGGTGCTGAAGCTGTTCAGCGAGCGCCACCGCAACGAGGTGCTGGTGCGCATCGCCACGCTCGACGGCATCCAGCCGTCGGCGCTGAAGGATCTGAACGAGGTGATGAGCAAGGTGCTGGCCGGTGGCGACCGCCTGCGCAAGGCCACGCTGGGCGGGGTGAAGCCCGCGGCCGAAATCATCAACATGATGGGCGGCAGCATCGAGACCTCGGTGCTCGACTACATCCGCGAGGCCGACAACGATCTGGCCCAGAAGATCATGGACAACATGTTCACCTTCGACGACCTCGAGAAGCTCGAGGACAAGGCGATCCAGACACTGATGAAGGAAGTGCAGAGCGAATCGCTGGTCATCGCGCTCAAGGGCGCGACGCCGGAGATGCGCGAGAAGGTGTTCCGCAACATGTCGACGCGTGCAGCCGAAACGTTGCGCGAAGACCTCGACTCGCGCGGACCGGTTCGCGTCAGCGAAGTCGAGGCCGAGCAGAAGGAACTGCTGAAGATCGTCCGCCGCCTCGCCGACGAAGGACAGATCCAGCTGGCCGCAGGCAGTGACGATGACTTCCTCTAAATTCAGGAACGTGCCGCCTCCGGAAGGCGGAGGCAAGGGCTCCGTCTACTCGCGCTTCATCCCGCGCGAGGAACTCAGCTCGTTCGAGGCCTGGAATCCCGACGCGCTGTCGGGAAGCGCAGCCGCGCCCGCCGGCACCGGTATGCCTGCCGAAGAGGCGGTCATCCCGCCCGCTGAAGCGCTCGCGGCCCAACTGCGCGCAGCGCGGCAAAGCGGCTACCAGGATGGCTATCGCGACGGCCTGTCGGCGCTCGACGGGTTCAAGCAGACATTTGCCTCGCAGATCACCGCGCAGCTCGGCCGGCTGATGGAATCGCATGCCGCGCAGCTCGACGGCCTGCAGCAGCAACTGGCCCAGGCGGTCGCGGTGTGCGCGACCTCGATGGCGCGCCAGGTCGTGCGCAGCGAGCTGGCCGTGCGACCGGAACTGGTCGCTGCGGTCGCCCAGGAAGCCGTCGAAACGCTGCTGCTCAGTGCGCGCCACATCACGCTGCGCGTGCACCCCGACGACCAGCCGCTGGTGGTGCAGGGCGCCGCCGAGGTGCTGCACGCGCGCGGCGCCCGCGTGATCGGCGACCCGTCCATCGCGCGCGGCGGCTGCCGCGTCGACAGCGACATCGCGAGCGTCGACGGCACGGTTCCGGCGCGCTGGCGCCGTGCCTCCGCAGCGCTCGGAACGGAATCCGAATGGACCCACGAACCCGATGTGGGCGACGAGCTGCCGCCCGACCCTGACCGGCCCACCGAAGAGGACTTGCCGTGATCAACAGCCCGATCGAAAGCGACGCCCTGCATCGCGCGGCACGCGCCGCCCAGGCCGCTCAGCAGGCCCCCGCCGGCCAGCTCGACAAGTGGAAGCGTTACCTCGACCACCTGCAGATGTTCGCCGCCGATCCGGTGTCGCTGGAAACGCAGGGCATGCTGGTACGGGTGGCCGGCCTGGTGCTCGAAGCCGCCGGCATCCGCGAACCGGTCGGCTCGGTGTGCGAGGTGCGCATGAACGGCCAGCCGCCGGTGCTGGCCGAGGTGGTCGGATTCTCCGGCGACCGCACCTACCTGATGCCCACCGGCGATGTGCACGGCCTGGCCAGTGGCGCGCGTGTCGTGCCCAAGACATCGCCGATGGTGCCGCTGCAGCTCGGCGCCACCCGTCACCCGTGGCGGCGCAGCCTCGACCGCACGCTGCACCTGCCGGTGGGCGACGGGCTGCTCGGTCGCGTCGTCGATTCGCACGGCCACCCGATGGACCGCAAGGGTCCGCTGGCCGACGTGCACAACGAGCCGCTGGTGCGCCGCCCGATCAACGCGATGGACCGTGACCCGGTGCGCCGCCCGCTCGACACCGGCGTGCGCGCGATCAACGCGATGCTGACGGTCGGTCGCGGCCAGCGCCTCGGCCTGTTCGCCGGCACCGGCGTCGGCAAGTCGGTGCTGATGGGCATGATGGCGCGCTACACCGAGGCCGACGTGATCGTCGTCGGGCTGATCGGCGAACGTGGCCGTGAAGTCAAGGAATTCATCGAGGACATCCTGGGGCCCGAGGGTCTGGCCCGCTCGGTGGTGGTCGCAGCCCCCGCCGATGCGCCACCGCTCACCCGCATGCAGGGCGCCAACTACGCCACCGCCATCGCCGAACACTTTCGCGACCGTGGCCAGCATGTGCTGCTGCTGATGGATTCGCTCACGCGCTATGCGATGGCGCAGCGCGAGATCGCGCTGGCGATCGGCGAGCCGCCGGCCACCAAGGGCTACCCGCCGAGCTGCTTCGCGAAGCTGCCGCAGCTCGTCGAGC
>JARXKP010000116.1 GCA_030271615.1 Pseudomonadota bacterium
CGGGACTGGGATGCGCGCCAGAACGTCAAGGTGACGCAGGAGTTCGGCACCTCGCGCATGAATGCGATCGAACTCGTGCAGTGCGCGCTGAACGTTCAGGTACCGACGGTGCGCGACCGCGACCCGGAGACCGACAAGTACTTCGTGAACCCCGACGAGACCCTGGCCGCACGCGAGAAGCTGGGCCTGATCAAGGAACGGTTTGCCCTCTGGGCATTCGACGATGCGACGCGGCGGGAGAAGCTCTGCCGCATCTACAACGACCTGTTCAACGCCACCCGGCCGCGGCAGTTCGACGGTGCGCACCTGAAGCTGCCGGGGTTCTCCCGCTGCTTCGAGCTGCATCCGCACCAGAAGGACGCCATCTGGCGGGTCGTGCAGTCCGGCAATACCGGGCTGTTCCACGTCGTCGGTGCCGGCAAGACGGCGGTGTGCGTAGCGGCCGGCATGGAGTTGCGCCGGCTCGGCTTCGTCAACAAGCCCTGCCACGTGGTGCCGAACCACATGCTGGCGCAATACACAGCCGAGTTCGTTCGTCTTTATCCGAACGCGGCGGTGCTGATGGCCGGCAAGGAAGACCTCGAAGGCGAGCGCCGACGGGAACTGGTGTCGCGCATCGCGACGGGAGCTTGGGACGCGGTCGTCATCACGCACTCGAGCTTCGAGCGCATCAAGGTGTCACCGCAATTCACCGAAAGATTCATCAAGGACATCATCATGGAAATCGAAATGGCTGTGCGGGCCGAGAGGAGCAACGACCGGGGCAACCGGATCGTCAAGCAACTCGAGTCCATGAAGAAGAATTGGGCGGTGCGGCTGGAGAAACTGCTGGCCGACAAGAAGAAGGACGACCTCCTGACCTGGGAGCAACTGGGCATCGACTGTCTGTTCGTCGACGAAGCCCATCTGCACAAGAACCTGTACCGGTTCACGAAGATGACCCGTGTGGCGGGCTTGCCGATGACCAACTCGGAACGCGCCTTCGATCTGTACCTGAAGACGCGCTACACGATGAAGGTGCATGGACACGCGCAACGCGGCGTGGTGTTCTCGACGGCGACACCGGTCGCCAACACCATGGCGGAGATCCACACGATGATGCGCTACCTGCAGCCGCGAAGGTTGGAGGAACTCGGGCTGCAGCAGTTCGATGCCTGGGCCGCCACCTTCGGCGAAAGCGTCACGGCGCTGGAGATCGCACCGGACGGCAGCGGCTACCGCATGCACACCCGGTTTGCGCGCTTCATCAACGTGCCCGAGCTGATGGCGGTGTTCGGCGAAGTGGCCGACATCCGGACTGCGGAGATGCTGAAGCTGCCGGTACCGCGGCTGCGGGGCGACAAACCTCGCATCGTGGCCTGCCCGGCCAGCAAGGCGCTGAAGGCCTTCGTGCAAACGCTGGTGCAGCGCGCCGAGGCGATCCGCAGTGGCCATGTGAAGCCGCAGGACGACAACATGCTGGCGATCACCACCGACGGCCGCAAGGCGGCTCTGGACTTCCGCCTGGTGGCGCCGCAGGCACGCTTCGACGAGAACGGCAAGGTGGCCGCCTGCCTGCGCGAGGTACTGGCGATCCGGGAGCGCAGCACCGCATTCCGCGGTGCGCAATTGTTGTTCTGCGACATGTCGTCGCCTAAGGGCGGTCATGCCTTCAGCGTGTATGACGACTTGCGGAGCCGGTTGATCGAGGCAGGCATTCCGGAGAAAGAGATCGCGTTCGTGCACGACGCCGAAACCGACACCCAGAAGGCAACCTTGTTCAAGGCGGTGCGAGAGGGACGGGTCCGCGTGTTGCTCGGCTCGACGGCCAAGATGGGGATCGGCACCAACGTGCAGACCCGCCTGTGTGCCCTGCATCACCTCGATGCGCCCTGGCGTCCTTGCGACGTCGAGCAACGCGAGGGGCGCATCCTGCGCCAGGGCAATGAGTGCGAGGACGTCGAGATCTTCCGCTACGTCACCGAAGGCAGCTTTGACAGCTACATGTGGCAGACGCTGGAGACCAAGGCGCGCTTCATTGCACAGGTGATGAAGGGCGACAAGGGCATCCGCTCGCTCGAAGACGTGGAGCTGGCGGCGCTGTCGTATGCCGAAGTGAAGGCCCTGGCCTCGGGCAACCCGCTGGTCATCGAGAAAGCCGGCGTGGATGCGGAAGTGGCCAGGCTCTCGACGCTGTTCTCGGTGTGGCGCAACCAGCGCTACGCCAACGAGAGCGAAGTGGGCCGGTTGCCGATGATGATCGAGGCCCAGCAGCGCAAGGTCGCGCTGTACGCCGAGGATGTGATTCGCATCGAGCCGCAGACGCTCCAAAGCATCGTGCTGGAGGTCGGCGACCGAAAGATCGCAGGCCCTGACGCCGTGGGCGAGGTGCTTCGTGGCATCGTCAAGGCGACGAAGGAGGAGGTTCGCGCAGGCAGCCGCGAGGTCGAACAGATCGTCGGCCGCTTCGGCGGCTTCGACCTGGGCGTGCAGGCCGCGCGTGGTGAAGAGGTGCCAGGTCTGTATTTGGCGGGGGCCTGCCTGTATCACGCGACGCCGTACCAGACAGGACCAGCCCTCGTGTCGGCGTTGGTGGAACTCCTCGAGTCCATCCCGAAGCAGCAGGCGGCCGGTGTGGCCCAGTTGGAGATACGCCGCAAGCGACTGGGCGACATCCGGCTGGAACTCGAACGACCGTTCGAGCATGAAGGCAGGCTGCTGGACCTGTTGACCAGGCAGCGCGACTTGCTCAAGCGACTCGACCTGGACAAGGACGAAGTCGGCAGCGCTCGGCTCGACGCCGAGGAGATGAAAACCGCTGCATGATTGTTTTGACCCCCCAATGGCTCGGCCCTTGGGGGGTCTTCTGTTCGTCGCTTGGTGTGCCTCGAAAGGGAGACTCGATCTGGGTACCGCGGGTTCTTCGACAGCCCTCGCGTCTGGACTCGCGATACTGATGATCCATGGAATGTTGATCGCAGCCGCACACGCCAACATGCAACCCTTTGCCAAAGACACCGAAATCGCACCGATTCGATCGCGTGGCGACCAATATCGTCCGCTGCTGATGTTCTTGGCGGCCGGACTGGCGGCTGCTTTGCTGACCCTGGCATTCGTCGTGATCGGCGGCGAAGTTGCCGAGGGCGACACCCGGGGCTTCGACACGCAACTGCTTCACTTTGCTCAGACGCTGCGAGTTGCCCATCCCGGCATTGCCGGTGTCATGCGCGACCTGAGCGGACTGGGCAGCACCACGGTACTGACACTCTTCACGCTGCTTGCCGTCAGCTACCTGGTGATCGTTTCACAGCGCGTGACGGCGCTCCTCGTCGCAAGCTCGGTGATCTCCGGGCTTATCCTCGTGAGTGCCTTCAAGTCGTTGTACGGCCGTCTGCGCCCGGACGGTGCTCTCGCCGACATCCTGGTGCCAGGCATGAGCTTTCCGAGCGGCCACGCGAGCATGTCCGCCATCGTGTTCCTGACGCTCGGGGCGCTCATTGCCGCCACGCGCGACAGCGTTGCGGAGCGCGCCTTCGTCTTCGCGACGGCCACGTTGTTGACGCTGCTGGTCGGAATCAGCCGCATCGTGCTCGGAGTGCACTGGACGACTGACGTCATCGGCGGTTGGGCCTTTGGCGCAGGCTGGGGGCTGCTGTGGCTTCTGCTCGCCCGGTATGTGGTCCGCCGACGTCTTGCCGACCAGCGCAAGGTCGGCGCAAGACACACTACTTGAACGCCAGCACGAACACGCCGGTCCCGACCATGGCGATCCCGATCCATTCGCGCATCGACGGCCGCTCGCCAAGAAACGCGACCGCAAACAAGACGACCAGGAGCAGGCTCAGTTTGTCGACGGGCGCCACCTTGGACGCCTCGCCGATCTTCAGCGCGCGGAAATAGCAGACCCACGAAGCGCCGGTCGCGAGGCCAGACAGCACGAGAAACAACCACGTCTTCGACGACAGCTCAAAGGGATTCATCCACTTGCCGGTCGCGTTCACGAAGGCCGTGAGCACGGCAAAGATGACCACGGTTCGGATCAGGGTTGCCATGTCGGAATCGACACCGGCCAGCCCTACCTTCGCGAAAATGGCGGTCAACGCCGCGAAGACGGCAGACAGTAGCGCCCAGACAAACCACTCCGAAGCAAACGCTGAAGTCGCCATGTGCATCCCCTCGTGCAGCAAAGCTTCATTCTCGTCTGCGCTCATGCGACGCACACGCGCGTCAATGCACTGCCGACGTACAGCAAGCGGCCGAGCCGTGAGCGAAACTCGTGCGGCTTGAACACCACGCGCGAGCCTTCCATGCCTGACAACGAATCTGACTTCACCGATCTTTCACATCAACGCCAGCGGCAAGCCGCACTTGCCCGATGGGAGAGCGAGGGCGGCGCGGGACCTTGGGGTTTGGCTGAGCATTTAATCTCTGTCGCAGGGTCCTTTGCGGACAGCCCGCCGTTGACAAATACCGAGTTGGTGCAGTTGCAGATTCGCGTGATCGCACTCGAAAATCTGGTGATCGCGCTGCTGGCAGAAGGATCGGATCGACAACTGGCGCTTGCTCGTGAAATGGCAGAGTACATCTCGCCGCGCCCCGGCTTCACCCATCACCGCCTGACGATTCATGCCGCCGCCGAGATGGTCAGCTTGGTCAGACGCGCGGGTGCTTTTCGGTGATAGGTCTGGGCAAAGGGCAGCCGCCACCGAAACCTGACTTTTTCCGGTCGCGCCGGCGCGTATCGCGCCGAGCAAAGTTCGATGCACGACAAGTTGAGCGTGCGCCTCGCAACCGTTGACCGCTAACCAGCCCCCTGCTCCACGATCCAACGACGCACATCCTCGGCACGCCACGCGGTCACGCGCGCCGACAGCTTGACCGGACCGGGAAAGGTCCCCGCCTGAATGCGGCGCCACAGCGTGGACCGCGAGATGGGCACAAACACCAGCACCTGCGGCTGGCGCAAAAATCCAGTCTCCGGCAATCGGACGACATTGCCCGTTTGTCGGTTGGCAGAAACGTCGGTGGAAGGCGATGGTGGAAGGGAGACGGTCGTTGCGACCGCGTTGATGTGATTGCGCATAGTCGGGCCTCGCAGCGGCCATGGCCGCCAGCAGACGTGACCGGCTCTGTCATGGCGACGCTAGGTCAGGGTTGCGTGGCCGATAGGGGCGCGAGCTCGACTGCACGGCGCGGGCGTCCCGGTCTCGCGGCGTGGAATGACGGCCGACCTGCGCGTGGCGGGTGGGCCTGTGGGGGAACCGCTGCGGTCGAACCGGAACTGCCCGTCAGCCTGCTGAGGACGCGCATCACGAGGACATGAAGCAAGGCAGGTATCGACTGCGACGCCATCGTTGCGAGTGATGGAAAGTGCGCGGCGCGCACGGGCCGCCATGGCGTGCGACCTGATGGAACGATATGAGATTTTCCTGGCGTCTGCCTCATTGCACGAAGGCCGCCGTCGCCATGGGCCTGACATTCCTGTCGATTGCGGGTGGCATGTTCGGCGCTACCTCCACCGATGCCGTCCCGAGCCAAGCTGCTACTGGATGGTTTCGGCGCCTGTCTCAACGGCATGCGATTCGGCCGCCGGGATGGGATCGGCTTCGCCGACCTCGGCGGCGTCGGCTGCGCCTTCGTTCGGCGAGCCCTCGCCGCGCTCTGGCTCGTCAACCCGCGTCGGACCCGCCTCATCCTCCGTTGGCGAGCCTGCATTCATACGCCGGCGCAGGCCAGTCGCAAAGTTCCGGGCAGCATTCGCCACGTCGCGCACCTGACGTTTGAGCCCGGCGCGCTGGATGTCGACCGTCTGCGTCGTGATGACCTCGTGAATCTCCAGCGTTTGCAGCAAGGGCATCAGTTGGTCGAACTTGCCGAGGACCTCGAGGTAGCGCCGGCCGCTCGACGACAACACGCCGACCTCGATCTCGAGCGCCTTGGTGTCGTAGGTCGCGACGCTGGTGATGCCGTTCGCCTGAAACAGCGCCTCGGCACCGTCGATGGCCTTGTTCAGGGTGTCGGTCACCTTCTCCATCCGCTCGCGCAGCGCTGCCTCCACCTTGGCGATGTCCTCGTGATCCAGTCGCGTGCGCGCAATCACCGAGATGAAATGCGCGTTGAGTTGCAAGGTGCTGAACAGGCGAACGAAGAAGCGCTTGCCTTCGGCACTGGTGAAGCGCGCCGGCATCTTGATGCTCGCCGCCTCGATGCGCCGGAAGTCCGCCTTGGTTTCCTTGGCCAGGATGCGTTCGTTGACACCGCCCTGGTCCATCTTCACGATCTGCAGGGTCGGCGGGCTGGCTGGCGTGACGACGGACATGGCAATGCTCCTTGGCGGTCGGTGCTGACGAACCATGTTCCGCACCGCACGCTGCATTCGCCACGGGAAAGGCACCCCGGCTGCCCGCCCTTTCGGCATCAGCATCGATCGGGGGCCGTTTGCGCATTGACCGCCACGCGCGGTGCCGTTACCTTGGCGACATGCAGCAGCTGGCCCTGCATTCGATTCGGCAAGCCCTGGAGTTCACTGTCCTTCGCATGTGATCGCGGACCACCGGTCTGCCCATGTGAAGAAGCGCCGATGCCGACCACGGCATCGCATCCCAAGACTTTCATCGAAGCACGTTTTCGAGGCGGCAGCACTTCCGCCCTCGCCCCCAAAGCGTACTTTGATCGGTAGCTGGCACACCGATCTCGCGGTTCACGCCGCGCCAAGCCAGCCTCAGCAGTTTCCATCCCTAGTGCCGGTCCCAACGACCGGCCGTTCATCACCCCACGGGGGCGCACGCCTCCCGACGGGATGCGTGTCGCCTCCGCTTTTTCCATGGAGGCCACGATGTTGAACCCCAGCGAACCACCCGCAGCCAAGCACCACGCCCACGCCGATCTCAGGCTGGCACCTCCCGCTGCACAACGCCGCGATCCCGGCGACAGGTATCACGGAGCCGTTCATGCGGACGAACCGATTGACGACGAGTCACCGGTCGAATGGACCGAGGAAGACATCGTCTTCCTGCATTGGCGATTGCTCCAGGAGGTGAGCGACCTTTCCGACCCGGAGACGCCGCTCGAAACCAAGCTCGACACCTTGCGCTGGGTCTTCACCGATCGCAGCAAGGATCGCCAGCCGTTTTCGTTCGTGAACTGCCTGCGTGTCGTGGGCTGCAGCCCGCTGTCGCCGATCGCGTACTGCGGCCTGGTCGATGCCGAAGAGGTCCGCGACCGAATCCGCCACAGCGTCAAAGCCTGGCTCGCGGCCACCCTCGAACGCTACCCCGAGTGGGTCCGCGAAGCCGTCGTCCGCAACCCCGAGTGGGTCGAGGCACGGCTGGCGAGAAACCCGCAGTGCATCAACGAGCAGATCAGGGCGCAAATCTTTCAGGGCGACCTGTTCGCCTGATCCGCCTTCCCGGAACTGCCGTAGCTCGCACCGCAGTTCCATCCGACTCAAGGAACACACCATGTCAACCGCCAAGTCATTCCTGTGCTTGCTGGTCATCGTTGTCGCCTACGGCATCGCAGGTCACCTCGACTACGAGGACGCCGTGACGCTGGAGGAGATCGAACGCCAATCGGTCGTGGTCGTTGCGGACGATTGCGCTCAAGTCGATACGAACGAAGCCTCGATGCGCCGGCCAAGCGGGCGCTGGAGTCCGGATCAACCGTTGCCACGCGACGCAACCCGTTCCGGCGGTCCCGCCTTCGTCCCACCCTGCCCCACCAACCAACGCTGAGGAGCCGACGATGCACACCGAAACCCAACGCGGCGAAGCCAGCCCTCCGATGCTGGCGGTCCGCTCGACCGAGGACATCGAATTCCTGGTCAAGGAAAGCGAGGTCCTCACCGGTCTGCGCGGCCGCAGGTTTGTGATTGCCGGCGCCGACCGTCTGACCTATCGCCTCCTGTGGCATCCGCTGGGTTTCAAGGTCCAGCGGCTCGACGACCAGGGGAAGGTCCTGCACACGCAGAACCTGATGACCTTCGAGTTCCTCGACCACAGCCTGCTCGAGGCCCTGCATGCAGGGCAGTTGTTCACCGTGCCGGTCGATTTTCCACCGCGACGCGGTTGACCGCGCCATCCCCCCACCGGCGGGCCTGCCCCGCCAAGGGGACGGCCGCCTTCATGGAGACCATCATGCAGATTCAGGTTCGCATCAACGAAGAGGGCGCATTGCGCAACCAGCGCTACGCCTTCTCCGACAAGTTCACGCTCGTCTCCGAGCTGCTGCAAAACGCCCGGCGTGCCGGCGCAACCCGCGTCGAGATCGACCACGACGCGGCAACGAAGACCCTGCGCGTCGCCGACAACGGCGGCGGCATCGACGACTTCCAGAAACTGCTGACGCTGAACGAGTCGGGCTGGGACGCCGCGACCCGCGACGAGGAGCAACCGTTCGGCATCGGCTTCTCGAAGTGCCTCTATTCGGCCGCGCGCTGCATCGTCACGTCACGCGCCCAGCGCGTGGACTTCGAGACCGCTGCGGCCTTGGCCAGGATGCCCATCGATGTCGTCACCGTACCGGGTGCGGACGGCATGGCATCGGGCACCGTCATCGAGCTGCATGGCGTCGAACTGCCCGAGCTCGACACGCGGATCGCCGCTATGTGCCTGGGCTTCCCGGTCACGGTGGTCTTGAACGGCAAGACCGTGGAGCGGCCGTTCGCCGCTGAGAACCTGCCGCTAACACCGACAGCCGTCGGGGCGGTGTATCTCACGGGTCAGCGAAACGGCAAGCATCACCACAACACGCTGGTGTTCCTGCAGGGTTTCTGCGTGATGAAGCCGACCTACCACCAGCTCGACAACGTCAACGTCGTGCACCTGGATTCACGCCAGTTCGTGGCCCGGCTGCCTGACCGCGACAAGCTGATCGACGAAGAAGATCAGCGCAAGCGGATCGACGCAGCCCTGAAAGCTGCATGGCGTCAGGTGCTGGAGGGTGCAAAGGCGGCGCTGCCTGCCGGCCAGCTCGTCGAGACCTACTACGCCCCCATGCGCGCGTGGGGACACCTCGACCTGCTCAACGACATCGACGAGTTACCGAGCGCGGTCTGTGACGACATCGTGAGCTATCCGTACCAGCAAGGGGGTGGCGATTGCGACTACCTTCGCACCTCGGCGTTGGTGCCGACCCGGCTGGCCATCGAGCGTGGCGAGGTCACGCTGACCGCACTCGACCCCGTCGACGAAGAAAACATCGGCCGCTGGATGTTCGCGCGGGCCAGAGGCCACATCGTCTTCAACAGCATCGGCCTGCACCTCGACCATTGGGTGCAGCGGCATGTGCGTTATCCGGAAGACGAAACGTTGCAGGTCGAAGCCATCGACGAACGGGCGCGCGCGACGCTCGAGGGCCGGTGGATCTGGCCGGACGTGGTGTTGTGCCGTACTGTCAGGGTATGGGTCGGTGACGCATTCGCTGACATCGCCGACGACGGCGTGTTCCACGACGGCACGCTCTACGTCCCCGATGGCGAGGCGACGGGCCTGCCGGTGCGGCAGGCGTCCGACTTCACCGACGAGCACGACCAGTTCCTGGAGGCCGATCTGGACGCCGACCGGGAGGCCCTCGCGGACCTGATCCGGCGCCTGCGGTCTGTCGATCCCAAGGACACGCTGGGTTCACTGCTTCAGGAGCTGAAGCTGGAGAAGTACCCCCTGCTGCACGGTAGGACGTTTCGTCTGACCGTGTCGCCGGTGGCGCTCGGCCATTCGGTCGAACTGATGAACTGAGTAGTGAACTGAGAACGCGAATCGGGAGGAAGCCTTGTGCTTCCTCTCCAGAGCGCGCGCCGTGGCCTGAGGCCTCGCGCACGCTCCGGAGAGTGTTCCCGCAGGTAGCTGACAGACCTGGAACCCATCGGGGTTCGCAAGTCAGCCCAGGAGATTTCTGGCGCACTGCGCCCCATCGACCAACCGGCCACGCAAGGCAGGAGAGCGAGTCCGCCAAACGCGGACCCGCCTTGCTGCGTGGCCCTCACCTTCACGGAGATCATGATGAATCCGAACCCATTCGCACCGCTCGATCCCACCGACCGTTCGGCGAGCCATCGTCACGGCATCTCTCCAACGCAGGGAGACCGCCATGCATAGCCCGGAATACGCCGCCCGCATCGACGAGGCCAAGTGAACCGCCCCGGATTTTGAGGAGGCTCCAACCTTTGAGAGGATGGAGCCATGA
>JARXKP010000117.1 GCA_030271615.1 Pseudomonadota bacterium
CGCGATCGTGCTGGAGACCGATGCGCCGGACATTCCCCCGCAGTGGCTGTACCGCACCGCTGCCGAGCGATCCATCTTGCCCGGCGCGACGCCCGCCAACGAACCGGCCCAGCTGCCCCGCATCGGCGAGACGCTGGCGGCACTGCGCTGCCTGAGCCGGGCCGAGGTCGCCGAGGCCACGTGGGCCAACGCGCGTGCGGCGCTGCCGAAGTTGGTGGCCAGGCCATGACGCAGCGTTCGTCGAGCAAGCCGATCGATTCCGGGGACGCCGTGGATCGCCTCGACAGCCTGGCGCCGATGCTGTCACCGCACACCCGGCTGGTGGTGCTGGGCAGCTTTCCCGGCATTGCCTCATTGCGGGCCCAGCAGTACTACGCTCACCCGCGCAACCAGTTCTGGCCGCTGCTGTCGGCCCTGTGGGGTGTCGACCTGGTCGGCGTCCCGTACGCGCTGCGCGTGGCCGAAGCCAGCGCGCGCGGCCTGGGATTGTGGGATGTGTATGCGAGTTGCCGCCGCGCAGGCAGCCTGGACAGTGCGATCCGCGACGCTGTCTTCAACGACCTTGCCAGCCTGAAGCAGCGTGCGCCGCAGTTGCGCGCGGTCGCCCACAACGGCGGCGAGTCGGCGCGCGCGATGCGTCACACGCAGGCGCTGGGGATTGCGGTGGTCCGGCTGCCTTCGACCAGCCCGGCGAATGCGAGCTGGAGTTTCGATCGAAAGCTCGCCGCCTGGCGTGCGGCCTTCGTCGATCACGGACTGGTCTGAGCCGCAGGCACGCTGAATTCGTCTCCCCGCGGGTTATCCCGGGTGATGCGGAATCGACCGGTCAGGGCGCATCTCGAATACGCGTTTCCGCATCCAGTTCGCGATGTTCTGCGTACCATCGAGTCCGGGAACATGTAATGTCTTTGCCAGGGAACAGACATCCTTCCATCGAGCGCCCATGGCAACCGGTGAATTCGATCAGCAGACCTGCACCACTTAAAAAAGGAACCACCGTGATGACAAAACTAGCAATGGCTTGCGTAGCCGCCGGGGCTCTGGCCGGTCAACCCTCGCAAGCGGCAACGCCTGCCAAGAAGGACGACGCGGCGTTGTCCGCGATGCTCGTCGGCACCTGGATCAACCCGCCGGACAGCGCCGATTACGAAGGCGTCCCGAGCAAGGAGGTGTTCAATGCAGACGGTACGTACACCTACATCGAATACGAAGACAAGGAGTGCCAGAAGGTGTCGGCGGCCATCTCTTCGAGGTGGTACGTCTGGGACGGCACCATCGTCAACGAAATCGGCGAAGGCAAGACCCTGAAAGACGAAATCGTCAACATGGCATCGAAGAAGATGGTCTTGCGATCGCTCGACGACAGCCTGACCTACCACCGCATTCGTGCCACGTCCGCGTCTTGTTCGGTGCCGACGGTGCTCCCGAAGTCGGGTCCCAGCGCGTCTCGCTGAGCGTGTGTGAGCCGGTCAGATCCCGGCCGCCCGAAACGGCTGTTGGCTGTCGATGGGGCACGCAGGCACACCAGCCCGTGAGGGCTGGCGTTACAGGCGGTTTGGCGGGGTGATGCCAAATCGCTTCATCTGCCGGTAGATGGTGGCTCTGCACTGAGCCAGATCATCGGCGGCGCGCGTGACATTCCACTTGTGGCGCTTCAAGGCGCTCAGCAGTCGAGATGCGGCCACGTCGTCGGTCTCCGGCGTCTTGCTCGCGTCGACACAGTCGGTCCGCGGCACGGATGCGGCTCTATAGCGATCGGCAGTCTGGCTGTGCCTGACCTCATCCGGCAGGTCAGCGAGCGAGATGGGTGCATCGTCGCTCAATGCGATGGCGAAGCGCAGCGCACTTCGCAGTTCCCGGACATTGCCGGGCCACTGATAACCCATCAGCCGGTCGATGATTTCCGCCGGCAGCGTCGACCGTGAATGGAGCCGACGGGCTTCATCCTGGAAGATCGTTTCGATCAGATACCGCTGATCCGCACGTTCCCTCAGCGCGGGCAGGCTGAGGGTTGCACCGCACAGGCGGTAGTACAGGTCTTCCCGGAATGTGCCGGCCTCGACTTGATCTCGCAGGTCTCGGTGCGTGGCGGCGAAAACGGTGCAGTTCACCGGGACGGGGTGATCCGCACCCAGCGGCAGCACCTCGCACTCGGACAGAACGCGAAGGAATCGCGTCTGGAGCTGCAGCGGCATGTCGCCGATCTCGTCCAGGAACAGTGAACCGCCTTCGGACTGGAGGATCAGCCCCTTCATTCCCTTGCTTCTGCCGCCGGTGAAGCTGCCGGGCATGTAGCCGAACAGTTCGCTCTCGATCAGCGACTCGGGAATCGACGCACAGTTCACTGCAATGAACGGCTTGTGACCGCGTTTGCTGTAGGCGTGCAGCGCCTTGGCGAACACTTCCTTGCCTGACCCCGTTTCGCCTTGAATCAGCAGGTTCACCTTGCGGTCGACCAGGCGTTTGGCCTGCCTGATCAGCGTCTGCATCCTCGGGTCGCTGCCGGCGAGGCAGTCGAGCGCGAGCGGGTTTTCCCGGCTGTCCGCGGCGGGTGTTTTTCCGGCCGCAGCAGTGACCAGCGTCAGCGGGGCTGCCGGGATCGACCGCGCAGCGGCTTGATGCCGGGGCGGAATGACCGTGGCGTAATGGCGGTCCTGCAGGTGCGATCCGATGCCGGACAGCTCCATCGTGGTCCCGCCCTTGGCGAGACGCAACATCTCGTCCATCGACGTTTCCAGAACGTCCATGATCGTCTGTCCGACGAGGGTACCGCTCGCCCAGTGCGGCACGCCGGGGGCCGCGAACTTCTTTCTCGCTCCGGTGTTCGCGCCAGTGATGAAGCCGTCGTCGTCGAAGGCCAGCATGATGTTGCCCGCCACTTCGACCAGCCCGCAGGCGTGTCCCAGCCGCAGGATCCATTGCTTGTCGAAGTGACGCAGGAAGTTGGCGTCTTCGATCATCTGGCCGTAGATCGACGTGAGGTGCAGCACCAGGTGCTGGCTCTCTTTTGCTTCGGGCGAGTGCAGCGCCGATACATCGAGCACCGCGAGCAACTGCCCGTCTGGCGTGAACAGAGGTGCCGAGGTGCAGGTCAGCCCGATGTGCGTGGCATCGAAGTGCTCGGCCTGGTGGCAGCCGATGATTTCCTGTTCCACGAGGCAGGTGCCGACGCCGCAGGTTCCGGCGTGCATTTCGCTCCAGTCGGCCCCGAGATACAGGCCGGCCGCCTTGAGCTGCTTTTCGGACGACGGGTTGCCGATGTAATCGACGGTGATGCCGTCCCGGTCGGTCAGCAGCATCATGTAGCCGAGGTCGGCCACCCGGCGGTACATGTCTTCCATGCCGGCCCGTGCGACGCGAATGAAACCTTCCAGTCGCTGCTGGTGTTCGCGCACCCGCTCCGACGGCAGGATTCGCGCCGGCTTGGGCTTCGACGGATCGAGTCCGTGCTGTTTGATGCATCGCGTCCACGATTTGTGGATCAGGGCATCGGTTCCTCGAGTGTGTGAGAGTTTCGATCCAACGTTGATGACGTTGTCGATGTGCTCTATCAGCGCATTGCTCATCGGTCGTCTCCTGAAGTCGGTCGCTCTGCTGGCGATCTGACGCGTTTAGCGGCGAGTGATGATGAATCCGTCTTCCCTGCGTCACAAGAGCGTTTCCCCGCGCTGTGGCGGCGCGATTGAAGCGATTGTTCAGGACGCCCATTTTTGCAAAGCCACGGGTCAAGCGATTCGCGTGCCAAGGCAGTGAAATCCTGCCATGAAGCGCAGCAACGCGCGCGCTCCTGCGGGCGGTGCCGCGCACTGACGCTGCCCTCGCGCCGCGGAACGCCGATGGGCATGCGACAGCTGTCGCAGATACCTGCTTCATTTCGCAACACATGTCGCGCGAAAAAAAGTGTAAGTCGCCGGTGCTTTGGTGGCGCACGCGCCCGGGCGCTGGCTGATGGCATGGCGATTGCACTTTCGATGAGCCTGCGAACAGACAGGCGCGACCCGTGCGACACGTCGGGCCAGCGGCAGCCGCCATCAACCTGGAGACAACTCGATGAATGCATTGAACGCGATATCGCTCAGCGTCGGCCTGTGGGTCGGCATCTGGTGCTTTGCCACTCTGGGCTACCTGGAGCCCAAGGTCATGACCTGGATCACCTTCCTGACCTGGGCCTCGTTTTTCGCCGCCGGTGGCGGCAAGGTTGGATTGAAGAAGGCGATCGCCAGCGCGTTTGCCGGCACGTTGATCTCGGCTGCGGTCGTCTGGCTGAACGGCTACCTCGGCGGCGGCGTGCAGGGCTTCGGTCTGCTGATCTTCAGCGCCCTGCTGGCACTGCTCGGCTGGTCGTTGTGCCAGCTGTCGAGGATCGATCTGTTCAGCTTCATTCCCGGCGCCTTCATCGGTGCCGCCTCGTTCTTCGGTGCCGGCGCGCCGCTCGACGCCAAGCTCGGGTGGGTGCTGGTGTCGATCATCTGCGGTGCGGTCATGGGGTTGATCTCCGAGCGCGTCGGGCAGTCGATCACTGCCAAGGCCTGAATCTACCGACCGAGAGCCTGCACCGTGACCCGATTGACGCTCAACGGCATCGCCACCTACACCGAAGGAACGTTGCCGAGGCCGGGGCAGGAGGCCCCGAAATTCCTGTTGACCACCTCCGCTTTCGAGGACGTCGGGCTCGATCATTTTCCGGGCCGGTGCAAGGTGCTCAACATCGTGCCCAGCATCGAACTCCCGAGTTGTCGGCTGTCGTCGCGTCGTCTCGAGGAGGGGCTGCGGGACATGCCGAGCGTGGCGCTGCTGACGATCTCGCGCGACCTGCCATTCATCGCGGATTCCGGGCGAGACGACGGTGCGCGGTCTCGCGGCGTCACGCTCTCGACGTTTCGCTGTCCGTCATTTGCGCGCAGCTACGGTGTCGACATCGTCAGCGGACCGCTGCGCGGACTGATGGCGCGGGCGGTTCTTGTCATCGACGCTCGAAACAGGGTGCTGCATGCCGAGCTTGTACGCGAACTCAGCGAGGACCCCGACTGTCTCGCTGCGCTGTCTGCGGCCCGTCTGGCGGTCGAGTTCGGCAGTGCGACGGCTGTGTCATCGGCAGATGAAACAGCTGTCGCGGTGTGACACCTGAAATCGCCTGCATTCACGACGACGTGGATGCCGCAAACGAAGGTTCAGCGCGGTGATCCGGGGCATCGACATCACCGCGCACCCGCACCGAATGGTGTGGCATGCAGCTTGCGCCCTTGGACGTCCAATCAACGCAGGAGACAGTGAATGAGTTCAGCCGGGACCGGTGCACAGGATTGCATCGGCATCATCGCCAACCCGGTTTCGGCACGCGACGTCCGGCGCGTCATCGCGAATGCCAGCGGTCTGCAGATCTCGGAGCGCGTGAACATCGTTCTGCGGGTTCTCAGCACCGTTCGCAGTCTGGGCATCAGGCGCGTGCTGATGATGCCGGACCGAGGCGGCATCCGGTCGATGCTGGTGAGGCATCTGAAGCGCGAGCACAACCTGCACCATGCGTTTCCGAAGGTCGAATTCCTCGACATCAACGCGACCTCGACCGTCGACGACACGATCCTCGCCGCGAAGATGATGGGCGAGGCGGGCGTGCGGGCGATCGTCGTGCTGGGTGGCGATGGCACGCATCGCGCCGTCATCAAGGGCTGCGCCTCGGTGCCCATCGCCGGGCTGTCGACGGGCACCAACAATGCCTTCCCCGAGATGCGCGAATCGACGATCGCTGCGATGGCCGTGGCGCTGTACGCCACAGGCCGGATCGGCGCCTCGGAAGCCCTCGCCGGCAACAAGGTGCTGCACGTCTCGATCAACGACGGCGAGCGGGAGGACATCGCGCTGGTCGACGCGGTGATCTCCACCGACCGCTACGTCGGCTCGCGCGCCCTGTGGAAGATCGACCACCTCCGCGCCGCGTACCTGACCTTCGCCGACCCGCAGGCGATCGGTCTGTCGGCACTGGGTGGGTTGCTGCAACCTGTCGGGCGCCGCGAGTCCGGCGGCCTGGTGGTTCACCTCAGTGACGACCCGGCCATCCGAAAAATAGGGCTGCGCGTCCCGATCGCCCCCGGAATGATTCGTGATGCCGACATCGCGGGCTGGGAGCCGATGCCCGCCGATCGACCGTTCGACGTTGCACTGAGCGCCGGCATCGTCGCGCTCGACGGCGAACGCGAGATGCCTTTCGGCCCCAACGACCGTGTGCGCATCACCTTGCGCAACAACGCTTTTTCGACCGTGGACGTCGCCCGCTGCATGCAGATCGCTGCACGCGAAGGCTTGTTCCGCTTCACTTCCCAGACCGACCAGACCTAAAAGGAGACAACGCCATGCCTGCGACCAACCCATTCCCCCTCAGCAGGGACGCTCTGCTCGATTGCTACCGGACGATGCGCACGATCCGTGAGTTCGAGGAGCGCCTGCACGTCGACTTCGCCCGCGGCGACATCCCGGGCTTCGTCCACCTCTACGCCGGTGAAGAGGCCACTGCGGTCGGCATCATGAGCCACCTCGGCGACGGCGACCGCATCGCCAGCACGCACCGCGGCCACGGCCATTGCATCGCCAAGGGCGTCGATGTCGTCGCGATGATGAAGGAGATCTACGGCAAGAAGGGTGGCTGCGGCAACGGCAAGGGTGGCTCGATGCACATCGCCGACCTGTCCAAGGGGATGATGGGCGCGAACGGCATCCTCGGCGCGGGCGCACCGCTGGTCTGCGGTGCAGCTCTGGCCGCCAAGTTCCGCAAGAAGAACGAAGTCGCGATCAACTTCGTCGGTGACGGTGCCTCCAACCAGGGCACCTTCCTCGAAAGCCTGAACCTCGCGGCGGTGTGGAATCTGCCGGCCTTGTTCGTCATCGAGAACAACGGCTACGCCGAAGCGACCTCGCGTGATTACGCGACGGCGGTGGACAGCTATGTCGACCGCGCGGCCGGTTTCGGCATGCCCGGCATCACCGTCGACGGCACCGATTTCTTCGCCGTCTACGAAGCCGCCGGCGAAATCATCCGCCGCGCCCGCGAAGGCGGCGGTCCGTCGCTGCTCGAATGCAAGATGGTCCGTTTCTACGGTCACTTCGAGGGCGATGCGCAGACCTACCGTGCCGCGGGAGAACTCGACGACATCCGCGCCAACCACGACTGCCTGAAGATTTTTAGCGCCACCGTGACCGGTGCCGGCGTCATTGCCGAGGCCGAACTCCGCTCGATCGACGACCAGGTGCTCGCGCTGATCGAAGACGCTGTCAAGCAGGCCAAGGCCGCACCGCTGCCTCCGCCTTCCGACCTGCTCACCGACGTCTACGTGTCGTACTGAACGCGCGCCCCCGCAAACCTCTAGGAGACTTTCCATGGCCAGAAGAATCAGCCTGAAACAGGCAGTGAACGAAGCAATCGATCAGGAGATGACACGCGACCCGATGGTCATCATGTTGGGCGAGGACATCGTCGGCGGCACCGGTGCCGACGGCGAGATGGACGCCTGGGGCGGCGTGCTCGGCGTCACCAAGGGCCTGTACGCCAAGCACGGCGACCGCCTGATGGACACCCCGCTGTCCGAGAGCGCGTACGTCGGCGCCGCCATCGGTGCTGCCGCCTGCGGCATGCGCCCGATCGCCGAGTTGATGTTCATCGACTTCATGGGCGTGTGCTTCGACCAGATCTTCAACCAGGCTGCCAAGTTCAAGTACATGTTCGGCGGCAAGGCCGAGACGCCCGTGGTGATCCGTGCCATGGTCGGTGCGGGCTTCCGTGCGGCCGCCCAGCACAGCCAGATGCTGACGCCGATCTTCACGCACATCCCCGGACTGAAGGTGGTGTGCCCGAGCAATCCGTACGACACCAAGGGCCTGCTGATCCAGTCGATCCGCGACAACGACCCGGTGATCTTCTGCGAGCACAAGAACCTCTACGCCATCGAAGGCGAGGTGCCCGAGGGCTCGTACACGATTCCATTCGGTGAAGCGAACATCGTTCGCGAAGGCAAGCACTGCACGATCGTGACCTACGGCCTGATGGTGCACCGTTCGCTCGACGCGGCCCTCACGCTTGCCAAGGAAGGCATCGATGTCGAGATCGTCGATCTGCGCACGCTGTCGCCGCTGGACATCGACACCGTTCTCGAGAGCGTCACCAAGACCGGTCGACTGGTCTGCGTCGACGAAGCCAGCCCACGCTGCAACATCGCAACAGACATCTCGGCGCAAGTCGCGATGCACGCCTTCAGCGCGTTGAAGGCGCAGATCGAGATGGTGGCTCCGCCGCATGTGCCGGTGCCGTTCTCGCCGTCGCTCGAAGACCTCTACATTCCGGGCGCTCCAGCCATTGCCGAAGCCGTTCGCCGCACGATCAAGGGGAAGCACTGATGGCTGGCATCACTCCCATCGTCATGCCCAAGTGGGGCCTGTCGATGAAGGAAGGCACCGTCATGGCCTGGCTGGTCGATGAGGGCACCGAGATCACGGTCGGCATGCCGATCGTCGATGTCGAGACCGACAAGATCGCCAACGCCGTCGAGGCGGCCGATCCCGGTCGTCTGCGACGCAAGGTCGCTGCAGAGGGCGAGTTGCTGCCGGTGAAGGCGCTGCTCGGGGTCATGGGGGGTGACGATGTCAGCGACGCCGACATCGATGCCTACATCGGGGCCTACGTCATGCCGGTGCTGGCCGATGGCGACGACGAAGACGCGGGTCCGAAGTCGCTGTGGGCCGATGTCGATGGACTGCGGATCCGCTATGCGCGGCGTGGCGCCGAGACCGGCACGCCGGTGCTGTTCATCCACGGCTTCGGCGGTGACTTGGACAACTGGCTGTTCAACATCGACGCGATCGGCGAGCAGCAGCCGGTGGTGGCGCTCGACCTGCCGGGGCACGGTCAGTCGACCGTCTCGCTGCCAGGGGCCAGCATCAGCGCACTGGCTGATTTCGTGGACCGCTTCATGGCCGCGATCGACCTTCCGCGTGCGCACCTGGTGGGTCATTCGATGGGCGGCGCCGTCGCTTCGCAGCTGGCACTGGCACATCCATCGCGGGTGGCCTCGCTGAGCCTGATCGCAAGCGCTGGTTTCGGCGACGAAATCAACGTGGGCTACACCGCCGGCTTTGCGGCCGCCACCTCGCGCCGCGAGCTGAAGCCGGTACTCGAGCAACTGTTCGCCGATCCGTCACTGGTGAGCCGGCAGATGATCGATGACGTGCTGAAGTACAAGCGGCTCGATGGCGTCGACGCCTTGCTGACCGAACTGAATGCGGGCCTGTTTGCTGATGGCCGCCAGACCGAGCAGCCCGGTCTGAAGCTCGAGTCGACCGGCTTGCCGGTGCTGGTCGTTTGGGGTCGGGAAGACCGCATCGTTCCGGCCAGCCACGCGGGCAACGCGCCGGCTGGCGCCACCGTCGAGGTGTTCGATGGCGCCGGGCACATGGTTCAGATGGAGCGCGCGAGCGACGTGAACCAGTTGCTCAAACGTCATGTGGGTGGCTGAAAAACCGCGCTTCACTCCGATGGTGATCCCATCGGAGCCGCCCCGGCTTGCGTTGCTCATCAGCCGTGGTGCGGGCGCGCAACCGCTCGCCATCGAGCAAGACCTGCTCGACAGCGCGGCGGTGGGCCAGGCGGCGGCGTGCGTGTGGGAGCCGTCTGCGTCGCTGGTGGTGCCGAGCACCTACCAGCGCTACGAGCGGTTTCCGATGCTCTGCGAACGCTTCGAGCGGCGCGGCTGGCCGGTGTATGTCCGACGATCAGGCGGCGGGCTCGTCCCACAGGATCGCGGAGTGGTCAACATCAGCCTGGCCTGGCGGACCGATACCGACATGGCGAACGGCACGACCCGGGTCTACCAGTCGCTTTGCAGATTGCTGCAGGACGCCGTCGCACCGTTCGACATCGAGCTGCAGGCGCAGGCTGTCAGCGGGTCTTTCTGCGACGGCCGGTTCAATCTGGCCCTCGGCGGCTGCAAGGTCGCCGGCACGGCGCAATACTGGCAGCGACTCAGCA
>JARXKP010000118.1 GCA_030271615.1 Pseudomonadota bacterium
CACTGCCGTAGACGATCCGCGCGGCACGTTCGGTGCCCACCACCACGGGAAGCATCGGAATGCCGGCGGCGGCGTAGTCGGCTTGACCGGCGATCGCCAGACTCCAGAAATGCGGCGGCGTCCACAGGAACAGTGCCAGCGCGAGCAGCCAGCCATGCACTCCGACGGCCGGGTCGACCGCCGCGGCACCAGCCAATACCGCAAAACTGCCCGACAGCCCGCCGACCACGATGTTCAGCCAGCTGCGCCGCTTCAACCACAGCGTGTAGACCACCGCATAGAAGAATGCGCCGAGGAACACGTACAGCGCCGACATCGCGTTGAGCACCCAGGCCGCGGTGCCGACGGATACCGTCAGCATCACCGCCATCAGCAGCAGCCAGGCCGGTGTGCGCCGCAACGCACCGGTCGCGAACGGCCGGTTGCGGGTGCGTGCCATTCGCCGGTCCGACTCGGCTTCGGCGTACTGGTTGAACGCACCGGCGCTGGCCGATGCGAGCATCACGGTGAACGCGAGCACGAGCACCTGCGCGAAGCTCGGCCTCGGCCCGGGCGTGACCGCCAGACCCACCAGCGCCGAGACCGTGATGAACACGCCGATGCGCAACTTGAACAGCCCCAGGACATCGCGGACGCGCAAGCCGGGACGGATCAGCGCGGGAACGAGCGTCAATGCCATCGGTGTCCTCCTTCCTTGTGGTCAGTTCAGGTCAGGCCAGCGCCGGACCGACTCGCTCGGCCGCAGCCCGCCTCGGGCGGATGAAGCCCGAGGCGGGCTGGCAACGTCATGACAGACCCCAGACCTGGGACAGGTACTTCCAGTTGATGAAGTAGTACAGAACGAAGGCAACCAGGAACACCATCGCCAGTGTGAAGGTGCCGGGCGCAGCGAAGCCCGCCGAGCCGTAGGTCTGCACGGCGGCGCCGACCGGCGTCGGCGGTATCGGCGTGAAGCGCGGACTGACGCTGCCCTGATCGAGCTTCTTGCCCCACAGCAGCGAGCCCACCGTGATGTAGATGTAGATGGCGCCGCCGGCGATCGCCGCCACACCCGCGATGCCGACCAGGCCCATCATCAGGTAGGCGGCCCCCGGCCATTCGTAGGCAAGCGGCGCGCCGTTGAAGGCCATGTCCCAGTGGCGCCGCGATACACCCAGCGTGCCCGCACCCATCATCACGAGGCAGAAGAAGTACATCGACAGGCCGAACAGATAGGGCTGTGCCTTTGCCAGTCCGGGGTTGATCATCTCGCGCTTGAACAGCACCGGAATCAGGAAGTAGGTCAGCGCCATGAACGACAGCGTCGTGCCCACCACGACCGTGGCGTGGAAGTGGCCCGGCACATAGATCGTGTTGTGGATGATCATGTTGAGCTGCTCGGTGCCCATCATCACGCCCGAGATCCCGCCGAGAAAGCCGAAACCGATCAGCGAGATGAACATGCCCGAGAAAACCGGATTGCCCCACGGCGCCTTGCGCAGCCACTCGAACAGGCCCTTGTTGTAGCCCTTCTGCCGCTGGGCCACCTCGATCGCGCCAGGGATGGTCAGGCCGTGGATCATCGAGGCCAGAACCGCGAAGTACATGAAGTAGCTGGTGTTGACGACCTTCCAGGCCGTGCTGACGCCGGGGTCGGCCAGCAGGTGGTGGGCGCTGGCGAGTTGCAGGAACAGGATGTAGAGCAGGAAGGCGCCGCGGCTCACGCGCTCGCTCATCGGTTTGGCGCCAAAGGCGATAGCCGCCACCGCGTACCAGATCGAGATGTGCGCCGCCACGTTGATCTGCTGCGACGAATGGCCGAAGGCCCACCAGATCGTGCGGTACACGAGCGGGTCGACCGCCTTGACGATGCCCACCGACATCAGGAAGGTCGGGATCAGGATGATCGCGCCCGACGTGATGGTGAACACCGCGATGATCGCCGCGGTGATCGCGCCGAAGGTCACCAGCGGTACCGACCCTTGATAGGTCTTGTCGCGCTTGGCGATGACCAGCGTGCCGAAGAACACGAAGCAGGCGATCAGCGCACCGACGGCAAAGAGGATCAGCCCGAGGTAGAAGCTCGGCGCCGCCATCATCGGCACATAGCTCGTCATCATCACGCTCGATCCGCCCTGCAGCACCGCGACGTTGTTGGTCACCGCGCCGATCAGCATCAGCGCGAAGGCCAGCCACGCGACATTCGGCGTCGCGATGCGGCAGCGCAGGAGCGTCGACGAACAGAAGTACAGCACCGCGACCTCGAAGAAGATGATCCAGAAGATCAGCATGTCGATGCCGTGTGCGGTGAGCACCTGGTAGAACGTGTCGGCGGCGAGCCAGTGCACGGCCGGCCAGCGCGTCAGCACGACGCCGACGGCGAGGATGCCGCCGACCAGCAGGAACACCACCGCCACGAAGGCGTTGGCCATCATCAGTTTTTCGGCCTGGCCTTCGAACTGCAGGCCAGAGCGCGGGCAGGTCCGGTAACTCACATTGCTCGACATGTCGCGCTCCTCACTTCACGTACATGCGGCCGACCATCGTGTGATGGTTGATGCCGCAGTACTCGTTGCACACCACCGAGAACTGGCCCGACTGGTTCGGTGTCACCTTCACCACGTGCTCGAAACCCGGCACGACCTGGATGTTGATATTGGTCGGCTGAAGCGAGAAGCCGTGGTTGTAGTCCATTGAAGTGAGATGCAAGCGATAGGTCTTGTCCTTCTCGAGTTCAATGATCGGCCACCAGCTCCACAGTCGCGCCACCAGGTAGACATCACTGCCCGCGGGCGGATGCACGACCGGAATCTTCTCGGCCGTCTCGGTGCGTACGGTGTACTGGTCGACCATCGCCTGCGCCTTGGTCGAGAACTGATCGGGCGTGGTCCGGTACGTCTCGGTCGAGAGATTCTGTTTCCCGTAGATGTGCCAGCCGACCATCATCACGAACATGGTCAGGCACCAGATCAGCGCGATGACGATCCAGGTTCCTTCGACCCGGTCCAGCGGGTGTTTCCACCACAGTCGTTCTGCAGGAGGAAGAATGGCGCTCATGGTCGAAGTCCTATTCCAGGGGGCGGCGTACCGCGGGGATGTCCATCGGCTGCCGGGTCACTTGGTCAGCGGCACGGTGAGGATGTCGATGACACCCCACAGCGTGTAGACCACCATCGGAACCAGCACGCCGATGAACAGCAGCAGGAACGGGTTGTCGAGCAGTTGCTGCATCAGTGGAACGGGTTCGTTCTCGTCGTCGATCGGACTCATGGCGTCTCCTGGTTCAGTGGCCTGCGTCCGTGCTCATCGAGCGACGGCGCGCTGGACCGGAGTCTGCGGAGGCGTGGGAAAAGCGCACTTGAACCAGTTCAAGAAAGTGCACGGTTGTGGCCCCGAGTGCGGGCAAACACCGGCCGGCGCTATACCATTTCCGCATCGCGGTCTTCCGCTCGCGGGGCGAATGCCGTGACCCTTCTCGATCGCCGCTTCATGTTCCTGCGCCGTCTCGCGCTGCTTTGCGCCGCGACGGTGTTCGCGGTCACGAGCCTCAGCGCGTTCATCCGCCTGTCGAAGGAGGGGCTCGGCTGTGCTGACTGGCCGCAGTGCTACGGCCAGGAATTCCGACAGACCGCGCCGGGTCAGCCCGCCCTGGCCGCACCACCCGAGGTGCCGGCCGCCATCGCCGCCGCGCGGTTCGCCCATCGCGTGGTCGCCGTGCTGGCCTTGGTGCTGGTGGTGTCGATGGTGACGGTGTGCTTCGGCAACCGTCCTGTCCTGCGGATGGAAGGGGCGCTGGCGCTGGCGCTGATCGCGCTCGCCCTGTTCCTCGCCGTGCTGGGACGCTGGAGCAGTGGCGCACGCATTCCCGCGGTGGCCATCGGCAATGTGATGGGAGGCTTCGCGATGCTGGCCTTGTCGCTGCGGCTTGCCGCGGCAGGCCGGCCGCTGCCCGTGCCTCGGCCACGGGTGCTGGTGGCTGCGGCCGCGTTGCTGCTGCTCGTGCAGGTGGCGCTCGGCGCGCTGGTCAGCGCCTCGCATGCCGGGCTGAGCTGCGTGGCCTGGGCCGACTGCGTGGCCGGTGCACGGGCCGTCGACTGGGCCACGCTGAATCCGTGGCACGAACCCGTGCTCGGTGCGCTGCCGCCTTTCAACCCGGCCGGTGCACTGGCGCAGGTGCTGCACCGCGGCGTCGCCTTGGCCCTCGTGCTGCTGCTGCCGATGGTGGCCTGGCGGGCCTGGTGCTGCGGGCGCATGCGCAGCGCCGTGGCACTGCTGCTCGGCGTGGCCGCGCAGGTGGCGCTCGGGCTGGTGCAGGTTCAGGCGTCGCTGCCGCTCGGCGTGGCGCTGCTGCACAACCAGCTCGCCGCCGGCCTGCTCGCCACACTGGTGTTGCTGCTCTGATTCGAAGCGCGCCGCATTGACGAGCGTCAAACTGCGGGTTGGCGGTCGCCCCGAGAATCCGCCCACCCGAACAGCCACAGGAGCCCGCGGTGGACGTCAGAGCCTTCGACATGCCGCGTTATCTGTCCGTGTTGCCGATGTTCAGCGACATGAACGCGGTCGAACTGCAGCGTCTGGCTGACGGCAGCCAGGTCCGCCGCCTGACGCGGGGCGACATGGTGTTTCGGGTCGGCCAGCCCTGCGAGGAATTCCATGTCACCGTGATCGGGCAGGTCAAGCTGTACGCGATCTCTCCGGGCGGGCAGGAAAAGGTGATCGACCTCATCGGCCCGGGCAGCAGCTTTGCCGAGGCGCTGATGTTCACCGGCAGGCCCTACATCATCAATGCCCAGGCACTGACCGATACGCTTCTGCTGACGGTCGGCAAACAGGCCGTGCTCGCGGAGATCGGGCACGACCCCCGCTTCGCGCTGCGCATGCTGGCAGGCATCTCGCGTCGTCTGCACGGCCTGGTGAACGACGTCGAGGCCAACGCACTTCACAGCGGCCTGCAACGTGTGATCGGATACCTGCTGCGCGGGCTGGATGTCACCGATGGCGCCTCGGGCGGCTCGGTGACCGTGTCGCTGCCGGTCAGCAAGGCCACCATCGCGTCTCTGCTGTCGCTGACGCCGGAGTATTTTTCGCGCGTGCTGCACGAACTCGAATCGGCCGGGCTGATCGAAATCGACAAGCGCGACATTCGCATCCCCGATGCGAGGCGACTGTCAGGCTATCAGCCGGGGGCTTGAGTGATGGAGGACCGGCTTGACGCCGACAGGCTCAATGCGAGGTGCCTTCCGACCGTGTGATCTTGTTCCACACGTTGTACTTGCCCACCGGCTTGCGCATCGGCAGGCGCTTGACCTCCTTCAGCGTGACCGCGTCGTAGACGATCAGCGCACCGTCGTCTTCCCACAGGCTGGCCAGCGCGTAACGGCCGTCTTTCGTGAACTCGACGTGCGCCAGCGTGTGACCGGGTTCACGCACCTGCGTCACCGCCTCGAGGGTGCGCTTGTCGATGATGGTCAGCGTGTCCTTCGCCGTGGCGCTCATCATCGAGTCGACCCAGGCATACGGGCTTGCTTCGTGGCTGCGCATGAAAAATCCCGGGCCGGGCGTGGCGATGGTCTTCACCAGCTTCCAGGTCTTCATGTCGATCACGTCCAGCGCGCCGTCGCGCAGGTTCGGGCTGGCGAGAACCGTCGTGCCATTCCATGCGAAGGTGATCCCCGATCCGAGGTGCGGCATGCCGGCAATCGGCAGTTCGCTGATCTTGAGCCGGATATCCAGGTTGACGACCTGGGCGCTCGCACGGCCATCGGCCCTGGGTCGCGACGCGCCGATGACGTGCCGGTAGCTCTGGTCGAAGAAGAAGTCGTCCAGCGGTTCGTCGAGAAGCGTGCGCCTGACGCCGAGGTAACCCGGCCTCGCGATGCTCTCGCCCATCTTGTAGTCGTGCACATAGCCGTCGAAGATGGGCTCGGCCTTCGGGTCGTACGAGATCTCCCACAGCTCGGGGATGTCCTTCATGGCGACGATGAAGCTGTGCCGCGGCGCGGCATCGTAGACAGCCGACACCTTCGAGCGCGTCTTGCCGTCCAGGGTGGTCGCGGAGAACGTCTTGACCAGGTTCAGCTCGGCATCGAACAACTCGAGTGTCTGCGGCAGGTAGTTCGCCGCCATGACCCAGTGACCATCGCCGCTGACGGCGACATTTCGCATGTTCAAGCCGGCGCGCACCTCGGCCACGATCGTCAGGTTCCAGAGGTCGTACTTGGTGATCCAGCCATCGCGTGAGCCGAAGAACACGAAGCGCCCGTCGGGCGTGAACTTCGGCCCGCCGTGCAGCGCGTAGCGCGAGGCGAAGCGGTGAATGGTTTCGAAGCGATCGCCATCGACCAGCGAGACGTGGTGGTCGCCGCCTTCGACGACGACGAACAGGTTCATCGGGTCGGCCGACCACTTCGGTCTGTTCGGCAGGGTGGTCGCATCGACGACCTGCACGCGCGAGCTGCGAATGTCCGCCTCGTCCCAGTGCGGTGTCGGCAGCACCGGGGTGTAGATCCACTGAGCCAGTGCGGCGATCTCGTCGGCTGCCAGCTTGTCGTGAAAGCCCGGCATCTGCGTGGCGACGCGGCCCTGCGTGATGACCTTCAGGGCCTCCGCCTGGCGCAGGCGTTCCAGGCTCTCGGGCAGCAGCGCGGGGCCCATCGCACCGGTGCGCTGCGCGCCGTGGCAACTGGCGCAGTGCTGCTCGAAAAGTGCCGCCGACTCCGCCGCACGGGCCGCGCTGGTGCCCAGCAGCAACAGGCCGAAGGCCAGCGCAAGGTGCCAGCGCCGCTCGAAGTGCAAGTGCATGTTCAGTGCACCCGGTACGCGAACGGTGTCAGCGCGACATGCGCACTGCCGGCCGCGACGCCGATCTCGCCGTCATCCAGATAGCAGCCCGGGTCTTCGGCCCAGGGGTTGCCGGTGACCTGCTGCGCGCGCACGCGGGTGTTGCCGCCACAGAGGTCGAGGTGCACACACCTTGCGCAACGCCCTTCGACCGGTCTCGGGCGAGCCTTCAGCCCGGCCATCAGCGGCTCGGACACATCGGACCAGATCACCGAGAACGGACGCTCGCGCACGTTGCCCAGCGTGTGGTGCCACCACATCGTGTCGGGATGCACATTGCCTAGGTTGTCGATGTTGGCCACGTTCACGCCGCTCGAATTGCCGCCCCACGCAACGAGGTGCTCGCGCAGCGCGCCGTGCCACTGCGGAAAGCGGCGAGCCACCCACCCCAGCAGGTAGGGCCCGTCGGCGTCGTTGTTGCCGGTCACGTACTCTTCGCTGCGGCCTTCCCACACGGACTGCCAGGCTCGCTCGAAGAGCAGGTCGAGCGCATCGCGCGTGGCCGCGAACTGCGCGTCCTTGGCGCGGTGGATGTTGCCGCGCCCGGCGTAGTTCAGGTGCGAGAAATAGAACTTGTCGACCTGCTCGTCGCGCATCAGTTGCAGCAGTGCCGGCAAGTCATGGGAGTTCATCGCCGTCATCGTGAATCGCAGGCCGACCTTGACACCACGCGCACGCAGCAGCTGTACCGCGGCGAGGCTGCGATCGAACGCACCTTCGAGCCGCCGAAACTTGTCGTGCGTGGCCGCAAGACCGTCGAGACTGATGCCGATGTAGTCGAAGCCGGCCGCCGCCACACGGTCGGCCATCGGTTCGTCGATCAGCGTGCCGTTGGTCGACAGGCCGACGTAGAAGCGCATCGCTTTCGCTCGCGCGGCGATCTCGAACAGGTCGGGCCGCAGGAGCGGCTCGCCGCCCGAGAGGATCAGCACCGGCACCTTGAACGCCTTCAGATCGTCCATCACCGTGCACACCTCGGAGTTCGACAACTCGCCCGCATAGTCGTGGTCGGCCGACAGCGCGTAACAGTGCTTGCAGGTCAGGTTGCAGCGGCGGATCAGGTTCCAGATCACGACCGGCCCTGAAGGTCTGGCCGGTCGTGCCAGGGCCATCGCACCGGTGCGTTCGGCGTCTGCGATCAGGCGCATGAATTGAGAAACGCGAAACATGGGGTTCAGTCTCCGGACAGGCGCAGGCCCGTCTTCTTCAGGATGGCGGTTGAATACAGAACGTCGTCGGCACGGCAGGCGTCACCGAGCAGGGCACGCACCTCGATGCGCTGGCACTCGACCTCGTCGCGGGTGTGGCCGTGCAGCATCGCAAACAGGTTGTAGGGCCAGCGTGGCAACTCCCGCGGGCGGCGGTAGCAGTGACTCACGCCGGGCAGCGCGCCGACCCGGGCACCGAGCTCGTCGACGCGAGCGTCTTCCACGTCCCACACCGTCATGCCGTTGGCGACATAGCCGAGCCGGTAGTGGTTGGGCACCGCGCCGATGCGGCGGATCACGCCGCTGGCCAGCAACCGAGCGAAGCGCTCGCGCACCAGTTCGCCACTGACGCCGAGCACCGCCCCCACTGCCTCATAGGGACGCGGCACCAGCGGCAGGCCGCTTTGCGTGGCGGCGATCAGGCGGCGGTCGAACTCATCGAGTGCCATGTCAACCCTCCGGCGCCTGACGCACCGGCAACCTCAGCTCGACGAAGTACTCACGCTCCTTCGGAAACGCGTGCACGGCAAGCCCCGTCAGATCGGCCACGCGGGCCAGCACCACGCTGGCCTGGTCGGCGCGCTCGGTGGCCACCACGAACCACATGTTGAAGGCGTGATCGCGCCGGTAGTTGTGCGCGACCTCGGGCAAGGCATTGACGAGTGCCGCAACCTCGTCGAAGCGCACCTCGGGAACCTCGAGCGCGGCCAGCACGAAACGCCCGCCGGCACGCTCGATCTGCACCAGCGGGCCGAACCGCGTCAGCACGCCTTGCGCGAGCAACCGGTGCAGGCGCTCCAGCACCTCGTCCTCGTCCATGCCGAGCTCGGCGCCTACTGCCGCGAACGGGCGATCGATCAACGGCAGGTCGCTGTGCAGTCGATCGACCAACCTCGCATCGCGAGGACTCAGACCGGGCAAGGTCTCAACTCGGCTCATGCCAGCACGCTTGCGGACAGGCCGCTGAAATACCGGGCGCCGACCTGCTTGAAGCGGCGCCGGCTGAACAGGACCGCATGCGGCTGCGCATCGAGCCCGCAGCACTCGATCGCCGAGGCGATCGCCGAGCGCACGGCACTGCGGTCGCGGCCGTGGACCATGCAGTAGAGGTTGTACGGCCAGCCTTCGGCCCGTTCACGCCGGTAGGCCAGCGTCACGCCGCGCTGGCCGGCAAGCACGGCGCCGCAATGGTCGACCTGGCCGTCGGGCACGTCGAACACCGTCATCGCGTTGTGCGCGAATCCGGCTTCATGGTGACGCACGATCGCACCGAAGCGGCGCAGCGTGCCTTGCTGCACCCAGCGCTGCACGGTGGCCAGAACCTGCTCGCGGGGCAGACACAGTGCGTCACTCCACCGGTCGAACGGTCGATCGATCAAGGGCAGTCCGTCCTCCACCAGCGCCGCGAGCGGGGCATCAGCATCGTCCACCGGCGCCACGCGGCGCGTCGGCGCACAGCCGCTTGCGGCCAGTTCATTGCGCAGGTCGAACCCGAGGTCGATGCGGTAGGCGCGCCTCATGCGCAGGCGCAGCGCCCGGCAGCCGGTCTGCCTCTCCAGCGCATCCACGGCGTCCGCCACCGCTTGCGTGTCGCGCCCCGTGATCACGAACCACAGGTTGTGGTGGTGCTCGCGTTCGTAGTTGTGGTTCACGCCCGTGTGCGCCGACACCTGTGCTGCCACCGCTTCGAGCCGTGGCTCGGGCACCGAGAAGGCGCACAGCAGGGCGGCCCCGCCGGCCCCCGCACCCCACACGCCGCCGATGCGGCTGATGGCGCCGTCGTGCAGCAGCCTGCGGTAGTGGTCGAGCACGGTGGCTCCATCGACACCACACGCGTCGCCGATGGCGGCGAAGGGTGCATCGACGATCGGGAAGCCGCGCTGCCAGTCGTTGAGCAGCGCGAAGCGCAGATCGGGGAGGGCGGGCCTGTCCACGCT
>JARXKP010000119.1 GCA_030271615.1 Pseudomonadota bacterium
TCGACCTGTCGCTGCTGACCGACGGCCTCGAAGCCGAGCGCGAACAGGGCATCACGATCGACGTGGCCTACCGCTATTTCGCGACCAAGCAGCGCAAGTTCATCATCGCCGATGCCCCGGGCCACGAGCAGTACACCCGCAACATGGTGACGGCCGCCGCCGGCAGCGATGCGGCGGTGGTGCTGGTCGACATCACGAAGCTCGACACGCATCAGACGCCCTTGGTACTGCTGCCGCAGACGCGCCGCCATTCGCTGCTGGCGCACCTGCTGCGCGTGCCGAGCATCGTGTTCGCGGTCAACAAGCTCGATGCGGTCGCCGATCCGCAGCAGGCGTTCGATGCGGTCAGCGTTGCATTGCGAGCCTTTGCGGAGGCAGCCGGCATCGCGGTCGCCGGGATCGTGCCGGTATCGGCCTTGCGCGGCGACAACGTCACCCAGACGGTCGTGACCGACGGCACCGACTGGAGCACCTGGTACAGCGGACCGACGCTGCTGCAACTCCTCGAATCGCTGCCAGCCGCGCAGGAGCGCACCGAAGGCGATCTGCTGATTCCCGTGCAATACGTGGCCCGCGACGATGGCGACGGCAGCACCGGTGTCGGCCACCAGCCGCGCAGCCTGTTCGGCCGCATCGCGCACGGCAGCGTCAAGGCGGGGGACGAGGTGCAGATCTTCCCGAGCGGCCAGCGAGCGGTCGTGGCCGAAGTGCGACTGGCCGGCAGCGTGGTCGATCGGGTCGAGGCGGGCTGGTCGGCAGGCGTGGTGCTCGATCGCCAGCTCGACGTCTCGCGCGGCGACTGGATCGCGACGCCAGACAGCGTCAACGGCGTGCAGAGCTTTGCCGCGACGCTGGCCTGGCTCGACACCGAGCCGGCGGTGGTCGGTCGCAAGTACTGGGTGCGCCATGGCAACCGTTGGGTGCAGGCGCGGATTGCGAGCATCGAGAGCCGCCTCGACATCCACACGCTCGAATCGATCGATGCGCACGAGCTGACCGTCAACGAGATCGGCCATGTGATCGTCGAGACACAGCAGCCCTTGCCCGTCGAGGCCTACGCGTCGAACCGCAGTGGCGGCTCGCTGATCGTCGTCGACCCGACGACCAACCGCACCAGCGGCGCCCTGCTGGTGAAATCCTCCACCGCATGACGGTCGAACCGGCGTTGCCCTTGCCGTCCACGACGACGATGCCCGGGCGCATCGCCTTCGTTGGTGCCGGTCCGGGCCAGGCCGACCTCATCACGTTGCGCGGTGCGCAGCGGCTGGCGCAGGCCGCGGTGGTGCTGACCGATGCGCTGGTCGATCCGGCCCTGCGCGACCTCGCGCCGCGTGCCCGCTGGCTGGCTGTCGGCAAGCGTGGTTTTGCCGACAGCACCGGGCAGTCCGCCATCAACACACTGCTGATCCAGTGCGCTCATGAAGTCGGCAGTGGTGGCCTCGTGGTGCGGCTGAAGGGTGGCGACCCGAGCCTGTTCGGCCGACTCGAGGAAGAACTGCAGGCGATGGCCGATGCGGGAATCGACTGCGAGGTCGTGCCCGGCGTGACCGCGGCGCTGGCCGCTGCGGCCTCGGCGCAGCGCCCGCTGACCCGTCGTGGCTCGGGCCGCAGCGTCAGCTTCGCGACCGCGATGACCCGCACGTCGGCGGACGCGACAGCAGCGCCAGCGGACAGCGGAGCCGACACCCACATCGATCGCGTGCAAGCCAGCCGCAGCGCAGACACCGAAGTCTTCTACATGGCCGGCAAGCAACTGTGCGCGCTGGCCGGCAAGCTGGTCCGCGCGGGCTGGGCGTCACAGACGGAGGTGTGCGTCAGCTCGCGCGCAGGCTGGCCGGACGAACGGCGCAGCGACCACACCATCGACACGCTGGACCGGGCCAGCCTGCTGCACGCAGGCCGCCCGACCGTGGTGGTAGTCGGGGCGGGAGCCCGGCCACTGCATGCGGCCAGCCCGTCGGCCGACGGCGACATCCCTGCATCTTCGATGGCGGCGCTGAACACGTAAAATTCATCAGCGGCGTTTTTTTCGCCAGCCTGTCTTTTCACCCCTGCTTCTGCAACGCTGCCCACGCAACCGTTCTTACGCGAACTCTTCGAGTCTTTGTCATGACCCACGTCGTCACCGAATCCTGCATCCGCTGCAAGTACACCGATTGCGTGGATGTGTGTCCCGTCGACTGCTTCCGCGAAGGCCCGAATTTCCTGACGATCGACCCGGACGAGTGCATCGACTGCGCGGTCTGCATCCCCGAATGCCCGGTCAACGCGATCATGCCGGAGGAAGACGTGCCCGGCGACCAGCAGCACATGATCCAGCTCAACGCCGAACTGGCGCACATCGGCTGGCCCAGCATCACCAAGCGCAAGCCCGCCCTGCCCGATGCCGACGAGTGGAAAGACAAGACCGGCAAGCTGTCGGAATTGAAGCGCTGAGCCGATTTCAGCGCGCGGCCAGACCACCCACCGCCACCGCGGATCGCGCCTTGCCCGACCGCACCTCGCCGGAGCCTGCCACGGCGCCGATCCCCACCGATGCACTGGTCATCGGTGCCGGCCCGACCGGGCTGTTCCAGGTGTTCCAGCTCGGGCTGCACGAGATCCACTGCCACGTCGTCGACAGCCTGCCGGTGCCCGGCGGCCAGTGCATCGAGCTGTACCCCGACAAGCCGATCTACGACATCCCCGCCGTCCCGGTGTGCACCGGCCGCGAACTGGTCGAACGCCTGCTGACTCAGGTCGCGCCGATGGCGCCGACGTTTCACCTCGCGCAACAGGTGAGCGCGATCGCGCCGCAGGCCGATGGCCGGCTCGAGGTCACCACGTCCGCCGGAACGCGTTTCCTCGCACGCACGGTGTTCATCGCCGGCGGCGTCGGCTCGTTCCAGCCGAGGCACCTGAAGCTCGATGGCATCGATCGCTTCATCGGTCGGCAGGTGTTTCACAGCGGTGACACGCCCCCCGCAGTGGAAGGCCGGCACGTGATCGTGCTCGGTGAAGACGATGCGGCGCTCGAAGCGGCGTTGTCACTGGCGGATGCAGGGATCGATCGACCGGCCAGCGTCACGCTGATGCACCGCCGCGACGCCTTCAAGGCGGCCTCGGCCACCGTCGACCGGATGCATGCGGCCTGCGCCGTCGGCTGGATGCGCTTCGTCGCGTGTCAGGCGATCGGTTTCGAATCCAGCGGCGAGACATTGACGCACCTCACCGTGGCCGGCGCCGACGGCAGCACGTCCTTGCTGCCGGTCGATCTGCTGATCGTGCTGTGGGGCCTGAGCCCGAAGCTTGGTGCGATTGCCGACTGGGGTGTGATGCTCGAACGCAAGCAGGTCGTGGTCGACACCGAGAAGTTCGAGACCAGCGTGCCACGCATCTTCGCGGTCGGCGATGTCAACACCTACCCGGGCAAGAAGAAGCTGATCGTGTGCGGCTTCCACGAGGCGACGATGGCGGCTTACGCCGCCGCCCAGTGCGTGTTCCCCGATCGGCCGGTCCAGGTGCAGTACACGACGACCAGCACGCGGCTGCATCGCCTGCTGGGTGTCGCGCCCGACGCGTGAGGTTGTCGAGCGCGGACTTGCTGCGGCCGCACCTCTGCGCTCTCACACCGCGCTGTCCATGATGTATTGCGTTGCCGTCCGATCGCTGTGCGAGTTCACCGCCAAGGCGGGCGATCTCGATCTGCGCTTCACGCCGTCGGCCACCGCGCTCGAAGGCATCGCCGGCCAGGCGATCGTCGCCTCGCGCCGGGGCGAGGGCTACGAGTCGGAGGTCAGCGTCAGCGGCGATTTCGACGGCCTGCGGGTACGCGGTCGGGCCGACGGCTACGACGCCCACCGCCAGCGCATCGAAGAGGTCAAGACCTTCCGCGGCGACCTCGACGCGATGCCCGCGAACCGCCGCGCGCTGCACTGGGCGCAAGTGCAGGTCTACGGCGCCTTGCTGTGCGCGCAGCGCGGCCTCTCCGAAGTCGAACTCGCGCTGGTGTACTTCGACGTGGCAACGCAGGACGAGACGGTGCTCACCGAGCGGCACACTGCAGCGTCCTTGCAGCAGCTTTTCGAGGACCGATGCCGGCGCTTCAGAGACTGGGCCGCACAGGAGGCCGCACATCGCCGCGCGCGTGATGCAGGCTTGAGCGCGCTGCGCTTTCCGCACGCCGAGTTCCGGCCCGGACAACGCCCGCTGTCCGAGGCCGTCTACAAGGCCGCCAGCGCCGGTCGCTGCCTGATCGCACAGGCGCCGACCGGCATCGGCAAGACGGTCGGCACGCTGTTCCCGCTGCTGAAGGCCTGCCCGGTACAGGCGATCGACAAGGTGTATTTCCTGACCGCGAAAACACCCGGTCGAGCGCTGGCGCTGGATGCGCTGCAGGTCATCCGCGAGTGCGCCTCTCAAGCGTCGATGTCAACGCCGCTGTCCCTGCGTGTCATCGAACTGGTCGCGCGCGATAAGTCCTGCGAACACCCGGACAAGGCCTGCCACGGCGACTCGTGCCCGCTGGCACGCGGCTTCTACGATCGGCTGGCGGCCGCGCGCGCCGAGGCGATCGCCCGCCTGGACCGTCCCGAAGCTGCGCTGGACAAGGCCACGCTGCGCGAGGTCGCGCTGGCGCACCAGATCTGCCCCTACTACCTGTCGCAGGAGCTGGTGCGCTGGAGCGATGTGGTGGTCGGCGACTACAACCACTGGTTCGACCTGAACGCACTGCTGCATGGCCTGACCGCAGCGAACGAATGGCGCGTCGGCGTGCTGGTCGACGAGGCTCACAACCTGATCGAGCGCGGCCGCCAGATGTATTCGGCGTCGCTGCGACACGCCGATCTGCGCGGCATGCTGCCCAAGGCACCCGCCGATCTGCGATCCGCGCTGCGGCGTCTCGATCGATGCTGGCTATCGATCGAGGATGCGCAGGTGGACGGCGAGCAGCACGTGGCCTACCGCGTCTACCCGGGCCCGCGCCCCGACCTCATCGCGGCCTTGCAGCAGGTGGTGTCGGTCGTCACCGATCACCTGGCCGAACGGCCCGCGCTCGACTCGCCGCTGTTGCGTTTCTATTTCGATGCGCTGCACTTCACGCGGGTCTTCGAAGGCTACGGCGATCACTCGCTGTTCGACGTCACGCTGGACGGCACTTCCGACGATTCGGTGCTGTGCATTCGCAACGTGGTGCCGGCCCCCTTCCTGAAGCCGCGTTTCGCGGCTGCTCACACAGTCACACTGTTCTCGGCCACGCTGAACCCGGTGGACTACATCAGCGACCTGCTCGGTCTGCCCGAGAGCACCGCGTGCATCGACGTCGCGCGCCGTTCGAGGCCGAACAGCTGCGCGTCGAGGTGATCGACGGCGTGTCCACACGCTTCCGGCATCGCGCGGATTCGCTGTCGCCGATCGTCGACCTGATGGCCGCGCAATTCGCCGAAGCGCCGGGCAACTACCTCGCGTTCTTCAGCAGCTTCGACTACCTGCGCGACGTGGTGACGTTGCTGCGAGAACAGCATACCGGCATCACGGTGTGGGAGCAGTCTCGCGCGATGGACGAGGCGGCGCGTGAACGCTTTCTCGCAGGTTTCACGCCGACCAGCCAGGGCATCGGCTTCGCGGTGCTCGGCGGGGCGTTCGCCGAAGGCATCGACCTGCCCGGCACCCGGCTGATCGGCGCCTTCATCGCGACGCTGGGCCTGCCGCAGCTGAACCCGGTCAACGAGCAGATCAAGGACCGCATGGAGCAGATGTTCGGCGCGGGCCGCGGGCACGACTACGCCTACCTGTACCCGGGCCTGCAGAAGGTGGTGCAGGCCGCCGGCCGGGTCATCCGCGGCCCGACCGATCGGGGTGTGGTCGTCCTGATCGACGACCGATACCGACGGCCCGGCGTGCAGCGGCTGCTGCCACGCTGGTGGTCGCTGCCAGCACAGCCGGGGGCAGAGACCAGACCCGTCGCGGTCGCTGACGAAAGCATCCCGTGAACGCCTGGATTCATGCCCAGTTCGGTGTCACCGATTTCTGGACCTTCGTCATCGGCACCGTGTTGATCGTGCTGCTGCCGGGGCCGAATTCGCTGCACGTGCTGAGCGTCGCGGCGCAGCGCGGCGTGCGAGCGGGCTACCGCAGTGCCTGCGGCGTGTTCCTCGGTGACCTGATCCTGATGGTCCTGTCGGCCGGCGGCGTGGCGTCACTGCTGCGCGCGAGTCCCGAACTGTTCGGCGTCGTCAAGTACGCCGGCGCGGCCTACCTGGTCTGGATCGGGCTGCAGATGCTGCGCAGCGCGTGGCGCTCATGGCATCGGCACGGTACCTCGGCTGCCGCGGCACTGTCACCGGCCGTCACCGGCGACCCGTTCACCAAGGCGCTGGTAATCAGCCTGCTGAACCCGAAGGCGATCCTGTTCTTCATCTCGTTCTTCATCCAGTTCGTCGACCCGACCTACCCTGCGCCGTGGTGGTCGTTCGGCCTGCTCGGGTTGGTGTGCGAGGCGACCAGCCTCGCCTACCTCAGCGTGCTGATCTTCGTCGGCGCAAGACTGGCGGCCGGGTTCCGCCGACGCCAGCGACTGGCCGCGGGCATGACCGGTGGTGTCGGCGCGCTGTTCATCGGGTTCGGTGCCAAGCTGGCGACGTCGACGTTGTGACACCGTGGACGATGCTCAATTATGTTCAGAGCGCAACTGGCAGCCTGCGAGGTGGAAACCCAACCTCAGTCCCTATTCCATAAACGAGCTTGAGCGCTGCCGACTGGAGAAGACCAAACACTGGGAACGAGTTCGCTCCGGTAACGATGTACTGAAGTTGCTTGGTTGCATATAGGTGGTCAAGCAGTTCGATCGCATTGATGTCCTCTGACTCCAATGGAACGACTTCGAGAAGGCCAAGTTCTTTTGCCTTGCGCAATGAACGATGGAGCTCATGTCCGTAATCGGTTCGCAGTTGACGGAGGGTGACTCCTCTCGCAAGCAGAAAGGCCTTTAGAGCCAGTTCGATAGATTGACCCACAAGGAACATCACCGGGATTGGAGCCACTCTTTCGTAGCCGTCCTTCTTTCCCATCTTGGCGTCCGCCGCAAGCGCTGCCTCCATGAATTCGCCGGCATACCGGGCAAGGCCAATTGGGGTGGTCCGTGTCGAATCCTCGTGAATGCGGAGTTTGTTCATGCTAAAAAACGCGGTTATGGAGGGCAGTGGCCTAGCGCCGGGCAGCAGCCGGCGGCTCGTACGACCAATACGGCACCCCTCCGTCGGGGCTGCGCTGCGCCTTCATCAGCGGGATGCGCTGGTTGGGCAGCCGCTGCTGGCCCTGTTGCAGCACCTGACGAATGTCCTCGGACATCACCGGGTTCGACGCGAAGACGTCGTGGTTCAACTGCAACAGCCCGGGATTTGACGCCTTGGTGATGTCGATGCTCTGGACGCTCGGATGCCGAAGAGGAACACCCTGCGAGGCGTAGCCGGCGAGCGAAGTCGCCCACTCGCGCAACCAGCCGGCCCACATCGCCTTGTCGGCCGACGACGCGTACAAGGTGAAGCGGCGAATGCCCTGCTGGGAGATGGTGTCGAGCCAGTGCGTGAAGTCGGCCTGCGGCACCGCCGGTGCGGCCAGGATGACCTCGCGCACCTTGGGTCGCACCCTGCTCTGCGGGTCCGAGGCGATCTTCGCGAGCGCGGGCAGCAGCACGCGGTTGCCCATGCTGTGGGCGATCAGGTTGATCTTCTCGGCACCGGTGGCCTGCTCGACCTGCCCGAGAAACTCGACGAAGCGGTCCACGGCTTGATCGGCGCTGTCGCGGTCGGTGCCATAGCGCAGCACCGTGCCTTGTGACGGCCACGAAAACACGAACACGGCGCCGTCGTAGTTGAGATCGCGGGCGAGCTGCGCTGCGCGCTGCACCGCCTCGTCGAAGGACACGTTGAAGCCGTGCACGAAGACCAGCACCGATTTCGGATGCAGCCGGGCACGCGCCATCACCGCCCTGGCCTGAGTGCCGAACTGCGTCGGGGCGAGCACGCGCTTGGTTCGGATCAGCAACCTCGTGGCGTCGGTCGCCAGGCCGACCGGCAGCGGCACCGTGCGCGTCGGGCGCAGCCAACCCACGTCGGAGAACTGCGCGCCGGGCACCAGCACCGCCGCCTGGCCCAGCGACAGGCGATCGTCGGTTGCAGAGCCGAAGCGCCCGGCTTCGCCGCCCGATTCGGCAACCCGGTTGGTACCGAACAGCACCGACACCTCCGTTGCGCTTTCCTTGCGCAGGCGCAAGGCGGACTGGTAGTGCGCCAGCGCCAGCGGCTCGTCCCCGCTCAGTCGTTCGAGTTCGGACAGGTTGAACAGGACCTCCGGCGTGTCGCCCAGCCCCAGACGCGCCGCCTTCAGCGCCTGGCGGGCGAGGCCGAGTTCGTGCTTCTGGAGATACAGGCGACCGAGCGAGGACAGCGTGTCTCCCACCATGTTCTTGTCGAGCGAACCGCTGTCGAGCAGATCGCGGTGGCTCTTGAACACGGACATGACTTGCAGTTCTTGCTCGATGGCACCGTCCAGATCGCCGGCCAGCCACAGCGCGGAGCTCATCGACTCGGAAATCAGGATCTGCGTTTCGGCCTGCCGGATCGGGTCGGTCAGCCGGATCGCCTTGGCCTGCCGAACGTAGTCGCGCGCCAGGTTCTTCTGCGCCAGCACGGCGGCGATGCCGGCGCGCATCACCAGCACCTGGGCGAGCGAGGCCCTTGACTCTTCGCGCCCCGGATCCTTGCGGATTTCGGCGTCGAACAGCTGGTTTGCCCGGGCCAAGTGGGCATCGCAATCGGCGTACTGCGCCTGCCGCATCTCGTGGATGGCCAGCTCGGTCAGCGTCTCGGCCAGCTTGCCGCCCGAAGATTCAGGGTGCAGCACGCGGATCGCGACCGCCTCGCGCAGCAGTTCAATCGCCCACAGCGGCCGACCGAAGCCCTTTTGCACATACTCGGCCTGCCCTTCGAGAATCGGAGCCAGGCGCAGGTCGTTCGGGCCAAAGGCACGACGCCACGCGTCGAGCGACTCGCTCAGAGCTGCATCCGACTCGGCGCTGCGCTCGGCCGCGAACAACAGCGTCGCATGGGTGTCGAGCGCGAGCGCGAGCAGCTCTTCCTCCGGCGGCGTCGCGGCCTTGCGGATGCGCACGACTTCGGCCGCCAGCGGCAGCGCCTTGTCATACTGCTCGGTGGCCAGGTAGCCGTGGCTCAGCATCTCCAGCGCATCACCGCGCTGCGGATGATTGCGACCAAGCGCCTTGGTTCGCTGAACGGCTGCAAGCGCGTCATCGACCGCGGCGCGGCTGTCGGTTTTGAGCTTTTGCATGAACTGACGCGTGAGTTCGCGATGCTCCTCGAGGTGCTGTCGAGCGTCTGTCATGTGGGTGGGTACCTCCGCACGGCAGTCCGCCGCCCCGATCGCGATCACCAGCCACACGGTGGTGACAAAACACCGCACTGGCCGGGAAAATACTGCCGTCATGTCAAGCTCCTGTCCACGCCAACGCACACCGCGTCACCGTGTGCGATGAAGCATACGGCGGCCAAGCGAGCAAGGGGAAGCACCGATGCCAGCGGGCGCATTGCACGGCCACGATCGGGCAGCGCAGTTCCCCACACCGTCGCACCTCAACGAGGGAAACGACATGGACATGTCCGAACCCGACGCACCCTCGCCCAACTTCTGCAGCACGCTGCTGTGCATCGAGGGTGATCCCGTCAGTCAGGCCTTGATCGAAACGCTGCTGTCGGCGTTTCCTGCGGTCACCCTGCGCCAGGCCGTCAACGGCCGAGATGGCATCCGTGCTGCACTTGACGAGATGCCCGATGTGATCCTGCTGGACATGAACATGCCCGACATGCGCGGACTGGAAGTCGTGCGCGTCCTCAGCGAGCGCATCGCCGAAGGCTCGTGTCAGGTGATCCTGCTGAC
>JARXKP010000120.1 GCA_030271615.1 Pseudomonadota bacterium
GATGCCGAAGGCCGGCAAGATCATGATGTAGACCTCAGGGTGGCCGAAGAACCAGAAAATATGCTGGTACATGACCGGATCGCCGCCGCCAGCTGGATTGAAGAAGCTGGTACCGAAATGGCGGTCAGTCAGCGTCATCGTGATAGCACCGGCCAGTACCGGCATGACAGCGATCAGCAAGTAAGCGGTGATGAGCCAAGTCCAGCAAAAAAGCGGCATCTTCATCAGTGTCATGCCCGGCGCGCGCATGTTGAGCACCGTGACCACGATGTTGATCGACCCCATGATTGAGCTTGCGCCCAAAATGTGCATCGCGAAGATGCCGGCGTCCATCGACGGCCCCATCTGCAGCGTCAATGGCGCATAGAGCGTCCAGCCCGCTGCCGGTGCGCCGCCAGGGAAGAAGAACGAACTGACCAAGGTCAATGCCGCAGGAATCATCAGCCAGAAACTGAGATTGTTCATTCGAGCGAATGCCATGTCCGCAGCGCCAATTTGCAACGGAATCAACCAGTTCGCAAAACCGACGAAGGCCGGCATGATCGCACCGAACACCATGATCAACCCGTGCATCGTGGTGAGCTGATTGAATAACTGCGGATTGACAAACTGCAGGCCCGGCTGGAACAGTTCGGCGCGAATGATGAGCGCCAATACGCCACCGACCATCAGCATCGTGAACGAGAACAACAGGTACATCGTGCCGATGTCCTTGTGGTTCGTCGCGTACAACCAGCGGCGCCAGCCGTGCGGCGCGCCGTGATCATGGTCGTGTGCGTGACCGTGGTCACCGTGGTGGTCGAGTACTGCACTCATGGCGAATCCTTCTGAAACGACTGAACGTTTAACTGAGAGAAATTACTTGCGGGCGGCGACAACGTCGGACGGCTGCACTGCCTGCCCCGTCTTGTTGGACCAGTTGTTCTTAGTAAACGTGATCACAGCGGCAATTTCGGTATCCGACAGCTGCTTCCACGATGGCATCGCACCGTTGTTCTGCCCATTCAGCAAGACCGCGATCTGCCTGGTCTTGTCAGCGTCCAGAACGACCGCAGCGCCATCAAGTGGTTTGACCGCACCGGCACCTTTGCCGTTGGGCTGGTGACAAGCTGCGCAATTACCGTTGTAGATCTTCTCGCCGCGAGCGCGCAGGTCAGCCAGTTCCCAGACCTTCGCCGGATCGTCGGCCTTTGCCGACATCTCGGCCCGCTGACCCTCGACCCAATGCGTGTAGTCCTGTTGCGACACGACCTTCACATGGATCGGCATATAGGCATGCTCCTTGCCGCACAGCTCCTGGCATTGACCATGGTAGTCACCGATCTTTTCAGCTCGAAACCAAGTGTCGCGCACGAAACCAGGAATAGCGTCCTGCTTGATACCGAAGGAAGGCACGGCAAAGGCGTGAATCACATCGTTGGCCGTGGTGATGATGCGTATCTTCTTGTCGACAGGAACCACCAAGGGGTGATCAACTTTCAACAGGTAGTCGTCGCCAGACGGTTTTCCGGAATCAGACATCTGACGTTGGGCGGCATCGAGGGTCGAAACGAAGCCGATACCCGAGCCTTCGCCGTTGAGGTAGTCGTACCCCCACTTCCACTGCATGCCAGTCGCCTTGATCGTCAGATCGGCAGAGCTGGTGTCTTTCATGGCAACGACGACCTTGGTCGCTGGCAACGCCATCAGGATGACGATGATGAACGGCACGATGGTCCAGATGATCTCAACCGTGGTGCTCTCGTGAAAATTGGCCGACTTGGCACCCTTGTCCTTTCGATGCATCAGGATCGAATAGAACATCACGCCAAACACGCCAAGAAAGATCACCAGGCAGATGATCAACATGAAGTAATGCAACCAGCGCTGGTCCTCGGCGATTTTCGTCGCTGCCGGGTGCAGATCAAGCTGATTAACGGCAGGTCCGCCAGGTAGATCATTGACCGCGACGGACAACGTCGTCGCCAGAAGAAGTCCTGCGCCGGCGATTGATTGCCAGACCTTCGTGCAAAGTGCTTTCATCTTGTTCATCGTGACTGCTCGTGTTGTCAAAACCCTGCCGATGGCAGAGCACCTTGCGGCCGCGTCCGAGCCAATCGAACTGCTTGCCGCAATTCATTGGCCAGTTGTCGCCGCAATTCCGGACGAACAAACCGCCCGACTTCTATCCTTCGTCCTTGACCAGAAAGCTCGATCAGCGATTCATCGCCGGTTACGGGTTCCACGCTGACCCACTCCGGCGCGAATTCAGCCGTCTCGACGAGACGGCCCGAGGTGTGCTCCACCGTGAGCCGACCCTGGCGCAACGCAATACTTTCCTGGTCTGCAGCATGCCGCGAGTACATCAATAAAGCGATGCCGACCGCCGCGAGCTCAATCCATGCAAAGGTCATGATCATCGTGGCGCCTTGCATCCAGAAGTACCCTGCAATCGTCAATGAAAGTACGCAGAGACCGCCAAATAGCGCGAACAACTGACACGGCGCCATTGAGCAATTGCGCTTCAAATTCCACTCGACAGACCAATCACCAACAGCCGAGCCGCGTTCCGTGCCGAAATACCACGCTGCCGGTATCAATAAAGCGCTTGGATGCGAAAACGATGAGTGAGCAGACATCCTGCGGGTACTGGTCAATGCCGGGCGGTGGACCGACTTGTAAGGTGATCCGATCCGAAAGGATCGCTTCTGGAATGCTTGCGTCAACAGAAGGTCAACGCCAAGTTAATGAAAGGCCAATGAAAGAACAGCGCGGAGTTTATACGACCGCGCACTTCATTCTCAAGCGGGTCGTCTTGCTTCACGCATCAGCCGCTTCATCTCCTCCAGAGAAACCTGCGTCTGCACCTCTGTTTTATTCGGAGCAGCGGCCTTGAAAGCGTGGCCATAGACGATCTCGAAGGTCAAGCTGAACCGACCACTTGTATCTCGCAAGCTCTCCAATTCACGGTGCAACCGCTCCATCCAGCGAGGTGTTCGCAAACCGGGCACGCGCATCGGCGACACGTTGCCACCCAACACGCGCAGGTCTTTGCACAGGGCATGAGCGCTCGACCACTGCACGGTGAGACTTTCCTGATCCATTACAGGGTCGGCAAAACCTGCCTGCATCAGCATGTCGCCGAGGTCGTGCATGTCGACGAAATCGATGGTGGGCGCGGGCCAGCCCAGGCGGCTGTACAACGCCGTCAACTCACGGATCGAGTCCGGCCCCAGGCACGAAAACATGACGAAGCCACCGACCGAGAGCATTCGGTGCCAGCGGTGCATCAACGCTGGCGGGTCTTTGACCCCATGCAACATCATGTTGGCCCACACCAGTTGCGCGTCATTCAGACGGGCTGACTGCGAATCGATGACCACGTCGACCGACGGCGATTTCCAGCGGCGGCGACTCCACCAGGGTGTTCGCAGGGCCTGTCGGCTGCGCATCGCCAACTGCTCGGAAGGCTCGATGGCGATCAGCTCCGCGTCCGGGTACGTCGCCATCAGCGAGGGGGCTCCGGCTCCGAGAAACGCCCCCCAGTCGATCACCCGATTCGGCGACATTCGGAACAACGCCAGACGCCCCACCATGCGCCCTGCGACTTCAGCGTGCAACCAAGGTGGCGCAGACAGCCGCGCGAGCCTCTGCTGCACCTTCGCGACGGCCACCTCGTCGATCAAGCGTTGCGTTGTAAATGAGCCACCAGCCATCAGCCCAGTATATTGACGACGTGAATGCCCAGCCCGGATCGACAAGCCCAGCAGAAACGCCTTGGTGGCGTGGATTACCCAGCCAATGCGCGGTCTGCCGGGGCTGGGGTCGGGGGCGGATCTGCGGGACGTGCACCCGCCGTTTCGCGCCTCCCGCCGATCGTTGCCGGCGCTGCGCCATCCGAGTACCGCCCGGCGTTGGCACTTGCGGCAACTGTGTCCGGTCGTCACCACCCTTCGACAGCGCGCTGGCGGCCGTCGATTACGCGCATCCCTGGGATCGACTGATCGCCGATTTGAAGTTCAACGATGCTCTCGACCTGGTCGGCTCGATGTCCGATCTGCTCATCGCTGCTCACCGCCAGCACCCAGCTGTCCACCCGGACTTGATGTTGCCGGTCCCGCTCGGGCCTCGCAGGCTGCGGGAGCGCGGCTACAACCAGTCCTGGGAGTTGGCCCGTCGATGCGCTCGTACCATGGGTTGCCAGACCGAACCGGCACTGTTGCTTCGAATCAGGGACACGCCACATCAGCTGTCGCTTGCCAGGGGACAGCGCGTGGCCAATGTGCGAGGGGCGTTCGCGGTTGACCCGACACGGCGGGCCGAACTGAAAGGCCGCACCATCACCCTGATCGACGACGTGATGACGACGCGTGCCACGGCGGCCGAATTGACACGCGTGCTGCTCGATGCGGGAGCGATCGCCGTGCACGTATGGGTGGTGGCGCGCACACCCTCGCCTGGTCACTGACCATGTTCAACATCGTCCTGGTGCACCCCGAGATTCCGCCGAATACAGGCAACGCGATCCGTCTGGCGGCCAACACCGGATGCGAGCTGCACCTGATCGAACCGCTGGGTTTCTCGATGGATGACAAGTTGCTGCAGCGCGCCGGGCTCGATTACCACGAGCACGCACGCGTGCGACGTCACGCGTCGTGGGATCAATTCGTCGAGTCGACGTGCCCCGCATCCGAGCGCTGCTTCGCGTTCACGACGCGCGGTCGCCGCACGCCCGCTGAGGTGGCGTGGCAGACGGGGGATTGGCTGGTCTTCGGTTCTGAAACGTCGGGGTTGCCAGAGCCGCTGCGGGCCGCGTTCCCGCTCGATCAGCAGGTGCGGCTGCCGCTGATCCCCGGGCAGCGCAGCCTGAACCTGAGCAATGCCGTCGCGGTGGCGGTGTTCGAGGCCTGGCGCCAGAACGGTTACGCCGGAGGCGTTTGAACCGGAATCAGCGCTCGGAGCGCGGATCGCGGCCCATCAGACGCTCGACACCCTGACGGGGGGTCACATGCCCCTCCAGTACCGCGACGACGGCCGCAGTGATCGGCATCTCGACGCCCAGCACCTGCGCGCGGCGCAAGACGGTGGCGGCGCTGAACACGCCTTCAGCCACATGCCCCAGTTCGGCAAGGATCTGCGCCAAGGGCTTGCCCTGCGCCAGCTGCAGACCCACCGTGCGATTTCGCGACAAATCGCCAGTGGCGGTTAACACCAGATCGCCCAGGCCGCTCAATCCCATGAAGGTTTCAGGTCGTGCACCCAGCGCCAGGCCCAGCCTCACCATCTCGGCAAGACCCCGGGTGATCAACGCTGCCCGGGCGTTGAAACCGAGCTGTAGGCCGTCGGCCAAGCCGGTGGCGATCGCCATCACGTTCTTGACGGCACCACCCACCTCGACACCGATCGGATCGTCAGACGTGTAAATACGCAGGTTGTCGCTGTGCAGCAGCTCGACCGCCTGATGGCACAAGGCTTGATCCACGCTGGCCGCGACCAGCGCAGTGGGCTGACCTCGGGCCACTTCCTGGGCGAAGCTCGGGCCCGACAACACGCCGACGCGCCCGCCAGGCCAGACCTGGCCGGCCACCTCGTGGCCCAGCCAGCCGGTGCTTTTCTGGAATCCCTTGCAAAGCCAGAACAGCCCGGGAGCCTGCAATCCGGCAGGCAAGGCTTCCAACACGGCAGCGAGGCCAGCCATCGGAGTGGCAACGATCAGCAGACCGCTGCGGGCGTGCTCGACAGCGGCGTTGAAATCGCAGGTGATCTGGATAGACGGCGGCAATTCGACCGCGTCGAGGTAGCGCGTGTTGCGCCGCAGCGCTTTCATGGAAGCAGCCTGCGCGGGATCGCGCGCCCAAAGCATGGTGGGGTGCCGGGCGGAGGCGCTGACTGCGAGTGCGGTGCCCCATGCACCGGCCCCGAGCACGCTGAGATTCACTGGCGAGCGCTCGGGTGTCCGATCAGATCGAACGCTCAGTTGGGGAGCGCGCCACCGTTTGCCGGGGCCGTCTTGGCTGCATCTTCTGCGGCAGCCGCTTTCTGCCCTTCGTACATGGCCTGGAAGTTGACTTCGGTCAGAAGCACAGGTGGGAAACCTGCGCGGGTGCAGATGTCGGAGACGACCGCCCGCAGATAGGGATACACGATGCCCGGGCAGGCGATGCTGACGATCGGCTGCATCTGATCTTTGGGAATGTTGCGGATCTCGAAGATCCCGGCCTGCTTGGCTTCGAGCAGGAACAGGGTCTTCTCGCCGACCTTGGCCGTCACCGTGACCCGCAGCGTCACTTCGTAGTTGTCAGGTCCGACCGTCTCGGCACCGACGCCGATGTTGATGTCGACCTGCGGCGGGGTCTGTTCAAGGAAGATGGCAGGCGAATTGGGTTGCTCCAGCGACATGTCCTTGAGGTAGATGCGCTGGATGTTGAACACGGGGGAGTTGTTTTCGTCTGCCATGGGAATCTCGTGGTGGGTTCTGAATCTGCGACCGGGGGCCGCTTGCGGGCTGGGATTATGGAGGATGGGGTCACGCGGCGTCCGACCGCTCACGGTTTCGCGACGACGCGTTCAGTGCCCCGAAATCAACGGGAGCAAACCGCCACGCTGATCGAGGGCCACGAGATCATCACAGCCTCCGATGTGCCTGTCACCGATGAAGATCTGCGGCACGGTGCGACGACCAGTGCGGTCGACCATCGCCGCCCGAGCAGTGGCATCCAGATCGACCCGGACCTCGTCGATCGATGTCACGCCGCGCTCCTTCAGCAAGGCCTTGGCGCGCAGGCAGTACGGGCACACCTCGGTGGTGTACATCGTCACGACGGCAGGTGCGGTGTTCGGTGCGATCGACATGCGGATCTCGCGAGTTCAGGTGGAGCGTTCGATGGGCAGATTGGCTTCGCGCCAGGCCGCGATGCCGCCGGCAACCGCCTTCGCGTTCTCGTAGCCTCGCTTGTGCAGCAGGGCCACGCCGCGCTGCGCCCGGGCGCCCGTGGGACACAGCAACAGCACCGGCACGGCCTTGTTCTTCGGAAGGTCGGCGGTCGATTCGAGGCTGCCGAACGGGACGTTCTTGGCCCCTCCCGCGTGGCCCGCAGCGTACTCGACCGGCTCGCTGACATCGATCAGGACGCCTTTCTCCCGGTTGATCAGATTGACTGCTTCACCCGGGCTGACACGGCCGCCGCCGGCGCCACGTGTCAGCATCGGGCCAAAGAGCAGCGCGCCGGAAATCAGGGCAGCGGCGAACAGAAACCAGTTGGCAATGAAGAAGGTCACGAAGCGATCCGGTTGGGAGAGAGCGATTTGGAAAACCCCAGATTATAGAATTTGAGGGTTTCCCCGAGATCGGGGTCTTTCGTCACCTCTGAGCACCTGCCGCGCCATGTACCAACTCGTGTTGATCCGCCACGGACAATCCACCTGGAATCTCGAAAACCGTTTCACTGGCTGGGTCGACGTCGATCTGACGCCCCTCGGCATCGACCAGGCACAGGCCGCAGGCCGGCGACTCAAGGCGCAGGGGTTCGACTTCGACCTCGCCTACACCTCGGTCCTCAAGCGTGCCGTGTGGACGCTCTGGCACACGCTCGATCAGCTCGACCGCACCTGGCTGCCGGTGGTGCATTCGTGGCGCCTCAACGAGCGCCACTACGGCGCGCTGGAGGGACTGAACAAGGCCGACACCGCGGCACGCTACGGCGATGCGCAGGTCCTGCAATGGCGCCGCAGCTACGACACGCGGCCGCCGGCGCTGGAACCTCACGATCCGCGCTGCGAACGCTCCGATCCACGCTACGCCGGCCTGCAATCCGGGGACGTCCCGTTGACCGAGTGCCTGAAGGACACGGTGGCACGGGTGCTACCGTTCTGGAACGAAACCATGGTGCCGACGATTGCGTCGGGGAAACGGGTGCTCGTGGTCGCGCACGGCAACAGCATCCGTGCCTTGATGAAGCACCTCGACGGCATCTCGGACGCCGACATCGTGGGCCTCGAGATTCCGAACGGGGTGCCCGTCGTCTATGAACTCGATGCCGCATTCAAGCCGATCAGCCGGCGCTTCGTCGAGGCAGACTGACGCTGCGAGCGTCGATCTAGGAACGTACCCGAGACACCTGCGCGGCGATATCGTCCCGGAGCCGCGCAGCGAGTGCTCGGCGGTCCTCATGGCGACTGGATCGTGGGGGCAAGAAACTCACGTGCGCGGTGAGCCCGCACGCCGATGCGACCGCCCACAGCGACTGCACCAGCGTCGTGTCGCCGACGTAGGCTGCGGCGTCGCTGATCGGCGCGCTCACGTCGGAAAAGCGCAACGCGACGGCCTGCACGGGCACCTCGGTGGAAATGGCCGCCTGCAGCAGGTTGGCGTGGAACGCCAGCACACTGCGCCCGTCGCTGGTGGTGCCCTCGGGGAACACCGCGATCTGCTCGCCGGCCTTCAGCGCCTCGGCCACCAGGTGCACCACCCGCAGCGCATCTCGAGGGCGGGCGCGTTCGATGAAAAGCGTTCCTCCGCAAGCGACCAGCCAGCCGATCAACGGCCAGGCACGGACGTCGGATTTGGACACGAAACGCACCGGGCGCACGGCGTTGATCGCCAGGATGTCGATCCAGGACACATGGTTGGCCACGAACAAGGCAGCCCCGTGCTCCGGCGTGCCGGACGCACGAAGCTCGATGCCCAGCACCGCCAGCATCCGGACCGACCAGCGACCCACATGCACCATCCGCTTCGGCGCCGGAATGAACGGGAAGATCAGCGCACAGATGAACGCGCCGCGCAGGATGTGCAGTCCACACCGCAACAGGCGGACGATCCCGCGCAAGCGGCGCACGCTCAGGTCGGCGCGCTGAAGGCAACGGGGCTCAAGAAGCCTCGTAGGCCACGTGCCCCGAAACCAGCGTGCACTTCACACGGCCCGGCAGTTCGTGGCCGGAAAACGGCGTGTGCTTGCCCTGGCTCTTCAGTGCGCCGGGGGTCACCTGCCAGTAGGCGGTCGGGTCGAACAGGCAGACATCGGCCACACCGCCTTCAACCAGCTGACCGGCACTCGACGCCAGCGAGCCCAGCGCGTCACCGAGCACCCGGACCGGCGCCACGGTGATGGTGGACAGCGTGCGAGAGAGGTCGTGGCCCGATTGCTCGCCCCACTTGAGCGCCAGCCCGAGCAGCAGTTCGAGGCCGGTGGCACCCGGTTCGGCCTCGGCGAAGGGCAGCGTCTTGGCGTCTTCGTCGACCGGCGTGTGGTCGCTGACCAGCGCATCGATGGTGCCGTCGGCCAGACCGGCGCGCAGCGCGTCGCGGTCTCGCACCTGGCGCAATGGCGGCGTCAGGCGCATCGCGGCATTGAAGTAGCCGATGTCGATGTCGGTCAGATGCAGGTGGTTGATGCTGACGTCACAGGTGATCGGCAGGCCCTCGGCCTTGGCGCGCCGCACCAGTTCGACACCCGCCGCACTGCTGATTCGGCAGAGGTGGACCCGCGCGCCGGTGTCACGCACCAGCTCGAACAGCGTGTTCAGCGCGATGGTCTCAGCGATCACGGGCACGCCGGTCAGGCCCATGCGCGTGGCAAGCGCCCCCTTGGCGGCGACGCCGTTGCCGAGGTAGCCGTCCTGCGCCCGCAGCCACGTCGTGTAGCCGAAGGTCGACGCGTATTGCAGCGCGCGGTGCAGCACCAGCGTGTCCTTGATCGCCACCTCGGCGTGCGAGAAGCCGACGCAGCCGGCCTCGGTCAGCTCGGCCATCTCGGTCAGCACCTCGCCACCCAGACCACGCGTCAATGCACCGAGTGGGTACAGGTGCGACTGGTTCAGGTTGCGGGCCCGGAACTTCAGCATCTCAACCAGTCCGGGCTCATCCAGCGGCGGATGAGCCCGGAC
>JARXKP010000121.1:0-6874 GCA_030271615.1 Pseudomonadota bacterium
GGCAACCTGTTCTGGGTGCTGGCCTACGACACCGAGTACGCGATGGTCGACCGCGACGACGACCTGAAGATCGGCATCCGCACGTCGGCAATCACGCTCGGTCGATTCGATGTCGCGGCCGTGATGGGGTGCTATGCGCTGTACCTGGCGGTCTGGGCCGCACTCGGCGCGCTGCAGGGACTGGGCGGCTTCTACTTCGCGGGTCTGGCGGTGGCGGCAGGCCTGGCCGCGTGGCACTTCGCGTTGATTCGCGACCGCTCTCGCGACGGCTGCTTCCGCGCCTTTCGGCTAAACCACTGGATCGGCTTCGCGTTGTTCGCCGGTGTGCTGGTCGATCACGCCTTGCGCCGCTGAGCCGGCCTGCAGCGCCGACGGTGCGCAGGGCAGCCACACCGTGACGGTGGTTCCCTGATTCGGCAGGCTTTCCAGTTCGAGCGTGCCGCCCATCAGCGTGACGATTTCCTGCACGATGCTCATGCCCAGGCCGGTGCCCGACACGTGGCCGGAGGCATCGGCGCGGTAGAAGCGCTCGCAGACGCGCGCGAGCTGTTCCGGCGTCATGCCGATGCCGTGGTCGCTGACCTGGAAGCCGAGGCGCTCGCCGGCGGAGCCGGGCTGCTTCGCGAGCAGGCGCACTTGAACGGCTCCGGAGGAGGAGTACTTGTACGCGTTGGACAACAGGTTGCGGACCACCTGCAACGCCTTGCCGCGATCGACGAGCACCCAGCCTGAATCAGGCGTGTCGAGCAGTTCGGGTGCGAGTCGTCCGGCGGGCACTGCGAAGTCGCCCAGCGCCTGTTGGAGCAGATCGCCGAGCGGGATCATCTCGAACTCGAAATCGGCGCCGCGGCGAGCCTCGATGCGTGCGAAGTCGAGCAGCTGGTCGATGATGGTGACCATCACGTCGCTCTGCCGATGGGCCATGCCCAGCAGCTCCTGTCGTCGCGCGGCGTCGAACTCGCGCGCCAGCAGCAGCTCGATGCACCCGCTGATGGTGGTCATCGGCGTGCGCAGCTCGTGAGCGGCGGTGGTGAGGAACTCGCTCTTCATGCGATCCACTTCGCTTTCGTGGGTCACATCGCGCACATAGAGCAAGCGGCTGACCGATGGCGAGTGGCTGTGCAGGCCGACGATCTCGAGGACCTGCAATCGGGGTCGGGCGAGCGTCAGTCGTGGACGCACGTGCCGATCCGCGGGGCCGGCCTTGTTCGCGTCGGCGGCCGTGAAGAAGCTGTCGAGTCCGGGGTAGGTCTGCGGATCGGCGCAGCGCAGTTGAAACTCGGCGTCGATCATCGCGGCCGGCTGGCCAATGACCGCATGCACAGCGAGCCCGCTGATCCGGAAGAACGCCTCGTTGGCGAACCGGATGCGGCCGGCCGCGTCGAACGACAGCAATGCGTCCGGGCTGAGCGCGAAGATCGTGCTCAGCTGCTCGTTGGTGTCGGCGAGCACAGCCTCCTGCCGTTGCAATGTCGCCATGCCCGCGTCGATGGCCAGGCGCTGCTCGAACAACCGTGTCGAGGCCTGATTCAACGCAATGCCCAGTTCGCGGGTTTCGACCGAGCCTTCCAGGCTGTCGATCTGCTGGCCGTCGATGCGGGCGAGCCCGACCGCGAAATCCTTCGATCGACCGATGGATCGAACCGGCGAGCGCAACAACCACCCCAGCAACGCTGCGCTGCTGGCGGCGGCAATCAATCCCGCGACGATGGTTCCGAACCAGATGCGCTGGCGCATGGCGCCCAGTGCTTCGGTGCTCCGCTCCAGCCGCACCCAACCGAGCAGCGTGCCGGCAACGATCGGGTGCCAGGCGACAACGCGATTCCCGCTGCTTTCGTGATTGGACAGGGGGCTTGTCTGCGGTGGAAGTCCGATGCGGCTGCCCGGCGGATCAAACAGCACGCGCGGCGTGCCCCCGACGCTTCGGACGACGTGGCCCAGGCTCTCGCCGTGGGCGTCGGTGACGCGAACCTCCAGCAGCTGCGGGAAGTCGGCCGCGCGCATCAGCAGGGTCTCGATGACGTCGAGCTGGTCGGTCAGGATCGGGTTCTCGCTGGACAGCGCGATGTTGCGCGCCAGCGCCGCCGCCTCCGTCTCGATGCTGCCCAGGGCCAGCGCGGACTGCTCATGGATCGTCCACGCGCCGAACAGCGAGACCGTCAGACCGAGGCCCAGCGACACCATCAGCTGCAGCCTGCGGCCGAGCCGCTGGGGCAACAGCCGGGCCGCGAGGGCTCGCCATCCACGCATGGACGTCGGTCAGCCCGGTGTGTCGGTGACGACGTACTTCTCGAGCTTGAACTGCTCGAGCGGTCGGTAGTCGCGCGCGTAGTCGGCGCGCACCGGCGCGGCACCGAAGACTTCCTTCAGCAGCGCCTGACCGGCGGCATCGGACGTCAATGCGAGCAGCGCACCGGCCACCTGCTGCTGGACGCGCGCCGGGACGCGAGGGTGGGCCGACAGCGGATGCGGAGCCGCCCCGGGCGTTTCGAGCAGCACGCGCAGGTCGGCCTGCACCTCCGGCGCCTCCTGCAGCAGCGTGCTGTTGATGCCGCCGCCGGCAGCGGCCTTGCCACGGATCACGTGCCGATACACGTTGCTGTGCGTCTGCACGTAGACGGGCTTGATGGTGATGTGCTCCCGCTCGGCGAGCAGCGCGCGCATCCACAGCGAAGCACCGAACGAGTTGGGTGCAGGAAAGGCGACGTCCTTGCCGTCGAGCTCGCGCACGCTGGCGATCGGGCTGTCCTTGCGGACCACCAGGATGCCGGTCAGTGGCTTGCTGCTGCGCACCAGCGGGATGTAGCCCTGCGCCCTCGCTGCCATCACCTGGTGGTACGGGTTCATGAAGGCGAAGTCGGGATGGCCGTCGAGCAGATCGCCCTCGAAGCGGGGAATGTTCGCGGAGAGGCTCAGGGTGAGCGTGATCCCGGTGTCCCTGGCCAGGCGCTCGATCAACGGGGTCCAGTCCCGGTGGATTTCCGAGGCCGGAAACTGAGGCACCACGGAAAGACTGTACGAACTGCGCTCCGGTGCAGCCTGTGGCCAGGCCGGCCACGCGGCCCACGCCGCGGCACAAGCCAGGCAGCGAATCACGGTGCGGCGATGGGAGGGGTGGTTCACGGGTGATGCCTCGGTCGAAGGGAGTTTGCGTACCTCACGCCTTCGGATTGTCGGATCCTCGGTGCTCAACTTGAGCCGGGGCCCGCCGGTCGTGCGCAGGGTGCGGCGGTTTCCCAAGGGGTCCTCAGGGGTACAGCCCGCGCTCCTTGCGCGCGGTCAGGATGCGTTCGCAAGCCACCGCGAAGGTGGCGGTGCGCAGCGTGATCTGGTGGCGATCGGCGGTGTCCCAGATGTGCTTCAGCGCGTCGACCATGATCTTGTCGAGCCGCACGTTGATTTCGTCCTCGCTCCAGAAGAAGCTGCTGAAGTCCTGCACCCATTCGAAGTAGCTGACCGTCACGCCACCGGCGTTGCAGATCACATCGGGCACGACAAGGATTCCGCGGTCCTGCAACACGTCGTCGGCCTCGGGCAGTGTCGGGCCGTTGGCGCCTTCGAGCACCAGCCGCGCCTGGATGCGTTGGGCGCGCACCGGGGTGATCTGGCCTTCGAGCGCGGCCGGGATCAGGATGTCGCAGTCGACATCCCAGAAGTCCTCGTTGTCGATGTGACCCGCATCCGCGTAGTTGCCGATGCCGTGGTCGCGCTTGAGCACCGCAGCCGTGTCGGCCATATCGAAGCCCTTCGGATTGACGAGCGTGCCGGTGTGGTCCTGCACGGCCACCAGGGTGGCGCCGGCCTGCACGAACAGCTCGGCCGCCGCGCTGCCCACGTTGCCCATGCCCTGCACGGCGACCCGCGCGCCGTCGAGGTTCAGGCCGATGCGCCGGGCCGCTTCACGACCGGTGACGAACACGCCGCGTCCCGTGGCCTTGACGCGTCCCAGCGAACCGCCGAGGTGTATCGGCTTGCCTGTGACCACCCCGGTGGCGGTGGCGCCCGTGTTCACCGAATAGGTGTCCATCATCCACGCCATGATCTGGGCGTTGGTGTTGACATCGGGCGCCGGAATGTCGCGCTGCGGGCCGATGATGATGCCGATCTCGCTGGTGTAGCGGCGCGTCATGCGCTCGAGTTCCTTCAGCGAAAGCTGCTTCGGATCGACGCGGATGCCGCCCTTGGCGCCGCCGAACGGCAGGCCCACGCCGGCGCACTTGATAGTCATCCAGGCGGCCAGTGCCATCACTTCCTCTAGTGTCACGTCGGGGTGGAAGCGCACGCCGCCCTTGCCGGGTCCGCGCGACAGGTTGTGCTGCACCCGAAACCCCTCGAAGTGCCGCACGCTGCCATCGTCCATCTCGATCGGCACGTCGACGATCAGCGCGCGCTTCGGGCGCTTGAGCGTCTCGGCCCAGCGGGCCAGTTCTCCGAGGTAGGGGACCACCCGGTCGACCTGCGACAGGTAGGTATGCCACGGGCTGGTGGCGGTCGGGCTGAGGTAGGACAGGTCGCTCATCCGGGTCTCCGAAGTGAGCTTCGACTGTAGGCTGGTCATGTCCGGCCGGTCAGCGAGAGGAGTGTCGAGCGAGCCCGCCGCGACGCCGGACTCAGCGGCCGAACTCGTCGCCCAGTTCAACGGCCCGCAGCCGGGCCGCTTTCAGTGCGCGAACGAAGGCCGCGCGGACCCCGTCGGCATCGAGCGAGGTGATCGCGGCGTGGGTGGTGCCGCCTTTGGAGGTGACGCGTTCACGCAGCACGTCAGGCGCGTCGTCCGAGTCGCGCGCCAACGAGGTGGCGCCCGCCAGCGTGGCCACCGCCAGTTGTTTCGACTGTGCTGCACTCAAGCCCATGCCGGTGCCGGCCTCGATCAACGCTTCGAGCACGTAGAACACGTAGGCCGGGCCGGAACCCGACAGCGCGGTGACGGCGTCGAGCTGCTCCTCGCGATCGACCCACAGGGTCTGGCCGGTCGGTGCGAGCAAGCGCTCGACCTGTGAGCGCTCATCGGCCGACACCGCCGCCCGCGCAAACAGCCCCGACATGCCTTCGCCGATCAGCGCCGGCGTGTTGGGCATGGCGCGCACCACCCGATCGCTGCCGGTCGCGCGCGCGATGGCGTCACTGCGTATGCCCGCCATGACGCTCAGTTGCAGTGCACCGCCGACATGCGCCGCGCAGGGAGCTGCCGCCACCTTGAAGAGCTGGGGCTTTACTGCCCACACCACGCAGTCGACGTCGCCGAGATGCGCATCAGCTTCAGAGAGGGTGCGCACGCCGAAGCGCGATTCCAGCGCCGCGCGCTGAGCCGCGCCCGGCTCGACGACGCTGATCGCCTCAGCAGACCAGCCGCTGCGCAGTAACCCGCCGATCAAGGCGCCGGCCATGTTGCCGCCACCGACGAAGGCGATGGACGACAGGATCATGTGCCGACCGATGTCATCACTGCGCGGCAGGGGTCACAGGCTTTGCAGCCGGCTTCTTGGCGGCGGGCTTGGCCGTCGCCTTTGCGGCGGCAGGCGTCGGCGCCGCAGCCGCCGCATCGCCGCTCTTCGATGCCGCCGTGGAGCCACCCGAAACGCCCAGCGCGCCACCGGTGCCCAGCCCGCCCTTGACGGTTTGAGCCTTGTAGTTACGCACCGCACGTATCAGCTGGTTGTACGAGTCGGCGAAGGCCGCCATGATGAGCTTGCCCTCGGGGGAGTTCGAGTAACCACCGGCGCCGCCGCCCAGGGCGCCGCCGAACAGTCCGCCCATCACGTTGTAGTCCATGTTCTTGGCGCTGCCCTCGGCCGCCGCCAGCTGAACGCCGGAACGGTTGTCGATCATGATCAGCGTGGTCGACGCTTCGTTGGACTTAATGCCGCCGGCGATCGCACCGGCCACGCCGAGCGCGCCGCTGAAGCCACCCAGCGCGCCACCCATGCCGCCGGTGTTCTGGCTGAACTGGATGCTCGGGCTCATCGTGTAGTCGGCCGCGACCATCTGGCCCTTGCCGAAGTTGCTGCCTCCGCGTGCCTCGCCGCTTTGTTGCAGCGCGCGCTCGGTGTTCATGTTCTGCATGGCGTTGCCGCGCTCGACGACGACGAAGCAGTTGGACTGCTGAATCATCATGCGGATGACCGGCACGGTCGAGCCGAGCTTGTGGTTGCGCAGTTCCTGGTACCACGTCGCGGCCTGGTCTTCGACCACGCCGAGGGTTCCGAGCGTTGCGTCGCAGTGCTCGAGGCTGCTGTTCGCATTGGCCGTGGTGGCGCCCCCCGCCGAGCCGGTGACCGGGCCCTTTTCGCCACCTCCCACGACAGGTGCCGTGGACACGCAACCACCGAAGGCGAGGAGCGCGGCGCCGACGCCAAGGCTCGTGATGGCTTTGCGGACGAGGGTTGCGTTGGGGCGAGGTGAGCGTTGCATGCTTTTTCCTGGGTGAGGCGGCGAAAACGGACAGCCAAAAAGGACTGTAACCGTACCTCATTACAAAAGGCTTCCCTCTACCGGTGGAGGCGCTCGACGCGCCGTGTGCAGAACGTCACGATGGGCCAGCAGCTCGACGTTGCCGCCGGCCGCGGCGGTGTTGATCGTGACCGTCTGCTCCGTGCAGAAGCGCAGCAGGTAGTGCGGCCCGCCGGCCTTCGGGCCGGTGCCGCTCAGTCCTTCGCCACCAAAGGGCTGCACGCCGACGACCGCGCCGATCATGCTGCGGTTGACGTAGACGTTGCCGACTCGCGCCGCCTCGGCGAGGCGCTGCGCGCGGCTGTCGATGCGGGTCTGCAGGCCGAGCGTGAGCCCGCAGCCCAGGGCGTTGATCTGCGCGATCACTTCGGCGACATCGCCGCTCCAGCGCACGACGTGCAGCACCGGGCCGAAGATCTCCTGC
>JARXKP010000121.1:6974-9848 GCA_030271615.1 Pseudomonadota bacterium
TTCGTGCACGCACAGCAGCCGCAAGGCCGAGCAGCGCTGGCCGGCGCTGCGGAAGGCGCTCTGCACCACCGCATCGACCACCTGCTCGGGCAGGGCGGTGCTGTCGACCACCATGGCGTTGATGCCGCCGGTCTCGGCGATCAACGGCACGAGGGGGCCGTCCCTGGCCGCCAAGGCGCGGTTGATGACCCGAGCCACTGCCATCGAGCCGGTGAAGCAGACGCCTGCGGTGTGTGGGTCGGCCACCAGCGCGGCGCCGATGGTTTCGCCGGGACCGTGCAGCAGCACCAGCGCGTCCGCAGGCACGCCGGCTTCATGCAGCAGCGCGACCAGGCGCTGCGCCACCGCCGGCGTCTGCTCGGCCGGCTTCGCGGCCACCGTGTTGCCGCTGACCAGTGCCGCGGTGACCTGGCCGGCAAAGATCGCCAGCGGGAAGTTCCACGGGCTGATGCAGACGAACACGCCGCGGCCGTGCAGGCGCAGCTCGTTGCGCTCGCCGGTCGGGCCCGGCAGTGCCCGGGTTTGCAAGCTGCTTTCGGCCTGGTCGGCGTAGTAGCGGCAGAAGTCCACCGCCTCGCGCACCTCGGCCACGCCGTCGCCCAGGGTCTTGCATGCCTCCTTCACCAGCAGGCCGCAGAACTCGGGCAGCCTCGCTTCGAGCGCGTCGGCCGCGCGTCGCAGCACCGCCGCACGCTCGGCCAGGGGCGTGGCGCGCCACGCGTTGTGGGCGGCGTGCAAGCGAGCCATCGCGGCGGTCACATCGGCGGGCGTGGCCTCGGGCGTCGCATTCACCTGCGCAAGTTCGATCGCGCGCATCAGCGGCGCGCGGTCCGCGCGGCAGGCGAGGTCGACGCCGGCCGAGTTGCGGCGACCGGCCACCGGCGCGCTTGCTCGCCATCCGAACATCGACACGGGCGCGGCCAGTCCGGGTTCCGTCGCCGGTACCAGCGGTGATGCCAGCAGGCTGTCGATGCCGACCGATTCGTCGGCCAGCTGGTGCACGAACGACGAATGGGCGCCGTTCTCGAGCAGCCGGCGCACGAGGTACGCGAGCAGGTCGCGGTGTTCTCCCACCGGGGCGTAGACGCGCACGGGCACCGCGGTGCCCTGCATCAGCTCGCGATAGACGCCTGCGCCCATGCCGTGCAGACGCTGCATCTCGCAAGACGCGCCCGTCGCCTGAGCCATTTGAACGATCGCCGCGAGGGTGCCGGCGTTGTGGGTGGCGAACTGCGGGTAGATCACATCGGCGTGGCCGATCAGCGCGTGCGCGCAGGCCAGGTACGACAGATCGGTGTGTTGCTTGCGGGTGTAGACCGGGTAGCCGACCAGGCCCAGCTCCTGGGCGCGCTTGATCTCGCCGTCCCAGTACGCGCCCTTGACCAGTCGCACCATGAAGCGCAGGCCGCCGGGTGTCGGCGCTGTGCGGGCGATACGGGCGACTTCGTGCACCACGTCGAGCGCGCGCGTCTGGTACGCCTGGATCGCGAGCCCGAAGCCCCGCCATTGCGGACACTGCACCGCGATGCGCCTCGCGAGTGCCTCGAACACGTCGAGCGAGAGTTCGAGGCGGTCGCTTTCCTCGGCGTCGATCGTCAGGTTGATGTCGGCGCGTGCGGCCAGCTCGATCAGTTGCCAGACGCGCGGCAGCAGTTCGGCGAACACCCGACCGCGCTGCGTGTGTTCATAACGGCTGAACAGCGCACTGAGCTTGATCGAGATGCCGTCAGACGCCTCCGGGCCGTGCGCTGTACTGCGCAGGGCGATGGCGTCGATCGCGTGGCGGTACGAGGCGAGGTAGCGTCGCGCATCGTCTTCGGTGCGGGCGCCTTCGCCGAGCATGTCGTAGCTGAAGCACAGTGCGGCCGGTCGGCCCCCGCCGCCATGGGCTCGCCGCTGGTCGTCGGCTTCGTGCAGAGCCTCTTCAATCGACCGCCCCAGCACGAACTGTCGACCCATCAGCTGAATCGCCCGCACGGTGGCGGCGACAACCGCCTGCGAACCGAGGCGCTTGATCAGGCCGTCCGCCGCCTCGGAGCCGGCATCGCCGGGCAGCAATTTTTTCGACATCGCGATGGCTTGCGCCGACAGGCCGGCCAAGAGCTTGTGCGAGCCGCCGTCGTTTGCGCCGCCGTGTCCGCTGAAATCGGCATGGCTCAGCTGATCCGCCGTCAGCGCGATGGCTGTCTCGGTGTCGGGCACGCGCAGCAGTGCCTCGGCCAGCCGCATCAGCGCCAGGCCCTCGGCCCCGGAGATCGGGTATTCGCGCAACAGCGATTCCAGGGCCCAGAACGGCGCCGGCTTGTCGCGCACGGCCTGCACCCAGGGCCGCGCCTGGGCCACCACGCGACGCCAGTCGAGGGCCGTGCGCACGGGTGGAATCAAGCGAGCCACAACCTCCAGCTCGGGACGGCTGGGGTGCGGCAGCCGGGCCGGATCAGCGGATGGCGGGCTGAAAGCGGCGGGCATCACGGTCTCGAGGATGAATCCAGCGGTTCCGTCAGCGTGCGCCGAAGATCGCGGTGCCCACGCGCACGATCGTCGCGCCTTCGGCGATGGCGGCTTCGAGGTCGGCGGTCATGCCCATCGACAAGGTGTCGAGCTCGATACCGTCTCGCCGCAAGGCCGACAACAGGTCTCGCAGCCGTGCATGCGGCGCACGCTGGGCCAGCGGATCGACCGTGGGCTCGGGGATCGCCATCAACCCGCGCAGGCGCACGCGAGGCAGTGCCGCCACGGCACGCGCCACCTCGAGCACTTCGTCGACCGCGAGGCCGCTCTTGCTGACCTCGCCGCTGATGTTGACCTGCAGGCACAGTTGCAGCGGCGGCAGATGCGGCGGGCGCTGCTCGCTGAGGCGCTCGGCGATCTTCA
>JARXKP010000122.1 GCA_030271615.1 Pseudomonadota bacterium
CGGTGCTGTCGTTCGCCTTCAACACCGCCATCCTGGCGTTCACGATCAACATCGCAGCCAGCCTCTTTTGAGGCTGAGGGCGCGCGTCTAGCGTACGCGGTGCTGGCTGCGGCCGAACACCATCAGCGGTGCGGTCGTGCTGCGCAACCAGCGCTTGCCGTGAGCGAACCATGCTTGGCGGGCACACGATCTGATCACCTGCCAGCCGGCCCGTTCGTTGACCGGTTCCGGGACCGCGGCGGGTGCGTCCGCGGACAGCACGCAGCGCAGCGAGCGCGGGTGCTTGGGCGGCACGTGTTTTTCGATCAAGTGCACGGTGTAGCCGGCTCGTGCGGCGGTGCCGGCCAGTGTGTCTGCCGCGAAGTGATACAGGTGTGCGATGTGCAGCGCACTGAGCTTGTGATATTCGAGGACATCCGGAACGTCGATGTAGACGCGTGCGTTGGGCGCGAGAAGCGGTTTCATTGACGCCAGGAACTGCACCGGATTCTTGATGTGTTCCAGCACGTGATTCAGGATCACGAGGTCGAGCGGCGACGCCTTCGATTCACGAAACTCGTTCAGGCTGGCGTGCACCGTGCATCCCGCATGCTGCGCCGCAAAGCGCCCGACGGCGGTATCGGGTTCGATCGCGAAGCGCTGTGTGGTCGGGACGCGGTCGCCCACGGCACGCAACATCGACCCCTCCGATGAGCCGATGTCGAGCACCGACATGCCGGGCCTCAGTTCGCCGCGTGCGATCAGGAAATCGGCTGTGGCGGCGGTGCGCTCGTCGATGCGCAGAGCGCGGATCTGCTGCAACGTCGGTGCTGCATTGCGCTGGTAGTAACGGCGGTAGTGACGCGCATAGAAATCATCGATCGCCTCGGACGTCGGCTGGGGGTTCGTCATCACCAGGCCGCAGCGCAGGCAGCCGACGGTGACCAAGCCCATGTCATAGCGGTCGGTGGTGGCGAGACGTTCGAACTCCAGACCGTGACAGAGCGGGCAGGCGACATGTTCAAGGCGGCTGCGATCGAGTGTCCAGGATGAGGTCGACATAAAAGGCGGAGGTTGCTGTGGTCACGGTCGTCGGGCGATTGACCGTGTCGTGTTTATACCGCCCTCCAAGATCGACTTGTCATGTGGCGACGCCCCCTGAACAAGTAGGACAACGCCGACGTCGCAGTTCGGGAGGTCCTGACAGCGCAGTGCGGGCCCACGGCACACACTTCGAGTTTGTGCGTTCCTCGCTTTCCAGGAGCTGTCCGTGTCTGTCTTCTTCGACATCACCCACACCACGCACTACCGCTACGCGCAGCCTGTGGCCCTGGGTGAGCACCGGGTCATGTTCCGCCCTCGCGGTAGTCATGACCTGCGTGTGTTGGCCACCGACATGCAGGTGACGCCGACGCCGGTCGACATCCGCATGATTCAGGATGTCTATTCGAATTCGGTGGCACTCGTTAAGCCGCAGAGCCCGGCGCTCGAATTCAAGGTGGTCTCTTCATTCAGCGTCGAACACACTGGCACGCGCGCGCTCGACCTGCCGCTGAATCCGGACGCCGAAACGTACCCGTTCGCCTACAGCGATGAAGAGCGCATCGCGTTGAGCCATTACCTTGCGCCGTACTACGACGACCCGACCGGTGAGCTGTTCGCCTGGGCCCGGCAGTTCGTGCGCAACGACGGACCGACCGGTACCCGCCAGTTGCTGATCGAGATGACGCAGTTCATCCGCGCGGCGATGCGGTACCAGGCGCGCTTCGACGAGGGGGTGCAGTCACCCTACGACACGATGCGCTGGGAGAGCGGCACCTGCCGCGATTTCGCCACGCTGATGATCGAGGCGATTCGCCGACTCGGCTATGCAGCGCGTTTCGTTTCGGGTTATCTGTACACGCCGTGGCTCGACGCAGGTGAGGGCAGCCAGATCGTCGGCGCCGGTGCCACGCACGCGTGGTTGCAGGTCTACCTGCCCGGCGCAGGCTGGTTGCCATTCGATCCGACCAACGACTTGATCGGTGGCACCGACCTGATCCGCGTCGGTGTGGCCCGGCACGCGAGCGGAGCGTCGCCGGTCTCCGGCTCGTGGCGTGGTTTTCCGGGCGATCGTCTCGGCATGTTTGTCGATGTTCAAGTGCGAAAGCGAACCAGGTGACCGTCCGTTTCCATCCACTGATGGCCGGCGCGAGCATCGTCACGTCCGAGATCGACGACGGCTGACCGAGCCTCGTATCCGGATTCGAACCGGCTGCGACAAGAGCGGAACCCGCTCAGGCGATACCGACCGCCCGCGATGGTCGCAACGCCATCTCTTTCGGCCGCGAATCGCACCAGGCCGACACCGCGCACTTGCCGCACTTCGGACTGCGCGCCGTGCAGACATAACGCCCATGCAGGATCAGCCAGTGATGCGCGTCGACCCGGTATTCGGCCGGAACGCGTTCGATCAGCTTCAGCTCGACCTGCAGCGGATTCTTGCCTGGGGCGAGGCCCGTTCGATTGCCGACGCGCAAGATGTGCGTGTCGACTGCCATCGTCGCTTCGCCGAAGGCCACGTTTAGCACCACGTTGGCGGTCTTGCGGCCGACGCCTGGCAGCGCTTCGAGCGCCTCGCGGGTGCGCGGCACCTCGCCGCCGTGGCGCTCGACGAGCAGGCGGCAGGTCTCGTACAGGTTTTTCGCCTTGTTGCGAAACAGGCCGATCGTGCGGATGTGTTCGGTGAGCGCCGGCAGGCCCAGCGCAAGCATCTTCTGCGGTGAATTGGCCGCGGCGAACAGCCGACGTGTCGCCTTGTTGACGCCCACATCCGTGGCCTGTGCCGACAGCAGCACCGCGGCCAGCAGCTCGAACACGTTGGTGAACTCGAGCTCTGTCTGCGGCTGCGGGTTCGCTGCCTTCAGGACCTCGAAGAACGGAGCGATGTCGGCTTTCTTCATCGGGGCGATGTCGTGAGGGGGGTGTCGGATGCAGCCAGCGCGCGCGCGATGCGGTCGCGCGGAACCCGTGTGCGCGGCGTGCGGGGGCCGAACCACGTGCGCACGTCCTCGTCGAGGCCGATGCCGTGCATGTAGTTGTAGAGCGCCTTCTTCAGAGCGACGCCGAGGGCATCGTGATCGACGCCGGTCGGGTCGATGAAGCCGATATCGTTGGTCGCGAAGGTGATCGGTGGCAACGGCTGCAGCGTGACGCCGTACTCCTCGGGATGCTGGCCGACCGGTGAATGCACGGTGCAGGCGAAGCGGTGGAAAAAGCCCGACTGGATGCAGCCCTGCTCAAACAACTGCCGCACGTACTCGAGCGCATCGACGGTGTCCTGCACCGTCTGCGTCGGGAAACCGTACATCAGGTAGGCGTGGACCAGAACACCCGCATCGCTGAAGGCCTTGGTGACGCGCGCGACCTGCTCGACCGACACACCCTTCTTCATCAGGTTCAGCAACCGGTCCGACGCGACCTCAAGCCCGCCGGAGATCGCAATGCAGCCGCTGTCGGCGAGCTGCTGGCACAGCTCGGGTGTGAACGATTTCTCGAAGCGGATGTTGCCCCACCACGAGACCGCGAGCTGCCGGCGCTGCAGCTCGGCGGCCAGCGTCTTCAGCGCTTTCGGCGGCGCGGCCTCGTCGACGAAGTGGAAGCCGGTCTGCCCGGTTTCCGCGACGATGGTCTCGATGCGGTCGACCAGCGTCGCGGCCGACGCGCCTTCGTAGCGCGAGATGTAGTCGAGGCTCACGTCGCAGAAGCTGCATTTCTTCCAGTAGCAGCCGTGCGCCACGGTGAGCTTGTTCCAGCGCCCGTCGGACCACAGCCGGTGCATCGGGTTCAGCATGTCGAGCAGCGACAGATAGCGGTCGAGCGGCAGCCCGTCCCAGGTCGGGGTTCCGACTTCGGCAAAGGCGACGTCGGCCTCGATCCAGTTGACGTACTGCACGGCGCCCTCGGCATCGCGCCGATAGGTGCGCACCAGCCGCTGGGCCGAACGGCGGCCTTGCAGGTGTTCGAGCAGTGCCAGCAGCGGGCGCTCGCCGGCGTCGAGCGTGACGTGGTCGAAGTAGTCGAACACCTGCGCCTCCTTCAACTCGCGCAGCTCGGTGTTGACGTAGCCGCCGCCGAGCACGGTGGTGATCGTCGGGTCGTGTGCCTTGACCGTCTGCGCGATGCGGAATGCGGCGTACACCGCACCGGGGAACGGCACCGAGATCAGCACCACGCGCGGCACGTGGCGTGTCAGCGCGGCCTGCGTCAACTCGACCAGCGTGCGGTCGATCAGGTTCAGCGGCGCGGCGAGCGCGGCGGCCAGCGGATCGAAGGTGGGCTGACTCTGCGCCAGCGATTCGGCATAGCGAACGAACTCGAAGCGCGGGTCGATCGCGTCGCGCAGCACGTCGGCGATGTCGTTCAGGTACAGCGTCGCGAGGTGTCGCGCACGATCTTGCACGCCGAGTGCGCCGAAGGCCCAGGCGAGCGGATCGCCGCCGTCGTCATCGACGTAGATATCGAGCGATTCGAAGCGCGGCCCTTCGGGCAGGAAGGCGCGGCTGCAGATGCGGTGACCGAGCGTCGGGTCGCGGCCTTGCAGGAAGGCGAGGGTCGGCGCGATCGTCGAGTGGTAGCGCTCGAACGACTCGATGAATGCCGTGACGCGCGGCGTGCGCTTTACAAGGTCCACGGCGTCGATCTCCGCGCGCACCGCTTGCAATCCGTCGATCGAGAACAGACTGAGCACCAGTGCGAGCGCCAGGTCTTCCTGCACCGCGTCGATGCCGCGGGAGCGCAGGAATCCGGTCAGGTAGGCGGTCGAAGGGTAGGGCGTGTTGAGCTGCGTCATCGGCGGGATGACGGACAGCACGCGCAGCGCAATCGGCTCCGCGGTCACGGTAGTCGAGCGGCGCGGGCGCGCGCCATCGCGGCTTCGATGACCGCGCGCCGGCGGTCGGGAACGGCCGCTTCTGTGACGGATGACGTGGCAGTGGTTTCAGTCGGCGTGGGTGCAACGTCAAGCGGTCGCAGCGTCAGCGCACGTGTTTCCAGCCGCTCGTTGCGCTCGCTTCGATCACGCTGCAGCCGGAACTGGTGGAAGCGGTAGCGCGCGCGTGCCTCGTCGGCCTGCGGCAGGCTCCACGCGGCCCAGCCGGTGCGCTCGCCGGTCACGTCGACGAGCGAGATGCAATCGACCGGGCAGGCCGGCAGACACAGTTCGCAGCCGGTGCACAGCGCATCGATGACGGTGTGCATGGCCTTGGGTCCACCGATGATGCAATCGACCGGGCACGCCGGCAGACACAGCGTGCAGCCGATGCACCCCGCCTCGTCGATCACGGCGAGGCGGCGCGGTGCCTCCAGGCCTCGCGATTCATCAAGCGCTTGAACGGCGGCGCCGGTGATCGACGCCAGTCGGGCGATGCCTTCCTCGCCGCCGGGCGGGCAGCGGTTGATCGCCGCGCGGCCGTCCGCAATCGCCTGCGCGTAGCTGCGGCAGTCCGGGTAGCCGCAGCGGGTGCATTGCGTCTGTGGCAGCGCGCGGTCGACGGCGTCGATTCGCGTGGGATCGCCCTGCGCGCGCAAGTCTGCCGCCGAACCCGCCGCTGCGGTGTCCAGCAGCCGCGCGGCCGGCCTCGCCGCCATCGCTCTACTTGGCCCGCGGGGTCTTCGGCACAGCCTTGCGGGCTGCGGAGATCGGCGCTGCTGCCTTCGTCGGCTTGACCGACGCCTTGGCCTTCGGTGTCAATTTCGGCGCGGCGGCCTTGCGCAGGGCGGGCGCGAGCGTCACCGCTGTGGTCTTGGCGGAAGCGCGAGACGTGCGCGCCACCGCTTTCAGTGCGGAGGCCACTTGCTTGACTGCAGCGACGTGTTGGACCGGCGGTGTCGACGGCGCGGCATCGACCAGCGTCAACTGCGTGGCGGCCGCCGCAGAAGGCTGCTTGGAGCGGGCTGCGGCACGCGCGGGCGGGCGCACCCGGGTCGGTGGAGCCGCCTTGTGGAGCTGATGCGTGGCGATGAAATCGCGCACCTGCGGATACACGTCCTCGCGCCAGCGGCGGCCCGAGAAGATGCCGTAATGACCGGCACCCATCGCGTCGTAGTGGAACTGGCGCTTGCGATCGATGCCGGTGCACAGGTCGTGCGCGGCGCGGGTCTGGCCGGCGCCGGAGATGTCGTCCTTTTCACCTTCGATGGTCAGCAGCGCGGTGGTCTTGATGTCCTGCGGCCGCACGCGCTCGCCGCGTACGTCCCAGGTGCCGTTGACCAGCGAGAAGTCCTGGAAGACGACGCGGATCGTGTCGAGGTAGTACTCGGCCGGCATGTCGAGCACCGCGTTGTACTCGTCGTAGAAGTTGCGGTGGAAGTCGGCGTTCTCGTCCTCACCGCGCATCAGGTCCATGTAGTAGTCGTAGTGCGACCGCAGGTGGTGGCTCGGGTTCATCGCGATGAACCCGGTGTGCTGCATGAAACCCGGATACACCAGACGCTGACTGCCGGGGTAATTGGTCGGCACGGGGAAGATCACGTTGCTCTCGAACCATTCGTGGCTCTTGTTCATCGCGAGGTTGTTGACTGCCGTTGGCGAGCGACGGGCATCGATCGGGCCGCCCATCATCGTCATGGTGCGCGGGGTCTTTTCGCCACGGCTCGCCATCAGCGAGATCGCGGCCAGCACCGGCACGGTCGGCTGGCACACCGAGATCACGTTGACTTCGGGGCCGATGTGACGGATGAAGTCCTGGATGTACTCGATGTAATCGTCGAGGTGGAACGGACCCGCTTCGACCGGCACCATGCGCGCATCGGTCCAGTCGGTGATGTAGACCTTGTGGTGTTGCAGCAATTCGCGCACCGTTTCGCGCAACAGCGTCGAGTGGTGGCCGGACAGCGGCGCCACGACCAGCACCGTGGGCTGGTCCTTCATCTGCTTGAGCATCGGCAGGTCGTCGGTGAAGCGCTTGAAGCGCAACAGGCGGCAAAACGGCTTCTCGATGGTGACTTGCTGCTGGACGGCGACATCGACGCCATCGACCTTGACCGAATGGATGTTGAATTCCGGCTTTTCGTAGGCCTTCGACAGCCGGTGCATCAGGTTCAACCCGGCCGATACGCGGGGCGCCATCGGCGTGTGGGTGAATGGCGACAGCGGGTGGCTGTACAGCTTCGACGAGGCACTCGAGAACTCGGCAAACGGGCTCAGCAGGGCCCGCTGGGTTTCATAGAACTGATAGAGCATCGACATGGCGAAATCCTCGTTCTGACGCGTGCGTCGCCGTGGCGGCGCGTGGGTGGCAATTGCTGATTGGCCAATTGTCTGCTGGTCATTCGAAATATCGACCGGCTGGTGGGGAGTATGAATGGTGCAGTGCAGCATTGTAGGGTGCTTGCCCTAAGCACGAGGTGCATCGATCGGATGCCGACAGCTCGCCTACACCTTGTGCGTTAACAGCCGCTGGCTGGTATCTGTGGTCGAAACGCCGTCGATCAAGCGGATGTCGCCGAGCACCCGGTCGGACGCCCCCACCATGAAAAAGCCCGGCAATGCCGGGCTTTTCGATTCGCAGCGGGAGCTCTCTCAGCTGACCAGACCGATCGCCTTGACCACCGCATCGATGTTGCCGTGGTTCAGTGCAGCCACGCAGATGCGCCCGGAGTCGACTCCATAGATGCCGAATTCGTTGCGCAGCCGCTCCATCTGCGGCTTGGTCAGGCCGGTGTAGCTGAACATGCCCTTCTGGCGGGTGATGAAGCTCACGTCCTGCTTCGTGCCCGCAGCGACCAGCCGGCTCTGCAGCAGCGCGCGCATCTCCTTGATGCGCATGCGCATGCCGGCCAGTTCCTCTTCCCATATCGCGCGCAGCGCGGGCGTGGTCAGCACGGTGGCGACGATCTGTGCGCCGTGCGTCGGCGGGTTCGAGTAGTTGGTGCGGATGACGATCTTCAACTGGCTCAGCACACGGACCATTTCGTCCTTGCTGCTGCACACCACGCTCAATGCGCCGACGCGCTCGCCGTACAGCGAGAAGCTCTTCGAGAACGAGGTGGACACGAAGAAGTCGAGCCCCGCGTCGAGGAACTGCGCAATCACCGCGCCGTCCTCGGCGATGCCGTCGCCGAAGCCCTGGTACGCCATGTCGAGGAAAGCCACCAGCCCGCGCGATTTCACGGCGGTGACCACCTGCGCCCATTGGGCGGCCGTGATGTCGTAGCCGGTCGGGTTGTGGCAGCAGGCGTGCAGCACGATGATGGTGCCGGCCGCGGCGGTGTTCAGCGCGTTCAGCATGCCGTCGAAGTTGACGCCGCGCTTGTCGGCGTCGTAGTACGGATACGTTTCGACGACGAAGCCGGCATTGCTGAACAGCGCGCGGTGGTTTTCCCAGCTCGGGTCGCTGATCAGCACCTTCGGCTGCGTGCCGGAGCGCGTGGCCAGGTGCTGAAGAAAGTCGGCGCCGATCTTCAGGCCGCCGGTGCCGCCCAGTGCCTGCACGGTGGCAACGCGGCCTTCCTTGACCGCCGCGCTGTCGGCGCCGAACACCAGGCCCTGCACCGCCTTGTCGTAGGCGGCGATGCCGTCGATCGGCAGGTAGCCGCGCGGCTTCGAGGTTTCGAAGATCAGCTTCTCGGCCGCCGAAACGCACTTCAGCAGAGGCAGTTTTCCGGCTTCATCGAAATAGACGCCAACGCCGAGGTTGACCTTGGCAGGGTTGGGGTCGGCGTTGAACTGCTCGTTCAGGCCGAGGATCGGGTCGCGGGGCGCCATGTCGACGGCGGCAAAGAGCGATGCCATGGAGAGTCCTTGTGGTGGGCTGTGAATGCGAGGCGCAGGATGCGCCGGGGGTGCGCGCCGACGGAAGTTTTGGGCTACCCTTTCGAGTTGCTCGGTCCCGTCGCAACGCGAGTTAACCCTGAGATTTTATCCACCATGGCCGAACTCGCCGATCCCGATTCAATTGCCAACGCGCCCGCGCCCGAAGCGGGTGAATTCGTCAGCTATCCCGGCTCGCCCTATCAGCTGTTCCAGCCGTATCCGCCCGCGGGCGACCAGCCCACCGCGATCGCGCAACTGGTCGAAGGCATCAACGACGGGCTGAGTTTCCAGACGCTGCTCGGCGTCACCGGCTCGGGCAAGACCTTCACGATGGCCAACGTGATCGCCCAGATGGGGCGCCCGGCCATCGTGTTCGCGCCCAACAAGACGCTGGCGGCGCAGCTCTACGCCGAGTTCCGCGAGTTCTTTCCGAAGAATGCGGTCGAGTACTTCGTCAGCTACTACGACTACTACCAGCCCGAGGCCTACGTGCCGCAGCGCGACCTGTTCATCGAGAAGGACAGCTCGATCAACGAACACATCGAGCAGATGCGCCTGAGCGCGACCAAGAGCCTGCTCGAGCGACGCGACGTGATCATCGTCGCGACGGTCAGCGCGATCTACGGCATCGGCGCGCCGGAGGACTACCTCGAGATGCGACTGGTCATGCGCGTCGGCGGCAAACAGAACCAGCGCGACCTGATCGGCCAGCTGATCCGCATGCAATACACCCGCAACGAGACCGACTTCTCGCGCGGCACCTTCCGCGTGCGCGGTGACACGGTGGACATCTTCCCGGCCGAGCATTCCGAGCTGGCGATCCGCATCGAGCTGTTCGACGACGAGATCGAGTCGCTGTCGCTGTTCGATCCCCTGACCGGCCGCATCCGCCAGAAGATTCCGCGCTTCGTGGTGTACCCGTCGAGCCACTACGTGACGCCGCGCGACAAGGTCGTCAACGCGATCGGCACCATCAAGGACGAGTTGCGCGAGCGCTTGGCCGAGCTGGTCGGCATGGGCAAGCTGGTCGAGGCGCAGCGCCTGGAGCAG
>JARXKP010000123.1 GCA_030271615.1 Pseudomonadota bacterium
TCCCTGGCTCAATATTGGATCGGCGCGGTGGCTCAGATTTGAATCGGCGCCAACATGGTGGTGCTCAAGGTCACGGTTCGCGCCGCCGGCAAGGTGCTCGCCAAAGGCACCGCGGAGGTGGTCGTTGGACGTTGACCTGCCAATCGAGCGGCCCGCCGCCGAAAGATGGTTCCTGGTCTCCGGTGGCTCGGGCGGCATCGGAGCCGCCGTGTGCGATCAGCTCGCCGCGCGCGGCTTCACCCCCGTCGTGGGTTACCACCGCAACGCGGACGCGGCCGCGTCCGTCGCACAACGAGCCGGTGGCCACACGCTGGCGCTCGACCTCGGCGACGAAGCCTCCATCCTGGCTGCGGTGGCGCACCTCGAAACCGCACCGATGCTCTGCGGCGTGGTGCTGGCGGGTTCGCCGCCGCTCTCGCTGGTGCCGTTCGGCAAGATCACCGCCGACGAAATGCAGCAGCAGTGGCAAGTCAACGTGCTGGGCCCGCAGCGACTGCTCGCCGAGCTGGTTCGACGTTGTTTTCGAAAACACAAGCAGGGATCGGTGGTGGGCGTGCTGACACGTGCCATGGGCGATGGCATCGCTGGCGCCGCCTCGGGCATGGGGGCGTATGTGATCGCCAAGCACGGCATGGCCGGCATGCTGGCCATGCTCGCCGCCGACTACCCCTGGCTGCGCGTTCGAGCCGTGAAGCCCGGCTACACGGAAACGCGAATGCTGGCCGCATTCGATGAGCGCTTTCTCGCGATGCAGCGCGAGAAAACCCCGTTCCAGACGCCCGAGCAGGTGGCGTCGCTGATTCTCGAGGAGGCCTTCGGATCATGAGCAACGCCCTCTATTCGCAACTCGCCTGGCTGCCGGCGACACCCGACGACTTCTCCGCCACATGCCGCCACTTGCTGAGTGAACCAACAGAGCTCGGCACGCGCCTGCAGCGCCTGGCCAACCACGCGCTGGACGAGAACCAGCTGAACCGCCTGGCCAAGGTGATCGACAAGGCACGCGAGGCCGGCCATTCGCTCGCGCCGCTGACGCCGTTTCGCATCGGCATCATCAGCAACGCGACCTCGCACTTCATCGTGCCGGCGCTCGTTGCCAGCGCCGCCCGTCACGGCATCGCGCTGGAATGCATCGAGGCCGACTTCGACCAGGTGATGCAGGCGGCGTTGTCACCCGATTCGCCGATCCATCGGGCGCGCTGCGACGCGGTGCTCGTGGCCGTCGACCATCGCGGCCTGCCGCTGGCGTCCACCCCGGGTGATCCACAGGCGGCGCAGGCCGCCGTGGAAGCGGCACTCGGCCACCTGAACATGATTCGCAACGGCCTGCGCAGCCACAGCAAGGCGATCTGCATCGTGCAGACGCTGCCGCGGCCCGTGGAATCGTCGTTCGGCAGCTTCGATTTCGTGCTGCCGGGCACGCCGCGCCAGCTGATCGACGAGGTCAATCGCGGCATCGCGCTGAGCGTGGCCGGCACCGAAGACCTGCTGCTCGATGTGGCCCACATCGCCGAGACGGTGGGGCTGGCCGACTGGCACGACACGACGCTGTGGAACATGGCGAAGCTGCCGTTCGCCAGTGCCTTCCTGCCGCTCTATGCCGACCATGTGTGCCGCCTGATCGCGGCCGTGCGCGGCAAGAGCCGCAAGTGCCTGATCCTGGACCTCGACAACACGCTGTGGGGCGGCGTGATCGGCGACGACGGCCTCGAAGGCATCGTCATCGGCCAGGGCGATGCCACCGGCGAAGCGCACCTGCAGGTTCAGCGCACCGCGCTCGCGCTGCGCGACCGCGGCGTGGTGCTGGCTGTATCGTCGAAGAACACCGACGAGATCGCGCGCCAGCCCTTTCGCAAACACCCCGAGATGCTGCTGCGAGAAGACCACATCGCGGTCTTCCAGGCCAACTGGAACGACAAGGCCACCAACATCAAGGCGATTGCCGAAGAGTTGTCGCTCGGCCTCGACGCAATGGTCTTCCTCGACGACAACCCGGTCGAGCGGGGTCTGGTGCGCCGGATGCTGCCGCAGGTGGCCGTGCCCGAATTGCCCGACAACGCAGCTCTCTACGCCCGCACGCTGCTGGCGGCGGGCTACTTCGAGGCCATCGCGTTCTCCGGCGAAGACCGGCAGCGCGCCGAGTTCTACCAGGACAACGCGCGCCGCGTGACGCTGCAGAAGCAGGCGGGTGACGTCGATGCCTATCTGGTGTCGCTGAACATGCAGATGACGCTGCAGCCCTTCGACGACACCGGGCGCGCGCGCATCGCGCAGCTCATCAACAAGTCGAACCAGTTCAACCTGACGACGCGGCGCTACACCGAGGCCGATGTGGCGGCGGCACAGAGCGATCCCGAGGTCTTCACATTGCAGGTCCGGCTGGCCGACACCTTCGGCGACAACGGAATGATCAGCGTGCTGATCTGCCGCCGCCAGGGCGACGACTGGCACATCGACACCTGGCTGATGAGCTGCCGCGTGCTGGGCCGCAAGGTGGAAGTCGCGGTGCTGCAGGAACTGATCTCCCAGGCCGCCGCGCGGGGTGTGCTGCGCCTGATCGGCAACTACCTGCCGACCGAGAAGAACAAGCTGGTCGAGGACCACTACGCCAAGCTCGGCTTCACGCTGCTGGAGACGCAGGGCGCGGGCAGCACGCTGTGGGAATTGCGCGTCGGCGGCGCCGCGTCGGTGACGCTGCCGATCTCAATTCAGCGGATCGGGTTCGCGTCGACCGCCGAGGCTTCGGACGCGGCACAGTCTTGAAAATTCGCCATGGCGTTATCCAGCAAGACCTGCCACTTCCATTGCAGCACCAGGTGGGAGAAGTTCAGCCGGACGAAGCCGCGAGCGGCCGTTCCGAGACGATGGCAGGCATCCGCATCGTTGGTCAGCCCCTGAATGGCCCTGGCGAACTCGCCGGGTGTTTGCGTCACGATGCACTCGTTGCCGGGCGTGATGCCCAGCCCCGCCACAGCCTGCTCGGTGGCGATGACGGCCAGACCGTTCGCCATGGCCTCCAGCACCTTGGTCTTGATGCCGCCTTCAGCCACGATCGGCGCCACAAAGACCGAGTACCGACCGAGGGTCGAGACCAGGTCATCGACGTAGCCGAGATAGACCGTGCGTCCGAACGGGTCCCGGGGCCGCAGCGCGACCGGCGCGTTTCCGACGACGTGCAGCGCAATGGCGCAGCCCGAACGTTCCAGCTCCGGAGCGATGTGCTCCAGGTAGTGCGTGACCGCGTCCAGGTTGAGCTGATAGTCCAGGCCGCCAACGAAGGCCACGGCATGCGTGTGGCGGCCGGAGTGATCGATGCGCGTGGCATCGGCGACGTCGATGCCCATCGCCGTGTCGTGCACCCGGCGCCCCAATCGACGGGCCAGCTGGGTGGCCTCGATCGACGACACCAGCGTGACCGCATCGGCCAGCATGCCGAAATGAATTTCTTGTGAGGCAATTCGGCGCGCCTCGACACGCAGGAGGCGGTGCGCGGTCCACGTGGCCACACGACGAATCGGTACCGGCAGTCGCTGCGAGAAATAGCCCAGCAGCGTGCGGCCCCGACCGGCTTCGGCAAGCGCCGCATAGCGGTCGGAGAGCAGATCGTCCAGATCGAGGATCCACGGGACGCGCAACCGGGAACAGAACTGCGCGGTGCGGATCATGTCGGCGACCACGACGTCGTATCGACCGCTGACCACCAGATCGGATATCCGCTGCTGTGCGGGCCGGCTCCAGTAGAGACACTCGTTCAGGCTTTTTCGGCCCAGCAGGAAATGCCGGGCGAGATTGGCGCCGACCTGCACGACACCCGGCCCCGGGATCGGGATGCCGCTGCCGCCGACACCCGGCGAGCCGATCACCGCGATATCGACCTGGTGCCCCAACGCTCTGCAGCTGCGCATGATCGTGCGGAGAACGAGCTTGCGCCCCGTCTGCGGGCCGTCGACATCGCGAGTCGCGACCAGGAGGATCTTCACGCGGCGGGACCGCGTGGCGAACGCCGACAAGAGTGCACGAATGTTCCTATCAAGGTACGAGCCTCGCAACGACCGAGTCTGCCCCAACGCCGCGCTGTGCAGCGCGACTCGGCACCTCTCCGGAGTGTCGCTGCGCGTGCCGCAACGGACTGCGAGCAATTGACGTGCCTCGCACGCCTCAAACGGCAAGCACAGATCACCGTCATCGCGCGATGCGCGACCAGAAATTTCGAAGCGACAAATGTGTCAACACCGCTAACACGTAAGCACATGAAAGGGAATGAATCTGGCGCTCGGAACAGTGCAAAACTTCTCATGACGCACCGCAACATTTGCGGACTGCATATTGCTTGTACGGTGTGAACGGAAATCTGGGAGATCCGAATGTTTGCTGTTGGTGCTTCATCGAGCGACTTGCTGTCTTTGCTGCGCCCTTCGCACCGGGCAGGCAACGTCGGCGCCCTTTATTCATCGGCAAACAAGCTGGTCGCGTTCCTTCTCTTGTGTCTCTTCGCACCGTTGATGCTGGTGATCGCATTGCTGATTGCCCGTCGGGACGGGATGCCTATCTTCTTTGGCCACTACCGGGTCGGAGTGAACGGGAAACTGTTCCGGTGCCTGAAATTTCGCACCATGTACCGCGACTCTTCTCAAATGCTGGCCGATCTGTTGCGAGACGACCCGATGGCGTGCGCAGAGTGGGCGCGTGACCACAAGATCAGCAACGATCCTCGCATCACCCCGGTGGGAAATTTCCTGCGTCGCACCAGCCTGGACGAATTACCGCAACTGATCAATGTCGTGCGCGGCGAAATGATGCTCGTCGGTCCACGCCCCATCACGGTCGGAGAGCTGTGCCGATACGGCCGCGTTCGCTGGGACTACCTGAGCGTCTTGCCAGGCATAACCGGCCTATGGCAAGTCAGTGGACGCAGCGACACGACGTATGAAGAACGGGTCGCGCTCGACCTCCTGTACGTGGAGAAGCGATCGGTGTGGATGGACGTCATGATCTTGCTGAAGACCGTCAAGGTAGTCCTGGTGCGAGACGGCTCTCGGTGAGGTCGATCCACTCGATTTCGAATTTCGAGCAGCGACTTCGGTGAAGGTCTCTCGCCCTGTCGATCACCATGTCGTGCACCTCGTCGGAGCGGTGAACGACACGGTGTTTTCCTTGCTGGGTGCGATGACCCATGTGCAGGCGGAAATGGGTGTCGATCAGACCGTCATCCTGGTCGATGAGCCTGCGCAGAGATATCTGCTCCCGCGGTTTCACCCTTCCATCCGTCTGGTGCTGATATCCGCCCACCTGGGGCCACTGCGGCGCATGCGTCGATCACTGCAATGCCTGCGGGAGGTGGTGAACAGCCAGCCCACTCGTGCGCTGCACCTGCACGGATTCATTCCGAGTCTGGTGGGCACTTACGCGGCCCGGTTTCACGGCCTGTCGCAGACGCTCTATTTTTCGCCGCACGGTTCGCGTTTGCTGAAACCCATCGTCGCCGTCAGTGCGTTGACCCGTCTGGCGTTCAAGTCCGTGGCCCGACTGTCGGATCAACGCACCATTGCGAACTCCGCCTTCGATGCCAGTGCACTGGTCCGCGTCACCAACGAAAAAATCCAGATCGTCGAGAGCCCGGTGGACTCCGTGTTTTTCGCAGCCGCACGCCACGAGGTACGCCGTCCGCTGTTGATGACCGTCAGTCGAAATCGCAACTACGAGGCCGCGGCCATGTTCGCGCAACTCGCCGTGCTGCTCAGCGAAGAGTCGCTTCAAGTGAGCTGCAATTGGCTGGGCACGGCCGATGCGGATTCATTGGCTCGCCTGTCCGCCGCCAACGTGGCCGTATTCGACATCACGGATGCGGCCGAACGGGCCAGCCGCCTGTCGTCTGCCTGGGTGTATGTGGCGTTCGTCGGTGAGCTGGGTTTCCCGCTGTTCCTGGCCGAAGCGATGGCGGCAGGTCTGCCGTGTGTCGTCTGGGACACGCCGTACCACCGCGACGTGATCGAGGACGGTAAGAGCGGCTTTTGCTGCAGTTCCTACCCGCAGTTGCTGGCCTGCGTCACTCGACTCATCGATTCGCCAGAGGAGCGACAGCGGATCGGCTCAGCGGCACGTTCCGAGGCCCATCGTCGTTTCGACAGCAAGACATTCCGTGATGCTTTTCTGGCGGCGTACCACCCCGCCCCATCGAAGGTCGAAGTCGCGGGCAAGCCCGGTCGGCCCTTACGCAAACCATCCCTGTAGACACCAGCCTTGTGCATCACGCACCGCTGAAAGCGGCAGGCGTGCACGGTAGATCCACACCAGTGCGCCATCACGTGTCTGGGCAATGAAGTAATCGCGCTCGGTCAGCGGGGCATCCCACCAACCCGACTCGACACGCTCCGGACCGCACAGCAATTGCAGCGGTTGCCCATCGAGCACCGGACGCGATTGGCGTTCAGGCAGCGGCTGCGGTTCAGGCAGCAACCAGACCGGACGCGGCGCGGACGCGGCTCGAGCGACGGTGCGTTCGAGGACACCTTCGCGTTCGGAGCGGAGATCGGCGGCTGGAGCCAGGCGCTGCACCTGTTCGGGGCCCAGCCGGGCCTGCAATCGCTCGATCAGGCGGACCAGGCCTTCGCGTTCACCGCGAGCCGACGCAAACAACTCGGCACTGAGCGGTGAGCCGCGAACCACGTCGGCGCAGCGCAGCCGCAATTCCAGTGTGGGCGCTTTCAGTTGCAGGTGAGCCAGCCGCTCGCGCAGCAGCACCGACAGGTGGGATGCATCGCAAGACGGTTCGGCCAACGCGATGGACAACTCGCTGACTCCTGGGATATCGGCGTCTTGCCGATGCCGAGGCTCGTGATGCATGGCCAGCGTGAAGCAACGCACTCGCGACTGATGCGCACGCGCCCAGGCCAGCAACGGCTCGATCAGCAGTCGGGCGCCATGCAGCACCTGATCGGTGGTGTCGGCGCGGGCCTGCAATTCGATGCGAGCCTCGAAGGTTTCGGGCAGCGTGATCCACGCGCAGGGCGGATCGGGTCGCTCGCCCGACACGCGGTCCAGTGCGTCGAGCAAGGCCTGACCGAAACGACGCACCAGACCCGGTCGAGGCAGACGACGCAGGGCGCCGAACGTGCACAGGCCCATGCTCTCGAGCGCCGCCCAGTGTTCGCGCCCGGGACCGAGCAGCCACACCGGCGCGGCTTCGAGCATGCGTTCGAGCGAGGGCCAGTCGGCGCAGTGCAGTTCACCTGTGGAACCGCCGGCCATGCACGCCAGCATGGCCGCGCCTTGCGAGGTGGGTGCGCTGGCCAACTGCACGGTGTAGTCGAGCGGCGCCAATGCGGCACGCAGACGCCGCATGAGCGGCTCCGGTCCGCCGAAATAGCGCAGGCTGGCCTGCACCTGGAGCAGCACGGTGCAGGGGGCGATCACGGGTGGGAGCCCGAAATCACCGGATCCCGATGCCGTCGATAGGGCTGCGAAGCTGACCGATGGCGTGAACGCCAACGCCACATGCGCCACGCTGGTGATGGCTTGCCGATCGCGCGCAGCATCGGCCCGGCCCAGCAGCAGGTGCGGCGCCAGCGCCAGCGCCGTGGCGCGCTTGAGGCCCGACCGCACACCCAGGCGCTGTGCCGAGGCGTTGCACACCACCACGCCCCGGGCACTCATCAGGGCCACAGGCTGCTCGCGCTGATCGGGCGACAGCGCGGCCAGCCACGATTCGAACGACAGACGCGGCACATGCAGCGCGATCCACAACATGACACGCCCCTGACGAAGGATCAGACCAGGCTGATGAAGGTGGCGGCCGGCAGCCGAACGGCAGCCGTCACGCGAGCAGGTGCGGACGCGCTGGCGGTAGGGCTCGGGGCCGTGTGGCTGTCGCAGGCGTGTATCTCGGTGGCCTGTGCGTGGGCGGGAAGGCGCAGGTCCCGCTGGCGTCGCCACGCTTGCTCACGCAAGGCGTCCGACAGCACCGGTTGCAGGGCGAGTGCAAGCGGCGCCTCCAGGGGCGGCCCGCGCCGCTTGAGCACGTGCACCAGCAGGGTGTCGGCCCCGCTCGAGCGCAGCGCCAGCCGCAGCGGCGCAGCCGTGGGGAGTTGCTGTGCCGCCAGTTCCCGCAGCACGAAGGCCGGTCCGTCATGCGCCTGCGCCGCCAGTTGCAGCCGACGCAGCCGATCGGCCCGCAAGCGGGGCGGCAGCCAGGCCAGCACCGCGCCGACATGGCCGCTTTTCAACGCTTGCTCGAACGCCCACAGGCTGTCGGTCCCGGGGATGACGCGCGCACGGGTGTGCACGACCAGAAGCTGCGCCACGTCGAAGCCGAGCTGCGTGAGCGCCTGTGCCGACAGCTTCGCAGGGGGATCGAACAGCATCACCAGCCGGCCTTGCCGTTGCGTCGCGGTCAGGCAGGGGCTGAGCAGGCGGATCTCGCCCACACCGGGATGCGGCAGCAGCAGCTCGGTGAGCACACGCCGTGGCCAGCCGCCGCCGGGCAATTGCGCGTCGAGCACCGCAAAGCCGCTGGGCGACGCAGGATCGACCGAGCGCTCCATCTGATGGCCAAGCCACAGAACCGAGCGCAGGTTTTCGGGGATCGCCGGGATCTCGCGAGGGGCAGAGGCCGATAGAGGAGACGCAATCATGACGCCTCAATATACTGTTTTTTTATCCAGTATTTTGAAGTAGGCCGCTTGAAACCAAGCCCCATGAACAAGAACCCCTCCCGACCATCACGGTGGGAGGGGCAGGTGGCTGGAGCCACCGGTTCGGGGCTCCGGAGGGTGAAAGTCCGGGGCTCCTGGGGCGCAGTGACTGCGCCGCTGGGATTGCCTGCATGCAGGCAAACTCAGATTACGCCTCGTGCCTGTGAATCACAAGCACTGTTTCAGATTCCCGTCCTCAAGGCGTCATCTTGCCCGTGAAGCCTGCATGATCTGATCGAACACCGCGGCCACCTTGTCTTCCACCGCCGCCTCCATCGCGATCGTGCGGCCCCACTCGCGCGGCGTCTCGCCCGGCCACTTGTTCGTGGCATCGAGCCCCATCTTGCCGCCCAGCCCGCTGACCGGCGAGGCGAAGTCGAGGTAGTCGATCGGCGTGTTTTCCACCAGCGTCACATCGCGCACCGGGTCCATCCGTGTCGTGATCGCCCAGATCACGTCGGGCCAGTGGCGGATGTCCACGTCGTCGTCGGTCACCACGATGAACTTGGTGTACATGAACTGCCGCAGGAAGCTCCACAGCCCGAACATCAGCCGCTTGGCATGGCCAGGGTAGGCCTTCCTGATGCTGATGATCGCCATGCGGTAGCTGCACCCCTCGGGCGGCAGGTAGAAGTCGACGATCTCAGGAAACTGCTTCTGCAGGATGGGCACGAACACCTCGTTCAGCGCCACGCCGAGGATCGCGGGCTCGTCGGGCGGCTTGCCTGTGTAGGTGGAGTGATAGACCGGGTCGCGCCGATGCGTCAGGCGGTTGATCTCGAACACCGGGAACCAGTCCTGCTCGTTGTAATAGCCGGTGTGGTCGCCGAACGGGCCCTCCAGCGCATACAGATAGCCGCCCACTTCCTTCAGCGGCACGCCGTGTTCGCTGTGGCCCGTGTAGCCGGGTGCAGCGACCGGGATGTGCCCTTCGAGCACGATCTCGGCGCTGGCCGGCACCTGCAGCATCACGCCGGCATCGCCGACACCCGAGTCGGTCACCTCGGTGCGGCTGCCGCGCAGCAGGCCGGCGAACTGG
>JARXKP010000124.1 GCA_030271615.1 Pseudomonadota bacterium
CGAAGATCGACGAAGTGTTCATCGGTTCGTGCATGACCAACATCGGCCACTTCCGTGCTGCCAGCAAGCTGCTCGAAGGCAAGCGCGACATCCCGGTCAAGCTGTGGGTCGCACCACCGACCAAGATGGATGCGAAGAAGCTCAGCGACGAAGGCCACTATGGCGTGCTGGGCAACGCCGGTGCCCGCATGGAGATGCCGGGTTGCAGCCTGTGCATGGGCAACCAGGCGCAGGTGAAGGAAGGCGCGACGGTGTTCTCGACCAGCACCCGCAACTTCCCGAACCGCCTCGGCAAGAACAGCAACGTCTACCTCGGCTCGGCCGAGCTGGCCGCCATCTGCTCGAAGCTGGGCCGCATCCCGACCCGCGAGGAATACCTGCTCGACATGGGTGTCCTCACAGCTGCAAGCGACAAGGTGTATCAGTACCTGAACTTCGACAAGATCGAGGAGTTCACGGACGCGGCGGAGAAAGCCGGCGCCTGATCTTCGGCTTTACCGAAGCTTTCCGGCCCCGCTGTTCGCAGCGGGGCTTTTTTGTTGCGTCAGGGTCGGATGCTGCTTGCGCAGTGCATGCAAAATCGCCCGGCTTTGATTGCTCTAGGAGACAGCATGGGATTTCTGACTGGCAAGCGGCTGTTGATCACTGGCCTCCTGTCCAACCGATCGATCGCCTACGGCATCGCACGCGCTTGCCATCGTGAAGGCGCTGAACTGGCGTTCAGCTACGTCGGCGAGCGCTTCAAGGAGCGCACCGCGGCATTGGCGGCCGAATTCGGATCGACGCTGTTGTACGACTGCGATGTCGCCGACGACGCCCAGATCGACCGGCTGTTCAGCCAGCTGGCCGAGACGTGGCCCGAGTTCGACGGGTTCGTGCACTCGATCGGCTTTGCGACGCGCGAATCGATCGCGGGTGACTTCCTCGATGGTTTCTCGCGCGAGGCGTTTCATATCGCCCACGACATTTCCAGCTACAGCTTTCCGGCGATGGCCAAGGCGGCGGCACCCCGGCTGCGCAAGGGGGCCGCACTGCTCACGCTGACTTACCTCGGTGCGATGCGCGTCGTGCCGAACTACAACACCATGGGCCTGGCCAAGGCCTCGCTCGAAGCCAGCGTTCGCTATATCGCGGCCAGCCTGGGGCCGCGTGGCGTGCGGGTCAACGGCATCTCGGCCGGGCCGATCAAGACGCTGGCCGCCTCGGGCATCAAGAGTTTCGGCAAGATCCTCGAGGTGGTCGAGTCCAACGCACCCTTGCGCCGAAATGTGACCATCGATGAAGTGGGCAACGTGGCAGCGTTCCTGTTATCCGACCTGGCGACCGGCGTGACTTCGGAGATCACCTATGTCGATGCCGGGTTCAGCCACGTGATGGGATGCGGCGCCCACGCGGGCTGATCAGAGCTTGGTCTTCACCAGTTCGAAGGCCTGCTCGGCCAGGGGCACCGCGCTCGCCAGCAGCGCATCGATCTCGTCGCGGCGCGACCTGGCAAACACCTCGTCCTTGATGCTCGGCACGTTGATATAGACATTCAACGCCGCGCTGCGCAGCGCGGCCTGGGCGGCCAGCGCGCCGACCCCGGCGTCGCTGATCACGTTGCGGTTGCCCACCTGGGCCGCACGCAGCGACAGCGCGATCACGTCGGCGCTGGCGCGGGCACAGTCCAGCGGCGCATCGGTGGCCGCCTTCAATCCGTTCTGGATGGCGGCGCTGCGCAGCGTCTTCTGTTCGTCGGTGTCCTTGGGCAGGCCGTAGGCGGCCATCAGGCCATCGAACGCGGCGATGTCTTCGGCCACCATGTCGGCCAGGCGCTTGCGCAGGCCCTCGGCCGCCTGCAGGACCGATCGCATCTCGCCTTCGACTTCGGCGTAGTTCTTCTTGCCGATGGTCAGGTTGCACATCATGCTGACCAGGGCCGCACCCATCGCGCCCATGATGGCGGCAGCGCTGCCACCGCCGGGCGTGGCGCTGCCGCTGGCGAGCTCGTCGAGGAATCGGGTAACGGGTTGTTCAACGATCATGAGGGTCGGCTCCGGGTCAGGCCATGGACTTGGCTTTGGCGTAGATGGCTTCGGCATCCAGCACCTGGTCGGCCGCTTCGAACAACTGGGCGATGCAGGCACGATGCACCGCCAGCTTCACCGCCCCGAAGCCGATCGCACCCCAGCAGATGCGGCCGTCGCGCTCGACACCCCGATCCATCATGTCGAGGCCCTCGATGCCAAGCGGCGGGGTCGCGTTGGCATCGGCCAGGTAGCGAATCGTCGGGTTGCTTTTCCAGTCGGACTCGCGCAACAGGACCGAGCTGGCCGCGCCGGTGGCGAGCACCACCTGTGCGCCCACGCAGGCCCGGGCGCGCGAGTCCAGGTCGGGCGCTTCGATCGCGGTCACATCGATGCCGAAACTGGCCTTCAGGTGATCACATGCCTTCTGTGCATTTGCAAGCGTTCTCGAGGTGATCGCCACCGACACGCCCTCCTGCGCCAGCATCACCGCCGCGCGCTGACCGACCGGACCGGTGCCCGCCAGGATGACCGCGCGCTGACCCGCCAGGCTGCCTCCGGCGCTCTTCAGCAGGCAGGCCACGGCTGCTGCGGCGGTGGTGTTCGAACCATTGCTGTCGAGCATCACCGAGACGCGGAAGTTGGAGAAGAACTTCTTCTTCACGGCCTGCAGCAACTGCTCGCCCGCCGCCAGGTTGCTGCCGCCGACGAAGATCGCGGTGAACCGCTTCTCCTTCGGAGAGCGCGTGAAGATCGTGCCATCGACCAAGGGGCCGACGTTGTCGGGCGTGATGCCGCCGTAGGCCGACACATGGTCGGCACCGCCGTCGTAAGCCACCACGGTGTCGAACACCGCAGGAATCGGGTCGGTGTCGATCTGGAACAAGAGCTTTTTCATGTCGTGATCTCAAGCAGGGAGGTGCAATGCGTGCGGTCGGCCCTTGGTCAGGCCTGTCAGGTCACCAGGTGCTGCGGGGTGCCGTGAATGAACCGCTCGATATTGTCGATCAGCTGGTCGGCCAGGATCTGCATGGCACCACTGGAAGCCCAGGCAACGTGCGGCGTCAGGATGAAGTTCGGCAGCCGCAGGTCAAGCAGGGGATTGCCGTTTTTCGGCGGCTCCGTGGTCAGCACGTCGAACCCGGCGCCAGCGATCCAGCCTTCCTTCAGCGCCGTGACCAGGGCCTGCTCGTCGACCAGGCCGCCGCGCGCGGTGTTGATCAGGATCGCGCTGCGCTTCATCTTTCGCAGCTGTTCCGGTCCGATCAGATGCCGGGTGGCCGGTGTCAGCGGGCAATGCAGCGAGATCACGTCGGACTCGGCCAGCACCTGATCGACCGGCGTGCGCCCGGCACTTGCCGACGGGCCTGATGCGCGCTCGGCGTACAGCACCCGCATGCCGAAGGCGCGGGCCAGGGTGGCAGTGCCCTCGCCCAGGGCGCCTCCCCCGAACAGGCCCAGCGTGCTGCCGTGCAGGTCGCGGATCGGGTGATCGAAGAAGCAGAACTGCTCGGCCTGCTGCCAGCGTCCGCGCTCGACATCGGCGCGGTACGCGAACAGGCTGCGCCGCAGCGCCAGGATCAGCGCGAACACGTGCTCGGGCACGGTGTGTACCGCGTAATTGCGGATGTTGGCCACCGCGATGCCGCGCTCGCGACAGGCCGCGACATCGATCACGTCGTAGCCGGTGGCCGCCACCGCGATCAGTTTCAGCTTCGGCAACTGCGCGAGCACCTCGGCGCGCAGCGGGGCCTTGTTGGTCAGCACGATGGTGGCGTCGCGCAGGCGTTCGACCGTCTGCTCGGGCGACGTGGCGGCGAATTCGGTCCACGTGTGATCGAAGGCGGGACGGCGCACCGTCGCCTGCAGCGTGGAGCGGTCGAGGAACACCAGGTGCTCGGTCATGTCGGGGTCTTGTCGTGTGGTTCGATCATCGAATGATCGGGCGAATCGTGCGGCGCGCTCGATCAAAATCCACGATTGTCGACAGAGCGCCGCAAGGACTTCCCATGAGCTTCACCATCATCGAGCAGGCCACCCCGCGCCTGCACCGCTCCGAGCTGGCGGTGCCGGGATCGAAGCCCCACCTGTTCGAGAAAGCCGCCCGGTCGGCCGCCGACGCCGTCTTTCTCGACTGCGAAGACGCCGTGGCGCCGGACGACAAGGAGCAGGCCCGCAGGAACATCGTCGCCGCGCTCAACGACATCGACTGGGGCCGCAAGACGGTGATGGTGCGCATCAACGGGCTCGACACCCACTACATGTACCGCGACGTGATCGACATCGTCGAAGCCTGCCCGCGACTGGACATGATCCTGATCCCGAAGGTCGGGGTCGCTGCCGATGTGTACGCGGTCGACATGCTGGTGACGCAGATCGAGACCGCGAAGCGCCGCAGCAAGCGCATTGGCTTCGAGGCGCTGATCGAGACCGCACTCGGCATGACGAACGTCGAGGCGATCGCGCAGTCGTCGAAGCGCCTCGAGTCCATGAGCTTCGGCATCGCCGATTTCGCCGCGTCGACGCGTGCACGCACCACCTCCATCGGCGGCGTGCACCCGGACAGCGCCGTGCTCAGCGACCCGGACGCGAACGACCAGCGCCAGGTGTTCTGGACCGACCCGTGGCATTCGGCACAGGCCCGCATGCTGGTGGCCTGCCGCGCCTATGGCCTGCGGCCGGTCGACGGGCCGTTCGGCAATTTCACCGATCCCGACGGCTTCGTGTCGGCGGCCCGCCGAGCCGCGGTGCTCGGCTACGAGGGCAAGTGGGTCATCCATCCGTCGCAGATCGAACTGGCGAACCGCGTCTACACGCCGTCCGACGCCGAAGTGACTCAGGCGCGGCGCATCCTGGAGGCGATGGCGCAGGCCCGGCAGCAAGGTCTCGGTGCGGTGTCGCTGGACGGCCGGCTGATCGACACCGTGAACATCCGCATGGCCGAGTCCCTGATCGCCAAGGCCGATACGATTGCTCTTGCCCCCTCTCCCGCTGGGAGAGCGGTAGGGTGAGGGCCAGCGAGTAGCGACAACGGTGACACGCGACCCCTCACCCCCACCCTCGCCCCAAAGGGGCGAGGGAGTCAGGCAACAACAAATCACGGAGACACGCATGCCATCCGACATCGACATCGCGCAGCAGGCCACGATGCACCGCATCAACCAGGTGGCGGCCAAGATCGGCATCCCCGAAGACGCGCTCGAACCCTACGGCCACTACAAGGCGAAGATTTCGCTCGAATACCTGAGCAGCCTGACGGACCGCCCCGACGGCAAGCTGATCCTGGTCACCGCGATCAGCCCGACGCCGGCCGGCGAAGGCAAGACCACCACCACCGTGGGCCTGGGCGACGCGCTGAACCGCATCGGCAAGAAGACCATGATCTGCCTGCGCGAGCCCTCGCTCGGCCCGGTGTTCGGCGTCAAGGGCGGCGCGGCGGGCGGCGGCTACGCGCAGATCGTGCCGATGGAAGACATCAACCTGCACTTCACCGGCGACTTCCACGCCATCGGCGCAGCGCACAACCTGCTGTCCGCGCTGATCGACAACCACATCCACCAGGGCAACGAGCTGCGCATCGATCCGCGGCTGATCCAGTGGAAGCGTGTCGTCGACATGAACGACCGCGCGCTGCGCAAGATCGTCGTCGGCATGGGCGGTACCGCCAACGGCTTCGTGCGCGAAGACGGCTACGACATCGTGGTGGCGTCGGAAGTGATGGCGATCCTGTGCCTGGCGCTGTCGCGCAACGACCTGAAGGCGCGACTGGGCCGCATCATCATCGGGTACACGCAGGGCGACCGCAAACCGGTCTATGCCAGCGCCCTGAAGGCACACGGCGCGATGGCGACGCTGCTGAAAGACGCGATCAAGCCGAACCTGGTGCAGACGCTCGAGAACAACCCGGCCATCATCCACGGCGGTCCGTTCGCCAACATCGCGCACGGCTGCAATTCGGTCACCGCCACGAAAGCCGGGCTGAAGCTGGCCGACTACGTGGTCACCGAAGCCGGCTTCGGTGCCGACCTGGGCGCCGAGAAATTCATCGATATCAAGTGCCGCATGGCCGGGTTGAAACCGGCTGCGGTGGTGCTGGTCGCCACCCTCCGTGCACTGAAATTCCACGGCGGTGTCCGCAAGGAAGACCTGAACCGCGAGAACCTCGAAGCGCTGGACCAGGGCATCGTCAACATTGAACGGCACCTGAAGAACATCACGCTGCACTACGGATTGCCCTGCGTGGTATCGGTCAACCACTTCACCTTCGACACCGACGCCGAAGTCGCGCTGCTGAAGACCCGCATCGAAGCGCTGGGCGGCCGCTTCGTGCTGGCGCGCCACTGGGCCGAGGGCGGCAAGGGTGCCGAGGACCTGGCGCACGCGGTGGTCGACCTGGCCGAGAACGGCCACGGCCGCCACAAGTTCGTCTACGAGGACACCGACACGCTGCAGGCCAAGATCACCGCCGTCGCCACCAAGATCTACGGCGCCGGACAGGTGACCTTCACCGACGCGGTGCGCAAGCAGCTCGACGAGTGGAACAAGGACTACGGCACGTTCCCGGTGTGCATGGCGAAGACGCAGATGTCGTTCTCGGCCGATCCGTCGGTGCGCGGCGCGCCGAGCGGCCACACGCTGAACGTGCGCGAGGTGCGGCTCGCCAATGGGGCCGGCTTCGTCGTGGCGATCTGCGGCGACATGATGACGATGCCAGGCCTGCCGAAGGTGCCTTCGGCGGAGCGGATCGACATCGACGACAACGGCAAGGTGTCCGGGCTGTTCTGACCCCCGGGACACCCGCACAGCGCGCGTCCTTCAGCCATCGGGAGCTCATGGCGCGACACGCGCGTCATGAGCTCGTCCGGATCACTGGCAGCTGGTCAGCGGATCGGTGCAGTAAGGCACGTTCGTCCAGCTGAAAGGCTCGGCGCCGCGCGGATCGATCGTCAGGCGCAACCATTCGGCCGGCGCGTTGGTCGAGCCCTGCACCGTGATGCGCGTCAGGTTCGGCACCGACGGCGTCGCGTGGATGACACCGGTGGCGCTGGCGGGATCGGCCAGCGGGTGGTCCGAACCATAGACATGCGAGTCGCCGTTGAGCAGCAGCACCGGCTTGCCGAAGTGCAGGCTCAGCTCGGCGAGTTTCTTGACGAACGGGGTGTAGCCGAAGAGGCCGTCACCGCCGGCCGCCAGGGCCTCCGGATCCCACATGTTGGCCTGCAGCCCGATGACGACAGCCCGTGCGTGCCGCGCCTCGGCCTTGTCGAACGCGGCCTTCAGCCAGCGCAGGTCGGCGTCGGTACGCTCCAGCACCTCCTGGGCCTGCGCACTCGGGTTGTTGAAGGTGCCGGTCCAGGCCAGACCATCGTTGTTCGAGCCCGGCATGTTCAGCGTCGCGAACACCACGCGCGAGTCTTCCCACATCACGTTCTCGACGAACTGGGCATCGGTCGGGTGGGCCGTGTCGACGACCTGAGACTGGCTCAGCAGGCGCTTGTCGGTACCGCCCAGGCTGTGACCGGGTTTCGCGAAGAACAGGCTGCGCACGCTGGCGAGTTCCTTCAGCGGATCGCCCGCGCTCTTTTCCTTGCTCTTGTGGCAATCGGTCCACTCGTTGTCGCCCGGGGTGTAGACCACCGGCGCGTTGAACTGCTGGAACTGGAAGTAAACGCTCTGGTTCCAGCCGGGGTTCGAGGTCGGGATCGGCGGCAGGATGCCGGCACTGGTGCAAGGCATGCTGCCCGAGTGGATGTCGCCCACGTGCAGCACGAGGCTGACGCTGCGATCGGCGTTGACCGACTTCGTCAGCAGCGGCGCGTTGGTCAGCAGGTTCTGGTTGTAGGGCCAGTCGCCGAAAACGGCGATGGTGAGCGGCCTGGCGCCATCGCGGTCGTCGTCGGCGCGGTCGGTGGCCAGCGCAGACATCGAGACCATCGAAGTGCCGGCCAGCAATGCGGCGGCAACGAAAAGCTTGTTCATGAAGGTGCGTCCTTGACTGAGGTTGTCGTGGCGGAGGTGCGCGCTCGCAGCGTGATCCACCGAGTGGGGTCGAATGCGTCGCACCGATCCCCGCCGTTCGCAGAGCTTATGAATGTTCGGTGACGGTTCGATGACCCTCAGTGCGCAGTCCGGAATCGATTCAGCCCCTCGGGCCTTTTCGCCGGCTCAGTCCGGAGTCCGGATGCCGCGGCACACCGCCGCGAGCTTGTTGCCGTCGGGGTCGCGCACATACGCCGCATAGAAATCCGGCCCGTAGTGCGCGCGCAGCCCGGGCTCGCCTTCGGACGTTCCGCCATGCATCAGCGCCTCGCGGTGAAACGCCTGCACCTGATCCCACGATGAAGCCGCGAACGCCACCATCGTTCCGTTGCCGACGCTGGCGGGCTCGCCGTTGAACGGCTCGCACAACCACAGCGCGATCTCGATCCGGCCCTCGTCCAGGTAGGTGCCCCAGCCGACCCAGCCGTCCCAGTCGGGCTCGCTCGCGGTGTCGCAGCGCTGGTGCCCGAGCGCAGCCATCACCGGGTCATGGAAGGCCACCGCCCGTGGCAGGTCGTTGGTGCCGAGACAGACATAGGTGAACACGAGGACCTCCTGAGGGGAATCACGACGGGGCGCCCGCCCCGGGCCGGAACGGGTTCACTCCTGCCGTACGCAGTCGACTCCGTAGCGCTTGCCGCCTTCCAGGTCTTCCTCGACCAGGCCGTGCACGTCGGTATCGAAGCCGGGAAACGCGGCGTTGAAATCGCGCGTGAAGCGCAGGTAGTCGACGATCTTCTTGTTGAACACCTCGCCCGGAACCAGCAGCGGAATGCCCGGTGGGTACGGCGTCAGCAGGGTCGTCGTGATACGCCCTTCGAGCGACTCGATCTCGACCCGCTCGGTCTTGCGGTGCGCGATGCAGGCATAGGCGTCGCTCGGCTTCATCGCGGGTTGCAGATCAGACAGGTACATCTCGGTGGTCAGCCGAGCGATGTCGCCCTTGGCGTACATCGCGTGGATGCTCTGGCACAGGTCGGCCAGGCCCATGCGCTCGTAGCGCGGTTGCTTGGCGACGAACTCCGGCAGCATCTTCCACATCGGCAGGTTGCGGTCGTAGTCGTCCTTGAACTGCTGCAGCGCGGTGACCATCGTGTTCCAGCGGCCCTTGGTGATGCCGATCGTGAACATGATGAAGAAGGAGTACAGCCCGGTCTTCTCGACCACGATGCCGTGCTCGGCGAGGTACTTGGTGACGATGCTGGCAGGGATGCCGGTCTTCGCGAACTTGCCCGACATGTCGAGACCCGGCGTGATGACGGTGCTCTTGATCGGATCGAGCAGGTTGAAGCCTTCGGCCAGATTGCCGAAGCCGTGCCACTTCTCGCCGGCCTTCAGCACCCAGTCGGCGCTCTTGCCGATGCCTTCGGAGCACAGCTTGTCCGGACCCCACACCTTGAACCACCAGTCGCGGCCGAACTCCTTGTCGACCTTGCGCATCGCGCGTCGGAAGTCGAGCGCTTCGGCGATGCTTTCCTCGACCAGCGCGGGACCGCCCGGCGCTTCCATCATCGCCGCCGCCACGTCGCAGCTCGCGATGATCGCGTACTGCGGGCTGGTGCTGGTGTGCATCAGGTACGCCTCGTTGAACAGGTGGCGGTCGAGCTTGCGGTCGACGGCGTCCTGCACCAGCACCTGCGAGGCCTGGCTGATGCCGGCCAGCAGCTTGTGCGTC
>JARXKP010000125.1 GCA_030271615.1 Pseudomonadota bacterium
CGTTGTCGAGGTGAACCGGCTGATCCGAAACCAGGAGGGCAGCGCCACCACGCCGCGCGGCCAAGGCCTCGGCGCGCTGAGCTCTCAGCGCAGGTTGCCGGTGTGGCCCAGTGAATAGCGGCCGGGTTGCGGCCAGACCGTGAGCCCGTGCGGCTCCTGGCCGACCTTGATGGTGTCGACCGCACCGCTGCTCGTGTCGAAGCGATACACGACGTTGTCGAAGCGGCCCGACAGCCACAGGTGCTTGCCATCGGCGCTGACATTGCCCATGTCCGGGCTGCCGCCGCCCGGCACAGGCCAGGTCTGCACGACCTTGTGCGTTGCGAAGTCGATCACCGTCACACTGCCCTTGCCCAGGCGTGTTCCACGAACGCTGTTGCTGCCGCGGTTTGCCACGTAGAGCAGCTTGCCGTCTCGGCTGGGATACAGACCGTGTGCGCCGACACCGGTGGGGATGAAGCCGACCTGCTTGAGCGCGGCGCCGTCCACCACATGCACGCCGTCGGCCATCATGTCGGCCACGAAGAACAAGGTGCCGTCCGGTGAGGCTCGCACGTCCTGGGGCATGCCGGGTGTGGTGCAGATCTCGGCCCCGAGTTGCGACGGATCAGGAATCTTGCGCGGCTTCTTGCCGGGCTGTGCGAGTACCGACAGCACGTCGGGACGCGCGTAGTACGGGCTCAATTTCAGCGTGCCGACCACCCGCTTGTCGATCAGGTCGATCTTCGTCAGCGCGCCGTTGAATTCGCAGGTGAAGAAGACGGTTCGACCGTCGATCGAAAAATCGGCGTGGTTGATACCCATGCAGTCGGGCGTATCGATCGAATACTGCAACGCCATCGTGTGCGGATCACGGAAGTCCAGCCGCTTGTAGGCTTCGGCCACCACGATGGCGTGCTGGCCGTCGGGCGTCCAGTACATGTTGTAGGGGTCGTCCACCGCGATCGATGTGCCGGGCTTGCCGGTCAACGGGTCGATCGGAGTCAGACTGCCGGAGGTTCGACGCTCGGCGTTGTTCGCGACCCACAGCGTGTGCAGATCCCACGAAGGCACCACATGCTGCGGATTCACACCGACCTTGAAGGTGTCGACAACCTTGAGCGTGTTCGGATCGATCACCGACACCGTGTTGGCCGCGCGGTTCGGCACGTAGACGCGCTCCAGCGCGCCAGCCACTGCCGGACTCATCCGCCCGGCCACGGTCTCGCTGTACAGGTTGTGCCGATCGACCACTGGGGGCATGCCGGGATACAAGAGCGCCGGTGTCGCGTTCGCTGACGGCGAGGGCTTCGGCGTTTGCGAACAGATGCCGCCGGCAGCGCAGAGAGCGATGAGTCCTGGCAACAGTCGACGAAGCAGAAGAGTGTGACTGGGGAAGCGTTGCATCGAGAGTGTGGGAAAGAAGAGAAGAAGGGGGGTCAGCGAGGCTGTGCGACGGCCTTGCGGATGGCCGTCACGGTGCGTGAAACGATCAGGTCCACGCCCAGCTGGCCCAGGGCCGGACTGGAAGGTCTCGGGTCACCGCTCACGCCGAGAGCCTTCGCTGTCGCCGCATCGCGGTCTGTTTTCATCTGATCAAGGCGGACCAGATTTGCGTTGGTCGCCAGCATCAAGGACGTGTCCGCCGCACCGGCGTGGGTGCCGATCTGGGCCTCGCCGAGCCCATGATCGCGCAGTGACTGAGTGAAGGGCGTCTGCGCCGCGTCGTAGTAGTCACGCATGAAATGCACATGCGACTTCGACCCGGCCCATTCGCGATTTAGACGCGCGGCCACCGCTTCGAGCAGCGACTGGTAACCGCCGTGATCGCCGATCAGCACCACGTCGGTGAAGCCGTGCTGCCGGAAGCTGCGTGCCGCGCCGTCGACGACGGCCTTGAAGGCGTCGTCCGGGATCGACACGGTGCCGACGAAGCGCATGTGCTGGGTCGGTGGAGCGATGCGACCTTCAGGCACATAGGCGACCACCGGGGCGACCAAGGCATTGCCGAGCGCCAGCGCGATGCGCTCTGCCAGTACCTTGACACGCACGTTGTGCTTGCCCAAGGCCATGTGCGGGCCGCTTTGCTCGGTTCCTCCCACCGGGATGATCACCGTCGTCTTGCCGGCCTTCAGCGCATCACGCACCTCGGTCCAGGTGAGATCGTCGATGTGAGGGCTCGCCTGAACGGTCTGGGCATGAACCGGCATGCTGACGAGCCAGGCGATCACTGCCAGCACGCAGAGCCATTGCAGAGACACGCTGCGCTTCGATGGGCGTGCCGACAACGTGCAGCGCAGGATGGGAGGTCGATAGTTCGGGTTCAAGGCGACAGCGGTTCGATTTCGCAGGTACACCGCAGCGTACTAGCGGTTCCGCAGCGGCAGCTTAACGGCCCCGCTGCACGAGCCGGCTGACAGGCATCAAGAACAAGCACAAAAAAAGCCCGACGGTACGGGACCTTCGGGCCGTGGGCTGATCACTGCACCGACCGCTGCGGCGGCCGATGCAGCGAAGCCGAGATCAGTGCTCGTTCTTGTCGAAGAATTGTTCGTCTTCGGTCGAGCCTTTCAGCGCGCCCGTCGAGGCCAGCGCTTCGATCGTCGTCGTGACGGCATCGAAGTAACCGGTGCCCACTTCGCGCTGATGCTTGACGGCGGTGAAACCACGGTCAGCAGCGGCGAACTCGGCCTGTTGCAACTCGACGAAGGCGGTCATGTTGTTGCGCGCGTAGCCGTAGGCCAGGTTGAACATCGAGTAGTTCAGGCTGTGGAAGCCAGCCAGCGTGATGAACTGGAACTTGTAGCCCATCTTGCCGAGTTCATGCTGAAACTTGGCGATCGTCGCATCGTCGAGGTTCTTCTTCCAGTTGAACGATGGCGAGCAGTTGTAGGCCAGCAGCTTGCCTGGGAACTTGGCGTGAATCGCATCGGCGAACCGCTTGGCGTAATCCAGGTCGGGCTTGCCGGTTTCGCACCAGACGATGTCGGCCACTTCCGCGTAGGCCAGACCGCGCGAAATGGCCTGCTCCAGGCCCGCCTTGCTGCGGTAGAAGCCTTCGACCGTGCGTTCGCCGGTCATGAATGGCTTGTCGTTTTCGTCGACGTCGCTGGTCACCAGGTCGGCGGCTTCGGCGTCGGTGCGGGCGATCACCAGCGTGGTCGTTCCCGACACGTCGGCAGCCAGGCGAGCGGCTTGCAGCTTGGCCACCGCTTCACGCGTCGGCACCAGCACCTTGCCACCCATGTGGCCGCATTTCTTGACCGAGGCGAGCTGGTCTTCGAAGTGCACGCCGGATGCGCCTGCGTCGATCATCGACTTCATCAGTTCGAAAGCGTTCAGCACGCCACCGAAACCGGCTTCGGCATCGGCAATGATCGGTGCGAAGAAATCGGTGTCATTCTTTCCTTCCGACCATTGGATCTGGTCGGCACGGGTGAACGTGTTGTTGATGCGCTTGACGACCATCGGCACCGAGTTCGCTGGGTACAGAGATTGGTCCGGGTACATCTCGCCGGCCAGGTTGGCGTCGCCTGCGACTTGCCAGCCAGACAGGTAGATGGCCTTCAGGCCGGCCTTGACTTGCTGCATCGCCTGGTTACCGGTCAGCGCGCCCAGCGTATTGACGAAAGGCTCGTTGTGCAGCAGATCCCACAGCTTGGCGGCGCCACGCTTGGCCAATGTGTGCTCGACCTGAACCGACCCGCGCAAACGCACGACATCGGCGGCTGAGTAGCTGCGCTTGATGCCTTTCCAACGGGGGTTTTCCGCCCAGTCTTTTTCGAGGGCGGCAACTTGCTGTTCGCGGGTGAGTGAGGTCATGTGTGTAGCTCCAAATGAAGGCGTGAGATCAAATCAAGCGAGAGAAAAACATCAGATCAAGGACGAAGAATACGGGTGAACGCGCAAAAAGAAAAGACTTATGTCTTATATAAGACTAAATTTTTTACGCAATCAAATCAAAGGCTTAAGGATTTGATTTCATGATGCGGTAAGAGATTTTGCCATTTGAGAATTTGTGCTGCACCGCAACAAGATGGAGCATACCCGGGCAGATTCGTATGATCGAGCGTCGATCACGACATGGGCTCGCCATGACCTCTTTCGCATTCCTGTCGAACAACACTTTCCTGAAAGCGCCCGCGGCAGATGCCGGCTCGCGTTATGCGGTTGCCGGCGTCGCGTGGGACGGCTCGGTGACCCATCGGCCGGGTGCGAGGTTCGGGCCACGGAGCATCCGGCAGGCCAGCCACATGCTGTGCGATGGCATCCACCCGCTTTTCGACGTGTCACCGATCGGGCAGCTTGTCGACGTGGGTGACTTGTCCTTGCCGAACACCAGTCTCGAGCGCATGCGCGCAGCGATGACGCCGCTGGTCGAACCGCTGATACGCGCGCACCACATGGTCTGGCTGGGCGGCGACCACTCGATCACCCTGCCCTTGCTGCGCGCCTACAAGGCTTGGCTGGGTCGTCCGCTGGCGGTGGTGCATCTCGATGCGCACTGCGATACCTGGACCGACCACTTCGGCGAGCCCAGCGGCCACGGCACCTGGGTCCATGAGGCGATACAGGAGGGTCTGGTGATTCCCGAGTGCTTCACGCAGGTCGGCATTCGTTCCGCAGGCGAGCGAACCGCGCGCGAGTACGTGCGCGATCAGGGCGGCCAGATCTTCACCGCCCGCGACCTGCGCGGTCTGGAGAGCCCGCAGCAACTGGCGGCGGTGCTGGGCGCCATCCGCTCTCGGATGGCGCGGCACGGACACCCGCCGGTCTACCTGAGCCTCGACATCGATTGCCTCGACCCCGCCTTCGCGCCCGGCACCGGTACGCCTGAGCCCGGCGGCCTGACGACCAACCAGGTGCTCAGCCTGCTGGAGGAACTGGCCGACCTGCCCTTCGTCGGCATGGACTGCGTCGAGGTGGCGCCGGCGTACGACCACGCCGAACTGACAAGCAATGCGGCGGCGAATTTCGTCTGGACCTATCTGTGCGGACGGATCGCGAACGACTCTCCGGCCTGAATCACAGGCCACGGCCGCGTTAATCGATCGGCAGGGCGGTGGTCTTCTTCACCGTGCGCAACACCAGCATCGAGTTCGAGCGGGTCACGCCTGGCAGGCTGGACAGCACATGGCTGTGGAAATGCTCCAGATCCTCTGCATCGCGGTACGTGAAGCGCAGCAGGTAGTCGTTGGTGCCGGCCACATAGAAGCAGTCGTGGATTTCGGGCACGTCACGTATGGCCTGCTCGAAGACCTCCATCGTCGACCGGGTCAGCTTCTCGAGGTTCACGATGGTGTAGCTGGTGCCATGCCGCCCGACGGTCTTCGGATCGATCAGCGCCACGTACCCTGCGATGACGCCCTTTTCTTCCAGCGCCTTGACCCGGCGCAGGCAGGCCGAGGGTGACAGGTGGACGCGCTCGGCGAGCTCTTGATTGGTCAGCCTGGCGTCGATCTGCAGCACCTCCAGCAAGGCGCGATCGATGGTGTCCAATTTCGCATCTCTGCTCTGTTTTCGCATGATTTTTCAGAAATCCTCATTCGAACGCTCAATTATTGCGTCTACGAGGGCCTCTCCTGATTCACTGCGCAAGCAAATTTCGTCGATCCGACACTAAACTGAAATGGTGGAGATCGTCTGTGCTGCGGCTCCCGGGAAGGACATCACGATGCAGAAAAACCTCGATGCGTACTGGATGCCTTTCACGGCCAACCGGCAGTTCAAGGCGGCGCCGCGCATGATCTCGGGCGCTTCGGGGATGCACTTCAGCACACTCGAAGGCCGTCAGGTTCTCGACGGCATCGCCGGCCTTTGGTGCGTCAACGCCGGCCATGCGCGCCCGCGCATCACCGAGGCTATTCAAAAGCAGGCCGCCGAGCTCGATTTCGCGCCGCCGTTTCAAATGGGCCACCCGAAGGTCTTCGAGTTGGCGCAGCGGCTGGTCGAATTGACGCCGGAAGGGCTCGACAAGGTCTTTTTCACCAACTCGGGTTCCGAGTCCGTCGAGACCGCGCTGAAGATGGCGATCGGCTACCACCGTGTTCGCGGCGAAGGTCAGCGCACTCGCTTGATCGGCCGGGAGCGCGGCTATCACGGCGTCAACTTCGGCGGCATCTCGGTGGGTGGCATGGTCGCCAATCGCAGGATGTTCGGGCCGATGCTCGGCGGCGTCGATCACATCCGGCACACCCACGATCTGGCTCGCAACGCGTACTCGAAGGGCCAGCCCGAGTACGGTGTTGAACTGGCCGACGACCTCGAGCGCCTGATCGCGCTGCACGACGCATCGACCATCGCGGCCGTCATCGTCGAGCCGGTCGCCGGATCGACCGGCGTGCTGGTGCCGCCGAAAGGCTACCTGCAACGCCTTCGCTCGATCTGCGATCAGCACGGCATCCTGCTGATCTTCGACGAGGTCATCACCGGCTTCGGTCGCCTCGGCGCCCCGTTTGCGGCCAGCCATTTCGGCGTGACCCCCGATCTGATGACGGTGGCCAAGGGCCTCACCAACGGCTGCGTTCCCATGGGCGCGGTGTTCGCGAAGCGATTCGTCCACGATGCCTTCATGAACGGGCCGGAACACCTCGTCGAGTTCTTCCACGGCTACACCTACTCAGGCCATCCGCTGGCCTGCGCCGCGTCGCTCGCCACACTCGACACCTATGCCGAAGACGGCTTGCTGACCCGGGCTCGCGACATGGCCCCGACGTTCGAAAGCGCGGTGCACTCGCTGGCCGGCCTGCCCAACGTCATCGACATCCGCAACATCGGGCTGGTGGCCGGCATCGAGTTGGCACCGATCGCCGGCGAGCCCGGCAAGCGCGCCTTCCAGGTGTTTCTCGATTGCTGGGAACAGGGCGTTCTGGTGCGCACCACCGGAGACACGGTCGCGCTCTCTCCGCCGCTGATCATCGAGGCGCGGCACATCGAGCAGATCGTCGGCACGCTGGCCGACGCCATCCGGCGAGCCGCCTGAGATCGGGCGGCAGGTTCACCCGCTGCCCCGCACCTCCGAGCCACGAGTTTCCTCATGAGTTTCCTCAAAACGGACCGCGATCTGGCTCGCGACTCCTACTACAACGCCACGGTGCAACGGCCTGCGCCTGCTCCTGCGCTCGATGGGGATATCGACTGCGATGTCGCGATCGTCGGCGGCGGTCTGGCCGGCTTGTCGGCCGCCATCGAATTGGCCGATCGCGGATACCAGGTGGTGCTGCTCGAAGCCAAGCAGGTCGGCTGGGGTGCCTCGGGACGCAACGGCGGACAGGCGCTGGTCGGCCTTGCCTGCGAACAGGACACGATCGAAGCGCAGCTCGGCCTGGACGAGGCGCGGCGGGTGTGGTCGATGTCGATCGAGGCGCTGGCGCTCATACGGCAGCGCTGCGAACGGTTTCACATCGATTGCGACTGGCACGCCGGCTACCTGAGCGTGGCGGTGAACGCTCGCAAGGCGCGGGAGTTGCGGGACTGGCAAGGTCGCATGCAAGCCCACTACGGCTACGACACGCAGTGGATCGAGCCGTCGCAGTTGTCCGAGTGGATCAGCAGCCCGCGCTTCCACAGCGGTCTCCACGACCCGCTGTCCGGGCACCTGCATCCGTTGAAGTACAGCCTGGGGCTTGCGCACGGGGCAGCCGGACTCGGTGTGCGCATCTTTGAAGACTCGCCCGTCACGGGGCTCGAACCGGCCACCACACCGGGCGGTCGGGTGCGGGTGCGGGCGGCCGGCTTCAGCGTGCGCGCTTCGCATGTGCTGCTGGCCGGCAACGTCTACCTGCAGGGCGTGGCCCCGGTGCTGGAGTCGCGGATCATGCCGGTCGGGACCTACATCGTCGCCTCCGAAGTGCTGGCTCCCGAACTGGCGCATGCGCTGATTCCCTCGGGCGCGGCGGTCTGCGACACGAACTTCGTGCTCGACTACTTTCGCACCGTCAAGGCGGCCGGCGTGGAGACGGCTGGTTCGCCAGCAGGCACGTCGTCGCCTCGGCACCGCATGCTCTATGGCGGCCGCGTGAGTTACAGCACCGCCACGCCGATGAACCTGGCGGCCAGCATGCAGCGGCGCATGGCGCATACCTTTCCGCAGTTGGCGGCCACGCGTGTCGAGTTCGCCTGGGGTGGTTTCGTCGACATCTCGATGAACCGGGCCCCCGATTTCGGACGCCTGTCGGATCGACAGCCCGGCTCGGGTGCGGGTCTTTCGAACGTCTACTACCTGCAGGGCTTCTCGGGCCATGGCCTGGCGCTGACCGGTATCGCCGGCAAGCTGGTGGCCGAGGCGATCGACGGAGACGCACGCCGCTTCGACACCTTCAGCCGCATCCGGCACCGTGCATTCCCCGGCGGAAAACTGTTGCGCATGCCGACACTGGTCGCAGGCATGGCCTATCACCGATTGAAGGATCTGCTGTGAACCTGAATCACGGGCACAGTCATTGCACGCTGTAGCGACAGACACCCGGCGATCGCCGCACTCCCTGCCTCCCATACCCATGAAGCACAAACCCATCGTCCTTGTTCCTGCGTGCCATCGCATGCTCGGCGACCATCCCCACCACACCGTCGGAAAGAAATACACCGACGCCGTCCGACTGGCGGGCTGCCTGCCGCTGCTGTTCACGACCATCGACGGCCCTGACGAACTCGACGGCCTGCTCGACATTGCCGACGGCGTGCTGCTGACCGGCTCGTCGTCGAATGTCCACCCGAGCCATTTCGGCGAGCCGGTCCACGACACTTCCCTCCCGTTGGACACGGCCCGTGATGCCGCGACGCTCGCGCTGATCCCCGAAGTGATCGCGCGCGGCATCCCGCTGATGGCGATCTGCCGCGGATTCCAGGAGGTCAATGTCGCGCTGGGCGGCAGCCTGTTCCAGGCCGTGCACGAGATCGACGGCTACCTCGACCATCGCGGCGCTGCCAGTGGCTCGCCGTCGGTGGTGTACGGGCCCGCCCATCAGGTCGAGCTCGAAGCGAATGGTTTCCTCGCGGGGCTGTTCCAGCGGGCCACCATCGAGGTCAATTCCGTGCACGGCCAAGGTGTTCGACGTCTGGCCTCCGCGCTGCGCGTCGAAGCCCGCGCGCCTGACGGACTGATCGAAGCGTTTTCCTCTGCGCAGCCGACGGGTTTCGTGCTCGGCTTGCAGTGGCACCCCGAGTGGGAGGCGCACCTGAATCCGGTCTCGACCCGCTTGTTCGAAGCGTTCGGCCTGGCATGCGGCAACTTTCGCGATCGACACCGAGGCCCCGACGGGACACACTGACAGAAACCGAAGTTCCCGCGCGGACGACGGGTTCAGCCCAAGACAGCGACAGCGGAGTCGGCCCATCGACCGATGGCCTTCCAGAAACAACACCGGCGCCCCCGCACAACGGGGACGCCCAAGACCCTGAGGTGACACCCATGGTGGCCCGAGAAAACTTCACATTCAGCGACCTCGAGAACTGGTTCAACGAACGTCGCGTGACCGAGATCGAATGCCTGGTGCCCGATCTCACCGGCGTGGCCCGCGGCAAGATCCTGCCGCGCGAGAAATTCACCGAAGACCGCGGCATGCG